>JAGQRE010000088.1 GCA_020425695.1 Planctomycetota bacterium
ATGCGCATCTGTGCGCCGTTGCAGTCCAGACAAACTTGCCGCAGCAGCAATCGGTTGTTCAGGTAGAGTTCGTCCGGAAACGACGGAGGAATCCTGGGACGCACACGATCTGCGGCGAACTCCGGACTGGTGGTTACGCGCTGCCATTCGTGCGGGGTGATCGTCGGTCCTGGCTCGGTAGTCGGCGGGATATCCTCGACAAACTCGGGTGGTGGATCAAAGACCGGGCTCTGAACTTGAACTCCCGGCGCCTCTACAGGCCTGGATAGTGCCCAGAGAGCCACGACGAGGCAGACTAGCAAAGCGGCTGCAAATGCAGCGGGGCCGATGCGTGAGCGTCGCATCTTGATTCCTCCGGCCCCGGAGTTGGATTTGACGGGGGTCGGATTTTTCCGACCCCCGGTTCTTGATTTGGTCTGGCTTAGTCCTGTGTTGGGGCGCTTGGTGGGCGGGCGCCTGGCAGGTTCTTTGCTTCAACCTCCTGGTCGATTGCCCGGCGGTAGGTGGCGATGAAATCCCCTACCTTCACCTCGCTCTTGATCTGCGTCAGGTTGCCGTCGAAGCGGGTCTTCAGTGTGCCCGGCGCTGTAGTGCCGCGCTTGTAGTACTTCGACAGGTCCAGCGTCGGCATGGCCTGGTCTTCGCGCTTCCATGATTCGATGATCGGTTCCCCCTCCTCCTTCAGGATGTCCTTGCGCACGTAGTACTCCCACGAGTACGTCAGCGACATCACGTCGTCGCGCGCGGCCTGCGCCGTGGCCAGGGCTTGCGGCCATACCTGTACGGCATACACGTTCGTCGTGGTTACCTGGGCGAGGATCTTGTCGGTGGCCTCAAGGTAATTGAGGATGAACTCCGAGCGGTACTCGGCCCAGTTGCCCGGGTCCATCAGGACTTCCGTGCCGTCCTTCTCGGTAAACTTGTCGGCGTCCCAGACGTCTTTCTCTTCCTTGGTGCGCAGGTAATCGAAGGCGAGCTTTGAAACCTCGGCCGGGTAGTACTTCCAAGCCTCCTTGCGCTTTTCCCAGCGGCCTGACAGGCCTCCATCAGCCTCCTTGGCTGCCTGCAGCTTCTCGATGCGGGCGATACGTCCGGCGACATTGTCCTTCTTGGTGACTGCTTCCCAGATGGCGTAGCCGGGCGCATTCACCGTGTGCCAGCCGCGGTACTGCAACCAGCCGTCTGTGAGGCACCAATAGCGCTGGGTCAGGTATTCCTGGAAGCGTGCCACCTGCTCCATGACTGCGGTCTTCACGGCAAGGTTGGTGGCGTAGATTTTGCGCTCGGCGGTGTTGGTTGCGCCGCCGTTCTGGGCGATCAGTTCGGTGTTCTGGGTACGAATGCGCTTCTTGTCCTCGGCCGCTTCCTTCCGCCAGTTCTCGCGCATCTCTTCGGTTGCGCCGTCGAGGGCGAGCTTACGCTCAAGGTCTTCGTCGACCATCTTGTCAACGTTTTTGAGTTGGTACTCGTAATCCACTAACTGGCCGATAACCGTCATGTGGTAGCTCCAGACCAGGTAGTTGGCGGGTCTGCGCTCGGTGCTTTCTTCGGGCGAGATCATCTCCAGAATGCCGTTCTGCAGCACGGCGCCGACCCAGATCAGTGACACGTCGTTGATTTCGCCGATGCTGTCCATCAGGTCGCGATAGACCTCTTCGTGGATGTCCGGGTTGACCATCACCTCCTTGAAGAAGACTTCGTTCGTGTCCGGGTCAACTTCGGAGCGTGAGCCGTACATGTCCGAGCACCACTTGAATGAGCGCTGGATGCCGGCCTCCTGGCTTTTCATGCGTACGCGGGCAACCAGACGATAGAGCCCGGGGGCCAGCGGCTTGGCCAGTGCGGGCAGCTTGAAACGCGCCAACCCGTAGCGACCGTACGTCTCGTTGACGCTCACCGTCATCATCTGCCCGGCGACGAGGTTGCCCTCTTTCTTCGGGTCGATCTTCGGTTCAATGATCTTGTTGTTGGCGGGGTCACGCTCAAGCACGGCGTCGTAGCTGTAAAGCTCAACGTTGACACGGATGCCCATGAGTTGCCCGGTGGGGATCTTCTCACCGGAGGGCACGCGGTCAGCCTCAAAGTCTGTGATGACTTCGCCGGAAATCTGCATCCCGTACGTCGTCTGCTGGACGAACGTGTTGCGGATGATCACGCGGTTCTGCGGGTAGATTTCGTCGGGGAAAAAGTTGTCGCCCCGAATCTGCCGGACTCGCTCCTCAGGGAAGCCGGCATAATCCTGCGCCATTAAGGCGCCGGATAGCAGCACAATGGAAAGTGCCGCCAGGGATAAACGGATTGGCATGGTGTTGTCCTCCTGGCCCCAACAATTAGCTACGCTTCTGGTAATACGTTCAAAGCTTCTTTTACGTCCAACGTGGGAAGGGGTGTTAGCCCCTTCCCACGAAGAGTTTTCTCGCCCTCGCTCGCCTAGTACTCGATCACAAAGCTGATCTTTCGAGGTGGCGTCAGCACCGTCATGGTCACGTCAAGCAGATAGGGCGTGACGTTGTTGACGATGATGTCCTTGCCGACCCTGAAGTGCGCACGGTAGATGAACACACCCACCTTGCTGCCCGAAGGCAGTACCGCACCGCGCAGGCTCATGCCGCCACGGGCCCAGTATGTCTCGGACGTCGTGTTGGTATCGGTGTTGTAGCCCGACGAGCCTGAGTACTTGGCTGACACCAGGTCATTCTTGGCGCCGCCGGTCTTCACGACGGAGTAGTCATCAATGACGCCCCACTCCATGTCGATGCCCGAGCTATTAGACAGTGTGATACCACGACCCTCGTACGGGTCCCAGTCCGGGCGGAGTTCCGTCCAGCTGATGGTACCCAGACGCACAGGCAGAGCCTGAAGCTGGCCGTCTTCGGCACGCACCGGCAGGAAGCCGTTTTCGTAGTAGCACTCGTCAGCACCGGTCGAAGGCGTGTAGCGGCTGTTGGCCTGGAACTGAGATGCTGTGATCGTAGTGCCGCTCTGCATCACAAAGCTGCTGATGCGGAAGTCATCGATCGTCGCGTTGGCCACGGCGACAAAGTTCGCGTCGAACTTGAAGACCGGGCGGGGTGGCTTGTCGACGTCGCCGGGTGTGGTGTTCGAGACGTCGTCGTCGTTGTCGTAGTACGTGTCGTAAATACCGGACTGCGAAAGGTCAGGCTGGCGACGGAAGATGCAGCCGACCGTCAGGCGGTCTTCCGGGTTGATCTCAAGCAGTTTGGTCGTTGTGCGATAAACGTCGTAACCCGGCGAGCCCGCGGGCTCTTCTGTCGGGATGGCCGAGTCCGTGGCTGGCGAGTGGCGACCATCGTTGCGGAAGCCCAATGGACGAGTGATATCTTCGTCGCCGTAGAACTCGGGTGTTACCTCACGACCGTCAAGCCAGAGGACGTAAGGTTTTTCCGTTCTGCTGTTGTAGCTGAGCGTGAAGCGGTGCCAATCGTGCGGGCGAAGCATAATGCGACCCAGAGACGCAGTGACGTAACTGGCGGTTGAGAGATCGATCCACGCATCAGTGCGGGCATACAAAAAGCCCAGGTTGTCATTGGCGATACCACGGTCGTTGCAGATATCGTTGGTGCCGGTGTAGCCACCGAGTGGATTTGTCACGTCAAAGATACGACGCATGGCGGTGCCGAACTGCGTTACGGTCTGCGGCGTGCTGCCCGTCGGACCAACCTGGATGTTGGCACCGAAAGCCTCACTGAAGTACAGGCGGGTAAAGCGCAACAATCCACCCGGTTCTTTATAGACGAAGAACTGCACGCCTTCGAAGTCTGCGTTGGAGTCGCGGTTCGAGGCGGCGGGGTCCGCGTGCGTCGCGCTGTCGGTGAAGCGCCCGTAGGCGGTGCAGCCGAACAGCCCTGAGAAGTTATGGCTGGCCGGGTCGATTTCACCAAGTGCCACGACCTTGTTGTTGGCATCGCTGCCCTGCGGTGGCAGGTCCCACTTGATCCAGAAGTCCACCGTACCTTCGTAGTACGGCATGTTGGAGCGGTGCTGGCGGTGGTACTCAGCCTCACGGTTGTGTTCGTCTGTGCCGCGGAAGTACGGGCCGCCGGTGAGGCGCTGGATCATCAGGGCGTTGTCCGAGCCCCCACTTGTCGGGTCCAGATAACCGGTCTGCTTGGCGTCTTCGACACCGTCGTCGAGATCACCGTTGCCGGCCCAGCCAGTGGCCGGGCGAATCGGCTCAAACGGATTGGATGTATTGTGTGAGCCGCACGGGTAGCGCAGGATTTTCAGACGCGGGTAGCGACCCAGCCCACGAGTACTGTATGTGCGGGACTGTTCGGCACGGGGACGGATGTGCCCACCGCGCAGGAACACGCCGTCAGTCATCAGGCTGGCGTAACGAGTTGCCTGATCACCGGTGCTGGCGGCCTGGAACTCGTTGCCACCAAGACCGGCGCCTGACTTCAACGCAGGCTCAGTGCTGCGCGGAGTCGCGCTGGAGATGAAGTCTTCAAACGCGGCTTCCTTCGTCCAGGGCAGGTGTCCCCATTGCTGGTCGAGTGCGGTCGCGTTGGTGTCACTGTTGACGCCTTCGACTTTGACGTTCGGGAACGACTGACTGCGCGTGCGCCCCCAAAGGCTCTCGTTGTATCGAGCATGAAAGGTAAGAGCAAAGTTGTTCGGACGCATGTCGTCAAACGGCGTCTCGTCGCGCGGAGCCATGGACACGTAGCCGAAATCGCTTGAGGCCGACGTGTAGTTGTTATGACCGCCGAACTTGTCTTCGAGGGTACCGGCACTGCCGTCGCCGTACCCGATGGCCTTGGCGTCGTCACGAGTGAGCAGCCGCTGCGCATCAACAGAGTCGTTCTCTTCCCAGATGCCGGTCGTCAGCTGATTGACAGAGTACGGACCGGCCATGGTGTTCTTCTTGACAAGAGACGTCATGGCCTCGGGAGCAACATTCCCGGAAGACGTGGCGTTCTGCTTGGTGATCGGAATGGCCGTAAGCGGGTTCATGAACTGATCTTGGGTGCTGTGGCGCAGAACTTCATAAATCTGCACTACAGTGCGAACCTGGCGGCGTGCAACGGGCAGGCGATCTGTCGGATCGCTTGACGTTGCCTGCTCCTGGCCCGGCTCCGGCGCCATGATCTCGCCCTGGCTCACGATTTCGTAGATGCCCATGCTTGAGAAGCAGATCGGGGCATTCGTGCGGGTCAGGTCCATGCGGTCTACGTTCATGTGAAGCGGGTAATCCGCGTTGTAGCGCGAAGTCAGGTTGCTTGGGCAAAGCGACGCGCGAATCATGTCCACGCAGCTCTTCCAGTACCAGGCGCGGAAGTCCGAGCCCGTCATGGCCGTATCGCCGGACTTCAGCGGGTTGGCTGGGTGTTCGCAGTTTGCGGGGTCCGGCAGCAAATTGGTTGGGTACGCGCCCTGAACCTGGCTCGGGTTTGGGCGATCGATGTCGCTGCGCGGCACGCCAATGAGGTCAGGTACGCCAACACTCAGGCGGTCCGAATCAGGCACACGCAGCAGGGACTCGCGACAGAAGCGTGCATCAAAGTCCTGCCAGCTTGTGAACGGAGCCTGGGCACGAAGACGAATGATCTCTTCGGCCAGGTTGCTGGCATAGTCTTCGCCACCCGTTGACCCTTGTGTTGATGTCTGACCGGCCGCGCCGAAGGGCGTCGTGATCGGACCAACCGGCACCAACTGGAAGATAGCACGGTTGTCTGAGCCGCTTGGGTACCACTCGGCCTCGCCCTGGACGCCAGTGTTGGCAAGGTCGCTGCGGTTGTTCTGACGCCCGATATCGGTCGTGCCGGTGCGCTGGATGGGAACATCCTGCAGGAAGAATTCTTTGTACAGCTTATCGTTGTCCGTGATCTGGCTCTGCTTCTGGAAGAACAGCAGGCGCGACTTGGCTTCCATGTTCGCAAACAGGCAGACAAGCACTGGTTTCGGCGCCGTATTCACGTTGATTGGGGCCTTGCCGTAGCTCGAGGCAGCCGGCTGCCAGTCAGGCCAGCCGTCACGACCTTCCTGGTCATTGCGACTAAAGCCTTCGCGGTAGAAGCGATCATCAGTCAGTTGAAGCGGGTTGATCGATGTGTCTTCTTCAATGTTCATGTTGCTCGCGGCGAAGTCGCGATAGCTTCTGTCCACCCAGCTGTTCACGGTGACGAAGTTCATCGCGAGGTCATACATCCGCTGGCCTTCTTCCATATTCTGCCAGATCGGACGAAGTTGCTCTTTGCTTGTGAAGACGAAGCCGAGGTCTTTGGCCAGTTCCACAAAATCTTCCACAACCGGCTTGGCCGGGAACGGGTTGTCGTTGCCGACAGGCTTACCGCGGTTCAGCCACGAGTCGATTGCGTCGCCAAGCACGAGCAGAACGCGAGCCAGCGACTCTTCATCTTTGAAGTTGTTCAGATTCAACATGCTGGCTGCGTCGATGGCGCGCACACGGAAGTAGTCGCCCAGTTCTTCGTAGCTGCCGCTGGGGCCGTAGTTGCCGTCTCCGGCACGGTCAACCTGTTCGTTCTTGATCTGGTTGGTGTTGATGCCGTCGGCATGGAAGCCCGTGATGCCCTTGGCTGCGGCCGGCAGGTTCTTGTCAGTGCCGAAGTTGGTTTCGTCGCCGCCACGGGTGTTGTCGCCATTGAAATCGACCCAATTGCCGTCGATGGCCCCACCCTGTGAGCTGCGCGACGCATCCTTGGCCCAACTGACCGCAGGCGAACTGCTGTCGAGTGGGTTCAGTGCGTAGCGGCGCGGGTCGTAATCCAGCCCCGTCGCGTCAAGCCCGGGAACACTCGGGCCGATAGCCTCGTAGTGCTTTGTCGTGGCTTCCGCGCGCAGACGGGCGATCGAATACTCGACACCGTCAAGGGCAAGATCGAGAGCGCGCTGGCGATCTAGATAGTTCTGGGCGGCGCGTCGCTCTGTCAGTGTGACAAAGCTGAAGGATGTGCCGATGACGAAAAGCGCCACCAGCAGACCCAGCACCACAACTAGCATGGTACCGCGGCGCGATTGGTTGGAGCGAACAGGATAACTCACGTCAGGCCTCCGTTGACCAGGCAGGGGCTTGCTACCATTCAAGCGCGGCAAAACCGCCGCGAGGGTTTACATGTCGCCGGCTACGCCGGCAGGGGGTTCCGTCCAAGCGACTAGGCGTCCAGGTATGTACCACCCGCTGCTTCCGCCAGTCGCTTGTAAAATGCACGTTCTGTCTCCGAGAGCCCGACGCCTGAGATATCCAGCGTCGTTGTCTTCCCGGACTTGCGCCAGCGCTTGACCCGCTCAATCACAAACTCGCCGGCGTTCTTATACTTCTTCAGTTCGACCTTTTCGTCTGCCGTCAGCCCCGCAGGATTTGACGGCATGCCGCCCACGAGCATCGTGGCGGAATCCGGTCCCTGCTCAAAGCACTCTTTCAGCAAACTGTAAATGTCGGGCTCGCCCTTGGCTTCGAACTTGCTCAGCCATTCTTTGGCGGCCTTGGCATTCTCGGCCGTGGCCGGCTTGAGCTCACCGCCCGACGCAAAGTCCTGCACCGCGCCGAACGTAACGATGTTGAAACGCATGCGCGGATCCTTGCGGTTCACAAGGTAATCCAGCGAGCTTTCCATCTGGGCGATCATGTGCTCAAGGCGGGTCGTTTCGCGTGTGTCGTTGACGGTAATGCTTTTGGACATGACAGCGCTTACATCCAGCAGGTAGACGCGCGTCTTGAGTTTGCTGTCTACTGCGGCCGTATCATCGCTGTCAGCTTTCTTCGTCTTGCCGAAGTGAATCTTGGGGTAGGTTGTCGGGCGATCGTGCCCGTCCCGGATCGGTGCTTTCTCTGCAGTTGCAGTCTCTTCACCATCCCCGCCACCGTCGCGTTCGTTGGACGCAGGTGTCTTTACTTCTGAACTGCCGGGCGATTCGGTCTGCGCGGTAACCTGCGATACACAAACCAGAACCCCGAGCAAAAGCACGGAAGCGGCGAATAGGGTACGCCTGGTTATGGTTTGGATCATTGTATTGCGCATTTCACCACAAGTGCCTTGTTTTTCAAGCGTTACGATCCGTGTCAGGAAATCGTGCAATTCGTGCTCTTCTGTAACAAGTGCAACCTCAGTGCCATCCTTAGAAGGCCAGGACTTCCGAACAACCACTCGCTCGCCAGCACCACCATAAGTCACTACTGGTATTGACTTACGACATCCGAAGTTATTCTTCCCACCGAGAACCGAGATGTGTACACACACGTAAGGGGATACCCCGTGGTGACGGGAAAGAACATCCAGTCACCAAGCAGAAATTGTGCAAACGCTTGCGCTACCCCGACGTATATAGAAGGTGAAAGCGCAGTTCATTTCCTCGAGGGGTTGGAATGTTCAAAAAGTGGTCCATCGCCGTGCTGGCTTCCGTCTGCCTGATGTCGCTTGCCACCGGCTGCTCCAGCACGCCAGCTAGCGAAGACGGTGATACCGGTACCGATCGCAGTTACATCGAAGACGATACGCTTGAAGCCTTCGATCGTGACTTGCGCTCGCTCGCGCTGGCGATCCAGCAAGCTGACGCCGACGCCGAACGCTCGCTGAAAACCAAGATCGGAGAAAGCGCCCGCATGTACCAGAAGGCGCTGATCTCCGCTCTGTATGACGATTCCTCAACGCCGCGACGGGCGCTCTCGGCCGTGATGCTCGGCTTCACCGGCGACAGTTCGGTGGTGTCTCCGCTGATTGAAAAAGTGAAAGACGAGGACGAGCCCGAAAGTGTACGCCTCAACGCCGTTCTTGGGCTGGCGACACTTGGCGACAAACTGCGCGACTACGAGAAACACAACGAGTTGATGTCGGCTTTCAGCTCGCAGATGGAAGTCAAAGAAGCCAGCTTCGCGATGCGTCGCGCGAGCATTTTCGCATACTCCGTCGCGTTTGACGGCGCGCTGAATGATTCAATTCTGCCCCTGCGTGATCGTTTCCTCAGCGACTCTGATGTACGCGTCCAGATCGCCGCCATCAACGCCATGGGCGATATTGGCGACCCGAATGCCGTGCCTGACCTGGCTGTTGTCGGGCTCGACCACCCGGACCCGGAGATTCGCGCCGCATCCGCAGTCGCGCTGGGCAAGATCGCGGACCCGACTCGTGTACTTCCGGCGCTGGTACAGGCCTGTCTCGACGACAGCGCGACGGTTCGCCGTCAGTCGATCGACGCAATCAGCAAACACTACGGCAGCGACCCGGAGCGTGTGTACGCAACCGTCATAACCGGGCTGTCCGATTTTGATTCTCGTGTTCGGGAGGCGTCTGCACTGGCGCTTGCGCGCTTTGACGACACACGCGCCATTGATTCGCTGCTTCAAGCCACTGGCGACCGCACTGCCGTCGTGCGCCAGGCCGCCGCGGAATCACTTGGCCAGCTCATCACATACGATCGTGAGAAAGAAGCGTTCCCGCTGGTGGAGTTGCTTACGGACCAGAACCCAGGCGTTCAGGCCTCCGCGCTGAACAGCCTTACTTCAATTACACGCAACGACTTTGGGTCGGACCAGGTTCGCTGGCAGAAGTACTTCTACAGCAAGTACCCGGAGATCGACCCAGCCAACATGTACGGCGATGGACCAAAGCCGCGCGTGAACTCGGGAATCTCAAGCAGCAACAGCCGCCGTACGACCACACCACGAACCACCAGTTCGAGTCGAAACAGCCGCACCAGCAGCAGTCGAACCAGCCGCACAACACGGACCAACAACACGCGTAACACCGGACGGCGCTAAGCAAAACGAGTATCTCAATCAGCGGCGGGCTAAGGCTCGCCGCTGCTTTTTGTCACGCCGGAATCCCCAGAAAATGCACGCAATCGGGCCGCTTGCTTCCCCTGTCCAGCACTGCTAACGTGCCGCGCACCAAGGGTTTCCGGCTGTCGATTTGAGGTCCCGGATGGGCTTGCTTTTTCTTGCCAGTGCAGCAGTTGCATTGATCGGCACAGTCTTGCTGATCACCCAGAAGAACGCTGTTTATGCGCTTCTCGGGTTGCTGATTGCATTTGGCGCTTCGGCCGGCGTGTTCCTTTCGCTTGACGCACCTTTCATCGCGGTCAGCCAGATCCTGATCTACGCCGGCGCACTCGCCGTGATGTTCCTGTTTGTTCTGATGTTCACCGACACCCGCACTGAGGAAGATACGGGGCTGCCGGCCGCCGTCGGTGCACGCCCTGACTTCGACCCCAAGGCGTTCGGAAACAAGAAGAAGAAAAAGAAGAAGGTTGACGAACCCAGCAACTTGTTAGCCGGCATCGTGTTGCCGAAGCCGATGGCTGTAGTAGTTTCGCTGTCGATGCTAGTGTGCATCAGTTTCGCGATTATCAAGCTGCCGGTCAGTTACTCGAATTTTGGCGAACTGCCGACCGTAGAATCGGCACAAGTCGCTGCGGGTGAATCAAAGCCAAACTACGACACCGGGCTGACTTACAGGGTGTATGAGGGAAACAGCTTCGAAGAAGTGCCACGCCACGTGAAGTTCGGCAGCACGGAAGCGGTTTCGTTCACCATCTTTGAAGGCTTCCCGCTTGCCTTCGAAGTCGTGAGTCTGCTGATTTTCGCCGCGGTTCTTGGCGCTGTATTGCTGGCGCGCAGACACCTGACTGGCATTCCAGGCACGCAGGACGTGGTACAGGAACTGGACAAGGAACAAGACCATGCTTGATCCTCGTCTGATTCTGTTCTTCGCGGCAGTACTGTTCTCGGCCGGCGTGTATGGCGTGCTTTCGCGCCGCCACCTGATCATGCTGCTGATGTCGCTTGAGTTGATGCTGAACGCAATCAACATCATGCTGGTTACCTTTTCGCGCTACTGGGCTGGGCGAAGTGCAGGGCTTGTCGGCGCACATTCGGGACAATTTTTCACCCTGATGGTGATGGCCGTCGCCGCTGCCGAAGTGGGCATTGGTCTTGCCATCATCGTCGCGATATACCGGCGCAAGCACACGGCCGATGCCGACGCGATGACTGACCTCAAGAATTAGCGCTTGTAGTTGAGAGAAAATGAGCGACCTGTTCAATTACCAGAATCCCGCCGCCCTGATTTGGGCCGTGCCGCTGCTCCCGCTGCTCGGTTTCCTGATCAACGGGTTGTTCGGAAAGCGCCTTTCGCTTGCGTCTTCGGGCGGTGTGGCCTCGGCTTCCGTTGTCGGCTCGTTCATCATCGCAGCAAGCATCTTCATCTACACACTTCCCAACCATGACGTAGTCAGCAACGGCTACATCTGGATGGGTACCGGCGGGTTCGAAATCGGTTTCCGCCTGCTCGTTGATCACCTCAGCGGGCTGTACATGCTGATCATCACCGGCGTGGCGAGCCTGATTCATATCTACAGCGTCGGCTACATGTCGCACGACGAATCCTACGCCCGCTACTTCGCGTACCTGAACCTGTTTGTGTTCAGCATGCTGATGCTGGTGCTCGGTGACAGCCTGGTAACGCTGTTCCTCGGCTGGGAAGGCGTAGGTCTTTGCAGCTACCTGCTGATCGGCTTCTGGTTCAAGGACCGTAAGAACGCCATCGCCGGCAAAAAAGCCTTCATCGCCAACCGTGTCGGTGACTTCGGCTTCATGATCGGCATGTTCTTGCTGTTCTGGCACTTCGGCTCGCTCAGTTACTCGGGGCTGATCAGCCACGCCGCCGACATGGCTTCAACCGACACCACCCTGCTCAACGCTGCCTGCATCTGCCTGTTTGTGGGCGCGGCCGGCAAGTCGGCGCAGATTCCGCTCTATGTCTGGCTGCCTGACGCCATGGCAGGCCCGACACCCGTAAGCGCGCTGATTCACGCCGCGACGATGGTTACGGCCGGCATCTACATGGTGGCTCGCCTGAATTTCGTCTTCGTACACGCCGAAGTCGCGATGGAGCTGATCGCCCTGATCGGTGGCGCAACAGCCTTGTTCGCCGGCACGATCGGGCTGGTGCAGCGCGACATCAAGAAGGTGTTGGCCTACTCAACTGTCAGCCAGCTCGGCTTTATGTTCATGGCTGTGGGGTTGGGTGCGTTTCATGTCGCTGTGTTCCATGTGTTCACACACGCGTTCTTCAAGGCCCTGTTGTTCCTTGGTTCAGGCAGCGTGATTCATAGCCTTGAGCATTCACTTGGTCACGGCAATCCAGACAGCCAGGACATGTGGAAGATGGGTGGGCTGAAAGAAAAGATGCCCATCACCATGGCGACCATGACGATTGGCGCACTCGCGCTGTCCGGCGTGCCCTTGTTCAGCGGCTTCTTCAGCAAAGACGCCATTCTGTTCACCGCCTTCCACCGTGGCGACGTACTTGGCTATCTGATTTACGGGCTTGGCGTGGCGGCCGCGATCTGCACGGCGTTCTACAGCTTCCGTTTGATCGGGCTGACGTTCTTCGGCAAGTGGCGCGGCGATGAGCATGCCTATGCCCATGCCGACGAATCACCACGCAGCATGACGACCCCGCTGATCATTCTATCGCTGTTCGCGATCGGCGCAGGCTATCTCTGGCTGCCGCCGGCCTTCGGTGTGCATCACCCACCGTTTGCCGAATGGCTCGCGCCGACTTGGGCGGCTGCCCAGGCAGCGCTGCCTGATGGCAACCACTTTAAATTCACTACTGAGCATGATGTCGGTGCGGAATGGGTAAACATTATCATCAGTTCCGTGATCGCCGTTGGCGTCTCGGTGTTCGCATTCATGGTTTACAGCAAGCCCGAAGCGCTCGGTAAACTCAAGAAGCTCGCGTTCAGCGGCGAGGGCGATGAAGTTCGCATGAAGCCGCTGTACAAGCTGTTGCTGAATAAATACTACGTCGATGAGATCTACGAGAAGACGATCATTGGGCCGATCCGTATTGCTTCTGACGTCCTGTTCGTCGTCGTGGACGTAATCGTAATCGACCTCGTGTGCGTCAACGGCACGGCCATGCTGGTGAAAGCCAGCAGCGACCTCGGGCGGCGCCTGCAGACCGGCTACGTGCGCCACTACCTGTATGCGTTCGCTGTCGGCATGGTGATCTTGAGCGGGCTGTTCCTGTTGATCGCAAACCAGTGATAAACGTGGGGCAGGCGTCCAGCCTGCCCGTCGCCCCTACGTCAGCACAAAGTACTGCATCGTCACAACAAACGCGTTGTGGATGGCGTGATACAACATGCCCGGCCAGATGCTGCGTGTGTGCGCGTAGATAAACGTCAGGATCAGCGACAGCATCGTTAGCGGGATGATGCCCACGGTCCAGCCCCAAACACCGTGTGCCAGCACGAAGACACCGACGCTAAAGCCGAGCGCAATCCATGCACCGGGGTGCTTCCAGCCCTGCGCATCACTGATTCCAGCGAGCAGTCGACGCGTCCCGCCGAACAGAGCCACCCGGAATACAAACTCCTCCATAACAGGCGCGGCTACGACAGCCATCAGGTACCAGGCAGTCATTCCGCGGGCAGAACGTGACGCTCGCAGTTGCTCAACTACACCCTGCTGGACTACAGGTGCACTGAGCCATTCATGCAACTGAACGGAAGCAAACATCCCCAACTGCATAACAGGCAGCGCCAGCAGGAAGACCAGCGGTATCCAGCGGAGTTGACGAGCGTCTGCCCGGTACCAACTGCCACGTTGCTCGTCGCCGGGGCGCCATGGGTGATTGGCCAGTGCAAAGATACAGACGGCCGCCACCATGGTTTGAATCGCGGCACTGGTTAGCGGATCACCCGTTGGTTGGTTCTGCTTCAGGGCGATAATGAAAACGGCCGGCAGGATAAAGGCCGCGATTCCGAGTGGGAATGCGAACACAGCCTCGCTGCGACTGAGCCCTGAATCCGCCTGGCCAAAACGACGAATCAACAAGAACAACACGACAACGCCGACGCACGCACCCAGCATCGCAAGCCCAAACGCCATCGCATGCGAATTCGCAGCCAGCTCAACGCGCTCGGGTTCAAGCAGTTGTTCAATCCAGGTTGCACCCATGCCCTGAGGCTACCTGATGCGTCCTAGTGCCGGAAGTGCCGCATGCCCGTGAACACCATCGAGATGCCGTGCTCGTTGCAGGCGTCAATCACTGCATCATCGCGCACACTGCCACCCGGCTGAATCACGGCAACGATGCCTGCGGCCGCAGCCTTCTCGATACTGTCAGGGAACGGGAAGAACGCATCACTGGCAAGCACCGCACCCTTGGCCTTGTCGCCTGCGCGCATCAGCGCGTGCTCCGTGGCATCAACGCGGCTAGTCTGACCTGCGCCGTATCCCAGCAGGGCTTTGTGATTGGTGATGCAGATCGCGTTCGACTTGTAGTGCTTGCAGAGCGCCCACGAGAACAGCAGCTCTTTCATGACACGATCGTCCGGCACGTTCGACGTAACGACCTTGCATTCGCCCGGCTCAATTCGCCGGTCGTCATTTGACTGTGCCAGCATGCCACCATTCACGCTCCGGTACTGAATCTGCGGATGTGCTGAATGCACCGGCGTCGCTTTCACAAGACGAATCGACTTGCGCCACTTCTTTTTGCTCTTCTCAACCAGAGCTTCCACGGCGTCGGAATCAAAACCCGGCGCGACGACGGCCTCAATGAACTTCTCACCCGCAATCAGTTGCTCAGCGGTTGCCAGATCAAACGACCGATTCAGCCCGACAATACCGCCGAAAGCCGAAAGGGGGTCACAGTCGTAACTGCGCGCAAACGCCTCAGCAATACTGCTGCCGGTGGCCGCGCCGCACGGATTCGTGTGTTTGATGACGATGGCGTAAGGCTCATCGCTGATTTCACTGGCGGTGCGCATGGCCGCATCGAGATCGAGCAGGTTGTTGTAGCTCAGTTCCTTGCCGCTGAGTTGCTCCAGATTGCCCAGGCCGGAAAGATTGCGTCCCGTTGCATAGAAGGCCGCGTGCTGATGCGGGTTCTCACCGTACCGCAACCCCACGCCTTTCTTGAGTGCAAGCAACTTCTGCGACGGTAACTCCTGCTGATCATCTTCCAGGTGCGCCAGATACTCGGCGATGGCGTGGTCGTACCACGATGTCATCCGGAACGCCTTCAGCGCCAGACTTCGGCGGGTCTTCAGCCCGAGTTTCCCGTCATGGTTGTCCATCTCCGCCTGAAGCGCCTCGTAGTCGGCAGGGTCGGTTACGACGGCGACTGCATCCTGATTCTTGGCGGCGCTGCGCACCATGCTTGGGCCGCCGATGTCGATGTTCTCAATGGCGTCTTCACGGCTTACGTCAGGCCTGGCCACAGTTGCTTCAAATGGGTAGAGGTTCACAATCACCATGTCGATTGGTGTGATATCGTGCTTCTCGGCGGTCTCCATGTGCTCGGGCAGGTCTCGGCGCGCCAATAGCCCGCCGTGAACCTTCGGGTGCAGCGTCTTTACTCGCCCATCCAGCATCTCCGGGAAACCGGTGTGTTCGGATATATCTTTCACCGTCAAACCCGCTTCACGCAGGGCCTTCGCTGTACCGCCCGTTGAAATCAGTTCCACACCGCGCTGCGACAGCGTTTTGCAGAAGTCTACAATGCCGGTCTTGTCTGAAACGGAGACGAGCGCGCGATGAATCTGAATGAGGTCCATGAATTGCTCCTGAGTGCTTTTGCGCAGCGGTTTGTAACAACCAGTCACGCCGGCAACACGTGTGGAAAAGCTTTTTGCGGACCGTCAGTTACGCTCGAACCAGTCAACGAAAAGAGCGTTCAACTCTTCCGCATCCTGCTCAAACGCCGACTTGAAGGCCTCTTCGTCATCATCTGAGGATTTCATGGCAGCGCAAAATGCCGGAACGGCGGCGGCACGCTCAATGCACAGGTAGCGGATGAAGAAATGAGCGAAGATGACTTCGTGTTCATCCGGGTCGCGGTCGACGATGAGGCGCTCGAGCTTCGGCGCCGACTCGTCGTACACAAGCTGTCGCAATGTGCGCTTCCAGCGTCCGGATTCAGAAGGGCCCTCCGCCTCGCCCGAAAACTCGGCGGTGGTGACACGCCCAAGCAGGCGACGTGTCAGGTTGCTTGCAAAGCCGACTTCAAACCACGGGTGCGTCGTATCGCCACAGCGGCGGCGGATTTCAAAGATCGCAACCGAATAGACAATGCGCTCAAAGCCAATATTGTCATCTTCGGCGTCCGTCACGACCTCAACTTCCTTGTCGCCCAGCACCCAATAGTCGTCCTTCAATCCGGGAATGCCAGGGTGCCTGGTCGTGCAGTAACCCTCATGCTCTTTACGTCCGTTGGCAACGACGACGCGCA
>JAGQRE010000089.1 GCA_020425695.1 Planctomycetota bacterium
AAAGCAACTTGAGCTGCAGGCCAAGCTCGAAGCCAAGAAGCAGGAAATCCTGGCGCGCCAGAACAAGACTTCGGACGAAGAACAGGACAAGTCCGACCCGGCACTAGCCAGCGTAAGCAGCTAAGCAGGTCAGGGCAGCAAGCCATAAGAAATAGGCTAAGCTCCGCAAATACAGCGGAGAAACAAAAATGGACAAAGCAACGACATCATCAGTGGTAGGCACCATCCTCGGCCTGGTCGCAGGTATCGGTGGCATGCTGCTGTTCAGCCCCAAACCCGCCGATGACAGCGGGCTCAGCAATCGCGTAACCGAGATCGCCCGTGAACGTGACGATGCGGTTTCCGAGCGCGAGAAGTCCGAAGCAGCACTCGCAGATGCGTCAGCCAAGCAAAAACTGGCCGAGCAAACCGCCCGTGAGCTGGCCGATGAACTAAGCAAGAAGGCCGACGCCAAGGGCGATGCCAGCGATGCAGCCAAAGCACTGCAGGCCAAACTCGACAAACTCAAGGCCGAAACTGACGAAGCCCTTCGCCAGAAGGACGCCCGCATCGACAAGCTTGAGGGCGTGCTGGACGACAACGGCATCTTCGAATACCTGAGTGACGAAGAGATCGCCGCACGCATCGTTGAACTCGACGCCGCCTTCAGCACAGCCTTCACCGGCAAAGACAAGAAGGCCGCCATGCAGGCGCTGTGGGACCTGCAAAAGCTCGGCCCTAAGGGCTACGACAAGTCCATCGAAGTATGGAAGAAGATGGCCGAAGACTTCGGGCTTGACCCATGGGGCGAAGGTCCCGGCGAGTTGGGCCTGAACATGCAGGAGTATGTCTCGCTGATCAGCAACTTCGGCTTGATTGAGTACGGTCTGACAAACCCCGAGGTCGACTCCAGCTTCCGCATTGCCGGTATCTACGGGCTGCCGTGGTGGAGCAATGAAGACAGCGCCAAACGCGCCGAGCTTGCGGGCAACGCGTTGCTGCGCGGCAGCGGCTACGAAAGCGTCGCGGCTGTCGAAGCGCTGAAAGACATCAACGACCCCAGCAGCGCCCGCTACCTCGCTGACTATGTAACTTCCAACAGCGACAACCCGGCCGCTCGCAAGGCAGCCGTGATGGTCCTGGCGCAGAAGAACACCGAAGTCGCCTGGGCTGCGATCAAGGACGCCGCCGAAAGCGACCCTGACGAAAGCGTCAAGCAAGCCGCGCAGGGTGCGATGCAACTGAAGGACCCGGCTGTGGCCGGCGTGCTGATCAACTTCGTCGCCGATGAAAGCCAGGCGGCACTCGCCGGTATCAAACTCGGCGACATCATGACCCATTACAACGGCGTGCGTATCAAAACGCTGAATGACATCAACACCGCAAAAGCAGACGTAGAACCGGGGCAGAATGTTCAGGTGGTCGTCCATCGCGAAGGCAAGGACGTCACGCTGACACTCGGCCCGGGACAAATTGGGATAAACGGCGTCGCTGTGACGCCTAAGGAATAGGGTCTGGCTCCATTTTCGGGGCAATGCAAAGAAGATGGTGCCTGACCCTTTTCAGGCAAACCACTGGTCCAGGAACGGAAAGGTCCGTCATGACACCGACCGACGTACTCGAAGCGAAAGCCGAAGAAGAACTCAAGGCATACGAGGCCGAACTGCGGAAAGAGCTCGGGCTTGAAGACGAAGAGATCAACCAATTTGAACGCCCGGTTGAGCACGCGTTCTTGCGCCAATCACGCGAGACAACAACCGTGCTGTTCGGCGGGCTGACCATGGCCCACGACCTGCTGATCAAGCGCGCCGTGGCCGGGCTTGGCTACAACGTCGATCCGCTGGAAGTGCCCGACAACGAAGCGCTGGCACTCGGCAAAGAATTCGGCAATCGCGGGCAGTGCAACCCGACCTACTACACCGTAGGCAACCTGGTGAAGCACCTGCAGACCCTGCGCGACAACGAAGGCATGAGCATTCCGGAAATCAAAGAGAAGTACGTCTTCCTGACCGCCGGCGCTTGCGGCCCGTGTCGCTTCGGCATGTACGAAGCCGAGTACCGCAAGGCGCTCCGCGATGCCGGCTTTGAAGGCTTCCGTGTCCTGCTGTTTGAACAAAGCAAGGGCATCAGCCAGGCGGCAGGCGACGAAGCGGCCGACGAAGGCGGTATCGACTTCAACAAGGACTTCTTCAAGGCGATCATCGCCGCGGTCATGATCGGCGACTTGCTGAATGACCTCGGTTACCAGATTCGCCCCTACGAAAAGAAGGCCGGCGAAACCAACCGTGTGCTTGAAGCCGCCAAGAAGACTCTCGGCGACGCGATGGAGAAGGGCGAGAAGCTAGAGCCCGTGCTGAAAGAGCTGCGCAAGAAGTTTGAAGCCATTGAGTGCGACTTCACCCGCGTGAAGCCCAAGGTCAAGATCACCGGCGAGTTCTGGGCAATGACGACCGAAGGCGACGGCAACTACCACATGGCCAGTTGGCTCGAAAGCGAAGGCGCCCAGGTACAGGTTGAGCCTGTCAGCACCTGGGTTGACTACCTGCTTTACATCGCCAAGCACGACCTGAAGAAGGCCTGGGGTGTACCCGACAAGGACGGCAACAAGTTCAGCGCCATGAAGGCCATGAAGACCTACGCGCTCACCAGCGCACTGAAGGTCTACTTCCGTGGCAAGTACGACAAGTACCGCAAGCTGCTGGGCATGAAGGCGTTCGCGCTGCCCGACCAGAAGAAAATCCACAAGCTGGCGCAGGAGTACTACAACATCGACCTGCGAGGCGGCGAAGGCCACATGGAAGTGGGCAAGAACATCTACAGCGTGCTCGAGAAAAAAGCCCACATGGTCATCAGCGTGAAGCCCTTCGGCTGCATGCCGAGCACCCAATCAGACGGCGTGCAAAGCAAGGTCGTCAACGACTACCCGGAATGCATTTTCATCCCGATCGAAACCAGCGGCGACGGCGAAATCAACATCAAGAGCCGCGTACAGATGAAACTGTACGAAGCCAAGGTGCGCTGCCGTGAAGAGTTCGCACGCGTACTGGATGGCTACGGATTCAGCGTTGACCAGTTCCGCGAGTACGTTGACACGCATCCCGAGCTGAACAACTCGCTGATCAACCTGCCGCACGAAGAAGTCGGCGTTGCCAGCAATCTTCTGCACATGGTGGCCAAGAAGATGAAGGTCCACTACAGCAAGAAGGCCAACAAGCTGATGTCGGTTGAGGAGTGTGAGCGCCTCGCCCGGGAAGCAGCGGCCGCCGAAGGCGCCACCTGCGTCGCCGAAGAAACCGACGAAGTGGGCTGCAGCACCGGCACCTGTGGCGACAGCCTGCCCGGCGAAACGAAGGAACGCAGCGTTGAGGAAACCGTGAAAGCCGCCACCGGCGAAGGCTGCGGTGACAGCTGCGGCTGCGAGTAACACAGAACCGGAACACAATGAAGCCCACCCGTCCCGGGTGGGCTTCATTCATTTGCCGTGGCACAGATTGGCGGCCATGCGGTGCATGCCCCAGCCAACATCTGCTTTGCAGATTCTTGTCTGTGTTCGCGGCGTAGTTGCCGCGACACATTGGGCTTCACTTCGTTCGCCCCACAGGCAGGATTGCCTGTGCTACACGTCCTTCTGGCACGCGTTAATCTGTCAGCCCTAGCGCGATACGACAGCGCTGTCGTCAACGGGCTGCGCCGGCTGGACTTGCGCCGTCGGCTGCTGCGTCGTCGGCAGTTTCACCGTGCCGGTGACCAGCAACGTCGCAAAGGTCAGCGCGGCAACGGCAAGTGCAACCGCCACGCCAGTCATCGCGAACTGTGCGCGCGATGTACGCTTGAAGTGTTCCTCAATCCGGTTGAAGTGCCGTGACTGGTCGCGTTGCATGGCCGACAGGCGTCCCTGCTGTGTGCGCGCCACTTCGCTGTGATGGCGGCGCTGGCTGCGACGGGCAAGCTCGTTGCTCTTGACCGCAAGCGCGGCCTGCTTGAGTTGCGCCTTCTGGAACTTGCTCAACTCACAAACGGCGTTCTTCAGCTCGTCAGCCTTGGCTTCGTTCGACTGGGTCAAGGTTTCAACCATAACCTTGACCTGTTCTGACTGCTCGCGGGTCTGGCTGTTGCCGTCTTCAAGCTGCTTGGTCAATTCGTTGATCGCCCACATCTGCTTCTTGGCGGTCTCCGGCAGATTCGCCACGGCCGAGACAAACTGCGGTAACGGCTTCAGCGCCTCGACGAACGTGTGGTTGGACTCGGACTGCTCATCCAGCGCCAGTTTCATCGCACCCAGCACGCGGTTCTGCTCTTCGATGTTCGGCAGTACCTGCTGCAGCGTGGCAGGCAGCGAAGACAGCGCTTCGATCAAACGGGCCTGCCCCATGCTTTGGGCGTGCAGGCGCTGACCCAGCATGCGAATGTGCGAGCCAAGGTCATTCAGCCCGGTCTTCATTTCGACAACGGCCCGGGTGCGCACGGACATGTTGGCTGGGTCCAGCGGGTTAACCGGCGCAAGTAGTCGGCTATTCAGCATGACGACTTCTTCGGCGGGAATCTCCTCACCGTCGTCTTCGACCAGAATTGGATTCACTTCAGGATTATCGCTGGGAAGCTCGTAGGTTTCTTCCTGTTGGGCGGTTTCGTCTTTCTTGAACATCCGGGTGACAAACTTGAACATGGTGTCGCGCTCCCCAAATAGTGGCTGTTGAAGTCAGCGCGATCACTCGCGCCCTCCTGAAATCGTCGAAGAGCGCCGTGAACTTTGATGAATTTCGAGTAAGGGTGTTGTCGCGAGCTCAAATGGCGTCGCTGCCGCGCTCGCCGGTCCGGATGCGGATTACGTCATCAAGCTTGAGTACGAGCAGCTTGCCGACACCTACAACATCTTCGCCTGCAGCCTTCAGCACGGCATCAATCGTCGGCTGCACGAAATCGTCGTTGACGGCAATCTCAAGCTTCAGCTTCTTGAACATCTCGATGTCCATGTGCGCTTCGCCGGCGTCGGCCGCACTACGCTGGTGCCCGGTGCCAAGCACTTCGCTGATCGTGAACCGAAACACCTCCGCCTCGGCCAGCGCGTCTTTGACGGCCTCCAGCTTCTCAGGCGCAACAATGACCTGAATTAGTTTCATCTAATCCTCGAACTCGATCTTCTCGATCCGGACGATAGGTATGGGCGCGCCGTCAACCCGGAAGGCGCGCATGCCGACGCCTGCGACAATATCGCCAAGTACCGGGCGCAGCAGCGTGCTTTGCCCCAACCTGACCTTCTCTGAGTCCGCAAATTCAGTGAACAGATAAAACAGCGGCATCAGACCGCTGATCAGTGTCCCGTCCCGCATGTTGAGCAAGACGCCGGTGGCCGGCGCGGGCATCGAAAACTCGATCGATGCGATCTCACTGAATGGCACGAAACGCAGCTCTCCGTTCGTGACAATCTCAAGCGTCGAGCCTGTCAGGGTGTCCGCGTCCTCAAGCGCTTCACATTCCTGTGTGTCGTCGTCACCTTCGCCCGGCAGTACCCGCATGGTCAGCGTCGCGCGCTGTGGTCGGTATC
Source organism: Planctomycetota bacterium (assembly GCA_020425695.1). Classification (GTDB taxonomy): domain Bacteria; phylum Planctomycetota; class UBA8742; order UBA2392; family UBA2392; genus JACKID01. The sequence continues at coordinate 5,525 of JAGQRE010000089.1, forward strand.
GCTCACAGTTGCGCATCAGCTCGGCGGCCTGCACAAAGTTGCGGGCGAGCAGGGCCAACTCTTTCTGCGCGTCTTCGGGCAATGCGCCCAGCCAGCGCATGACGGCGTCCGGTGTGTCGGCCGGCAGCCCGGCTTCGACGATCAGCTTGATCAGCTCCGGGCGTGCAATTCGTAGGAACGTGAGATGTGCAAGACGCTGCATCTTTTCGGCTGGCAGGTCACCGTTCTGCGCGCCTTCAAACAGTTCAAAGTATTCGTCCTGGTCAAACGTGAAGTAGCGACGGCGCATGGCAGAAACGAACTCGGTCGCCACGCCTTCTTCATCGGGCAACAGCTCAAACGCCGCAATGATGTTCGGATAGCCGATCTCATGGTCGCCCTGCAAGAAGCAGACGCGGCTGTACAACAAGTGCGCGACGCCATTGTCCTCGTCACGGGCCAGCACGCCGGCAAGCATGCCGCGCGCTTCATCAAGCTGGCCTTGGTCGAGCGCGATGGACGCAAGGTTCAGGTTCGCAGCCGGATGGTGCGGCTCAGCTTCAATGATCTGGCCATACAGCTTCGCCGCGCCGGCCACATCGCCGTCGCGGTGCTTCATGAGTGCAGTTTGCAGTAACTCGTCGGTGTCCATGCCGCGACCATAGCAAGGATTCGGACTTGGGGCATAGGGCTGCAGGCCTTCCCCAAGCCCTAAGCCGTCACACGTTCGCCCAGCGCACTTTGTGATAGATGCGTGTCAGGATGGCGTCGGTGATCATGAGTCCGCCGAATGTGATCGGCCAGAAGTGCGGATACAGGTCTCCCCACGCCAGCCAAAGCACGAACGTCGCGCTGCCCGCAGCGTTTGCCAGCACGGCACTCAGGAACAACGGGCGCGCGAACTTGAAACCGATCAAAGCACCGAACACCAGCCCGATGCCGAGACCGAATATCGAGTACAGCTCATTGCCGGTTACCATGAAAATGCCGCCACCGAACAGCGTCGCGCCGAGCAGCATGCCCGCCAGAGCCACGTTGAAAAGCATGTTCGCCAGCAACAGTCGTGGCGCCAACCACGCACCCAGCAGCGCGCCAACGCCACCGGCCGTGTACATGATCCACGGCTCCACTTGCAGGAAGAACGCCGCACCGGCAGCGACGCCACCGATAAGTGCCGCCGCAAGCGCCCGCACAAACACGGCCAGCAGGATCAGCCCCAACCCGCCGACCAGCAGCGCAATCAACGTGGCGAATTTGCGGTAGCTTTCGTACTGGTCGCCCGCGAGGCGACGGATCTCCGCGCGCAGGCTTTCCATGGTAAGAGGAATCTCCGGCGCTTCTTCGGCGGACTCATCTTCGTCCTCACCGATCTTTTCGATCTCATCGCGCCGCTGCTTTAGCTCACGAATACGGTCCTGAATTTTCTCGCGGTCTTTGACGACCTGGTCAACTTCATCGGCCTTGGCAGCGTCTTCCTCTTTAAGCAGCCCGGAATCGCGCGCGGCCTGTATGAGCTGTTTGCGTTCAACGCGCTGCGCAAGCTCAGACGCGCCGATGCACAGAATCAGTGTCAGCAAAACCCACTTCAGGGGCAGGTCGGTCAGGCGGGCGGCCGCGGGAAGGGCTTCGCGTTCAATGTCGACGCGCTGATCAAGTTCAATCTCAGTGATGCTCTTGGCGTCGACATCCTCGAAGGGGTCGTTGGACGGGGGCGAGGCCGGTTTCTTGCTTGATCGCGCCATCAGCCGTAACTACCCGTGCTAGCCTAGTCGTTTCTCAATGAAGTACAGAATGATCGGCTTGGCGCACTCGTAGCAATAGCCGAACGTGCGATCCATGTTGTCGATCAGTGTGCGGGTCGAGCTGCCGTCGCCCTCCCCTTCCTTCTTCAGGTGATTCTCAAGCTCTTCCCTCGTCTTGCACTTTTCGAGGTTTCGTTTGGTCGCGCTCCAGTTCACCTGATCACGCATCTCTCGATACAGGCTTCGATGCAGTTCTTTGAATACGTCCGCATAGGTTTCCTGCAGGTCGATACCCTGCGGCTCGGCGCCCGGCGTCAACTTGGCCGTGCCTGTCGTCAGGGCATTCGTGAGGCGGCTCACCATGCGGAACCGGTACGAATCCCGCTCGCTCTCTTCAACGTTCATGAGCCCTTCAATTTTCTGCATCATTCCTTCGTCGGGCTCGACGTTTGCACCTGTCACGGGATTCTTGACCTTCTCTTTCTGGTTGTAGGCCGTGACATGCTGCAGGTAGAGACGGATACGCTTCTCAATGTCGCCGGGATCAACGTTGACAATGCTGTTCTCGACCTCGCTGGCGATGATCTCGTCATAGCGCTGGCGCAGCACGGCGGTAAACGCACGGAAGTCGTGATAGCCGTCGTCGCGCTGGCGGGCGAGAAAGTCGTAGTTCACCGGCCCCTGATCCACCACGCGATCCAGCAGCTTGAATACCGAGAATGGAGTAATGCACTCCGCGCTATCGTCTTCGCAGATATCCGCGAACACATTCTGGAGTATGCGCGTCGGAATGCCGTCCATACCCTCAATCGGAAACTCGTTACGCAGACGCTTGCGGATTTCACGACTCAGAGTCTGGCGCTCACGGTTGCTCAGGAAAGGCGGATACTCACCGGCGTACAACAGCGCCTTCGCCATCGGGTTCAACTTCGCCAGCACCTGGCGGGCCTCTTCAGGGATGTCACTGGCGTTCGGCAGGTCGGACTTCTCAAGGCGGGACATCACCGCCCACGCGGCCGCCAACTCCGTGGCATGGGGCGCGATGCGATGATAACGCTTGGCCTGCCGCAGCCCGCGGTTGTAGATCTTTTCCTCATCGACATAGTTCAGCAGGTACGGCACATCGATCTTGCGCATGCGGCTTCGCAACGCCTTGCTTAGCGGGTCACTGCGCAGGGCCTGATACTCGGCGAGGTTCGTGGTACCGAGGATCATGACATCAATGTCGCAGCCAACCTCGCCGAAGTCCATCTTGTGTTCTTCAACGGCGCTCAGCAGGTGCTGCAGATAGCTGCTCGGCTTCTTGAAAATGTCGCTGTAGTGAACGATGCCACGATTGCCGCGCACGTATTTGCCGAAGAAGCGCACGAGGCTGACACTGCTAAGCAGGTTGGCGATGTACTTGAAATTCTCGTCCATCGTGACCGGCTGGCTGCCGGTTTCGACGTTGCCCTCGGGCGGAATCTTGGCGATGCCGATGCCACCCGATTCCGTGTAGACTATGCGCTGGACCACGATGTGGTCCATGACTTTGAGCCAGTCGCCCTTGTAGCGGCGCAGCAGGAACGAGTAGATCTGCTTGCTGTTGTAGTCGAGGTCGCCTTCCAGAATCTTGTGCGGAATCGGGTACTTCTTGTCCAGATCGTTCTGCCGCCACAACTTCTCAAGCAGGTCGCGTCGCGCCTGACGCGGAATCAACAGCAGCGGGTGCTCATGCATCTGGCTACCGAGCACGGCGACCGGGTTGGTAATGCCGGCATAATCAGGCTTGGTGCCACCAAAGCCGAGGCTGCCGCCGTCCTCTGCGTGGAAGTCTTTGCCGAAGCGCCAGGAGAAGCTGTAGACGGCGCCGTCGTCGTGGCCCGTGTAGGCCTCAAGCCCGCGCCCGATCAAATCAATGATGCTGGTCTTGGCGGTGCCGACCGGCCCGTGCAGTACAAAAATGCGCTCCTTGCCTTCTTCGCGGGCACCGGCACGAATGTACTTCACCAATCGGCTGATGGTACGCTCAAGCCCGTAGATCGCGTTCTTGCCGTTGTTGAACGGGTCGTCGAACAACTTGTACCGCCGGACTTCCTCACCACTGTCCTCAAACACTTCCGAGCCGAAGTGCTGAATCATTTCGAACGTCAGTTGGTAGGTCGTGCGTGTGTGGCGGTAAGGGTCCGTGCAGACCTTGTTGAGGTAGTCCATGTAGGACCCCTCCCACGAAATCTGCTCGAAGTGGTGACGGTTTCGCTCAACGATGAAGTCAGTAATGGAGGCTTCGTTGATGTTGGGTCGTTCCATTGAGCCCTCAATCCTGCTGGTCTACCCCTGCACCATGCTCCAAGAATCCATCCTTCGCGTCAAACCCGCGCTACTTTCCGTCGCCCTCACCTTCGCCGTCGCTGTCACTTTCAGGGGCCTGACGCATCGGGTCATTCGTGCGGGCCTCGGCCTGGTCTTTGCTTATCTGCTTCGTTGCCAGCCTCTTCGCCAGCTTCTCGGCATCTGAAAGTGTCGCGTCGTCAGCCGCGTTCTCCTTGCGCTCGGCGGCGACTTCCTGCGGCGTGGCGTCGCTGGTTTTGGCTTTCTCTTTCGCCAACTCGGCCTCGCGATTCGCGAGAGACTCGGCCCGGTCTCGCTCTTCGACCGACATGCTTGCGAGCGTGGCTTCTTCTTCCGTCATTTCGCCGCGCATCTTGCGCACGTAGCGCAACACCTGCGCCCGCTTCTTGCGCTGCTCGGCGGCTTGCGTCTTGTCGTCCTGGTCGGCGTACCCCTTGTACGACATGACCGTCTGCGGCCACGGGATCTCGATACCAAGTTCGTCGAACTTCAGCTTGCAGCGTCGCAGATACTCACGCGAGGCGCCCCATTGCTCACCGGCACGGGTCTTGAGCAGCATCCGGATCGTTACGGCACTGTCGCCAAGCTCGGTAACACCCATGAGAATGGTGTCGAGCAGTTTCCTGCTCCAGGCTTCGTCTTCGCGCATCTCCTTGGCGACGCCTTCCATGACGGCACCGACATCGTCCGTGTTTTCCTCGTAAGCGACGCCGATGTCGACAATCGCCCGCGACCAGAGCTTGGTCATGTTCGTTGTTGAAGAGATTTCACCGTTCGGAATCGTATGCACGTCGCCATTGAGGCTTCGCAGTACGGTCGTACGCAGGTTCAGGTTCTCGACAGTTCCGACTTTCCCGCCGACATCGACGACGTCACCGATGCTGAACTGACCTTCCAATAGAATGAAGAAACCCGCAAAGAAGTCCTTCACCAGTGTTTGCGCACCGAAGCCGACGGCCAGCGAGACGCCACCGGCAGCCACAAGCAGCGGGCCGTAGTCGACGTCAAACTGGGCAATCGCAAACATGATGGCCGTGATGTACACGACCACGCGGGCGGTCGTCATGAAGACAGTCATCAAGGTGCGTGCGCGCTGTTGCTCATCGGCGCTGAAGTCCGACTTTGAGTCGGCGCGGTTCACGATTCGTTCAATCAGCGGCTCGCCGATCTTCCGGATCAGGAACAGCAGAATCCAGGCTGCGAGCAGAACGCCCGCAACCTTGGCGGCACGGATGCCGACCGTCTTGCCGATTTCCTCGTAGTAGTTCTTGCGCGTTTCGGGCAACAGAACCGACTCAATCTCGGTGTTCTTTTCAGTCAGGCGCTCGACGCGACGGTCGAGGATATCGAGCTGCGTCATGGCCTGCCGGGTGTCACGCTTGGCGCTGCTGAGTCGCTCCTGCTCGGCCTTCAGTTGCTCGCGCAGGGCAAAGATGACGACCGCGGGGCGCTGGTAGTATTGCGGCACCTCGACCTTCGGCCCGGTCTCTTCAGCCGGCTTGTCCTCGGGTTTAGCCTTCGGGTCCGGCTTCTCGAACTGGACCTCGATGGCGTCGATCCTGGCCTGTGTTTCTTCGGTCAAGGCGATGACTTCGGCTTCAACCTGCTGTTTCGCCGCGACCAACTTCTGGAGCTCAATGCGTTCCTTGGCGAGACGATCAATCTCGACCTTGTTGTCTTTGATCGCTTGCTTGTAGTCGTCGATGTCGATGCTGAGCTTCTGGTAATCCTCAAGCTCGGATTCGGGGATTGCGTTCTCGTCGGGCTCGGCGGCCGGCTTGTCGCCGCTCTCGGCCAAGACGTTCTTCAGGCGCTCGGCGTCCTGTTCAAGACGTTCCTTATAGTCTTCGCGGTTGTCGATCTCCTGCTGCAACTTTTGCAACTCGCCGGCGTACTCGCGTATGCGGAGCTTCTGGCTGCTGCTTTTGCTGATACGGGACGCAAGCAGATATTCGATGTCTGACTTCACATCCGACGTTATGTCGTTGTCGTCACTTAGAGTGCTCGGCGCCACGGCCTTCTCCGGCAACTCCAGTTGTTGTGCGGGCGTGCCTTTGAATTCAGGCCACAACGCTATCGCTTCTTCGATTGCCTTCAGCCCCTCGAAGGCCCGTTGCTCATAACTCTTGTATGCGCCGAAAAGCTTCTCCGACATGTGGTTGTAGGCCTCAATGGAAAGTTGGAAACGCTCGCTGGCCCAGCGCATCTCGTAGTCAAGCTTCTCAAGATCGGAAAGCTTGTCGTAGACGCGACTCTTCTGGAACTCGAACTCTTTCGCGTTGTCTGCAAGCTGGTCCGTCCGCGCCTGTTCTTCTTCCGCCAAACGTACGGCTTTGGCGTAGTCGCCCTCGGGAATAGCTGTTGTGTTCTCGTCTATCTTCTCTCTGCCGAGCGTCAGGTCTTTCCGCACTTGTTCGGCGGTGGCTACCAGACTGTCATAGCGGCGACGTGCATCCAGTTGCGCGCGTGTCGGACCGGCCTTTGCAGCCGTCACCGCATCCTGCAATGGCTTCAGTAATGCCTCGACACTTTTGACTGAATCCTCGGCCTGCTTAACTTCTTCGTCGCGCGCGGCCTGGTCCTCAACGCTCAGCCCGGCTTCAGCGGCCGCAGCCTTCTTTTCTGTCAGGTTGGTACGTGCCTTGTTGAGCGCTTCCTGCGTGGATTCGACGTGGGCCTCCAACGCCTCAACGTCTTCCTTCACGAACGGCGCGGTGGGCAGAGGCGGCAACACCTTAGGTTCGGGTACCGGCTCCGGCTGCTCGGTGGTGTCGTTGTCGGCGGGCTGATCGTCTTGTGCAAACGTCAGCACAACAGGCGCGACAAGCATGACCAGAATACAGGTTGTCCAACTGAGAAATCGTATCAACGCTTTGTCCTCTTACTTACCAGTCCGGGTGTCCGATACTTCGTCTGTTACTCAGCGATCTCACTCACCGAATTCTTCGCTTGGCAGAAGGCGGGCAACTTCAATATCCAGCAGGTCCGCAATCTTGTCAGCGTGGGCAAGACACATGGCCTTTTTTGAGAGTTCTTCTGCCTCGGCGAGTGTCACGCGACTCAGCAACGTGCGCAGCTCCGGCATGGCCGTCGGGCCGACACTGAATTCACGCAGCCCAAATCCCAACAGAATCATTGCAAAGCGCGCCTCGCCCGCCATCTCGCCGCAAACGCTGACCGGCTTGTTGTGCTTGACAGCCTCGTCGATCACCTGCTTCACCAGACGCAGAACGGCCGGGTTTGTGTGTTTGAACAGGTTCGCGACGTACTGGTTGTTGCGATCAACGGCCATTGTGTACTGCACAAGGTCGTTCGTGCCGATGCTGAAGAAATCCGAATCTTCCATGAAGCTGTCGATCATGACGGCGGCGCTCGGCACCTCGACCATCATCCCGAGCGGCACGTCCGGGCGGAACTCAATACCCTCGCGCGTCAGGTCAGCTTTCACATTCTCAATCAACTGACGCGCTGCGTGGAATTCTTCAATCGAGCCGATCATCGGCAACATGATCTTGGTCGGCCCGAGCAACGCAGCACGCAAGGCCGCGCGAATCTGAGTCGTAAACAGATGCGGTTCGCGCAAACTCAGACGGATGCTGCGGCAGCCGAGGAACGGGTTTTCTTCGCGCTCAAGCCCGACCTCGCTGGCGAACTTGTCAGCCCCGAAATCCATGGTCCGCAGGGTCAGCGGGCGCCCTTCGAGCATCTGGTGGGCGCGTCGGTAGACCTCGTAGTGCTGCTCTTCGGTCGGGTGCGCGCCGAACTTGCTGTAGATGAACTCGGTGCGGAACAGTCCGACACCGTCGGCACCCAGTTTCAGCGCGAGTTCAATTTCGTCATCCCACTCGATGTTCGCGTACAGGCTGACATCGACGCCGTCCTTGGTCGTGCGCTCGGCTTTGGCAGCCGCCTCGAACATGCGCTTTTCGCGGTCGAGGTAGCCCTGCCCACGCGCTTCGTACTTCGCACGCGCCGCGTCGTCCGGGTTAATAATCACGCGCCCGGATTTGCCATCAACGATGATGACGTCACCGCCGCTGATGTCGCTGCTGATCGTGCCAAGACCGACCACGGCCGGTATGCCAAGGGCGTTGGCCAGAATGGCGGTGTGGCTGGTTGCCCCGCCAACGTCGGTAATGAACCCGGCGACCTTGTTCTTGTCGAGCGTCGCGGTCTGGCTGGGTGTCAGGTCGTGTGCGACGACGACAACCTTGCGGTCAAGCTGCGTCAGGTCGTGGGCACGCTGGCCGAGCAAGTTTCGCAGCAAGCGCTTCTGGATGTCGTAGAAGTCGTTGACGCGCTGGATGAAATAGGCGTCGTTCAACTCCTTGATCGGCTTCACGATCTTCTTGAACACACGGCTGACGGCGTACTCCGGCGTGTAGCGCTTGGTCTTGATCTTCTCCGGGATTTCCCTGGTGATCAGCGGGTCATCAAGCATGCGCAAGTGGGCATCGAAAATGAGCCCGACTTCTTCTTTGGCCGCGCTGTGAACGCTGTCGCGGATGTCGGAGATTTCCTCAATGGCTTTGGTGCGCGCCAGTTCAAAGCGCTTCAGCTCGGTGTCGACTTCGTCTTTTCTAATAAAGCGCCGCGGAATCCGGAACGATTCCGAATCCAGTACCAACGCAGGCGCGATGGCCACACCCGGCGAGACCGGGATGCCGTTCTTGATTTCCATTTCTGCTCCCGCGAGCCAACAGGGAAGAGTGCCGTCCAGCGTCCAGCTCTTCCGACCCGACGTTCGTGTTGACGGAATTTATAGCAGGCGAGGCGACATGGGTCTGCCCCCCGGGGAGAATTTATAAATCGTGTAAAAGCCTAGACTTAGGCGGCTGGGGCCGTCCACTGCCATCAGCTGCGTACTTGGTCAGGTCTTGGCGTCGCAATAACGCCAGACGACTCAGGATCTCGAGCCACTTGCATCTGAGCGACCCACTTTAAAACTTTTCTGCGCTACTTTCAGCGCATTTTCAGGCCCTCGCGGACTTCACTGCACTCACAGGCCCAATTCTTGTCGCACACCTTTTTACATATGGATGCATCGAGCGCGGATGTCGCGCTGGTTCGCTAAACGGAGTACCCACCATGTCCCGCTATCACCCCGTCAGACCCAAGAAGAAGAAGCCATCAAAGTTGCCACTGCGCCCCATCGAGGGCGAGAACATCAACGAGAAGTACCGCAACGCCATAGAAGAAGCGGCCGAGGCGCTGTACATCGAGCGCCACGGGGCAACACTTGACGCCTCTCTGCTTCGGGTCAAGCGCACGCTGGCCCTGTTCGACCGCGAAATCGAAAAGCTCACCGACGACGAAGACCCCAACCACCGCTGGCGAATCTCGCCGAGCACGGCCTTGCAATGGCAGCGGGAACAACAGCGCGTAATCGAACGAATCGAAACCCTGCGCAACGAATGCTGGACCATCGCCCGGCAGATGATCGATGAGTGGATGAACGCCAAAAACACCGATCACCCCGAGCAAGCGACCCACGGGACAGCGCCGTCAGGCCCTGACGTCAGCGCAGGAATCAACGAACAAAACCGCGGCTCAAACGAAGAAGGAGACCAGGCCGACGCCGGTCGACAGTAGCACAGGCATTCCTGCCTGTGCCCATGCCGAGGTGGCTGGCTAATCGGTCTGGCATAAGTTCTGTCGCCCGCTCACGCGGGCTCTGGATTCGTTTGGCTCAGGAACCCAGGGCTGCCTCGCGCCTTCGGCGCTCGTTACCCTGGGCTAAGCTCTGACGGCCGCTACGCGGCCTCTAAAGCGGCCCAACAAGCAGTGCGCCCGCGTAGCGGGTGATGAGAGCTTAGCCTGTGGTGGTCGAGGAGCTTCGCGCCGAGGGAACCATAGGGTACTGAACGTTTAGCTTACCAAGCCCGCGTTGCGGGCGACCGAGGCCGTTGAATGTGGGCTGACTGAGTGTGTGCAATGACTTTGTAGGCATTGCATAAGGCGACACTTCTCAAGACTTGTCTATGACCGCTTAGAAGCCTGCCGCACGTCAGGGCAGATAGTCCGTGAAGTCTTCGACAATCGCACGAGCAATGCAGATCGGTTTGTCATCCCGTTTGCCACCCGCGTCGTTGTAGGCGGCCTGCAGCGCTTGTTGGGCGCGGTACAGGTTTGTCTGGTTCTCAATCAGCCCGGGGTCTTCAATAGCTTCGCCGTCTGCGAAGTTCAGCTCGCAGGCCATGACGCGGTCGGGCTGGTCCGGGTTGAAAATCGGCACGCCGAACTTGCGGCACATGATCGGGCGAGCCTCGTACATTCCGCAGGCGCCGTCTTCGTTCAAGGCGGCACAGGGAGTGCCGTGCCCGCGCGGAA
>JAGQRE010000008.1 GCA_020425695.1 Planctomycetota bacterium
GGTGGCTGACGAGGGCGCCATGGAAAGACCCTGGTTTTGCGGCCTTCTTTCTTTCCCTCGTGATCTTTGGTTTCGGTGGCGGAATTACGGGCGTTACGTTAGGTACGCACCAGATCAACATCATCGCCCACAACATTTTTTTTTTTTTCGGGCACTTCCACGTGACTGTGGCCGGCGGCACTTCTCTGGCATTCATGGGTCTGGCGTACTACGTCATTCCGCTGATCTTCCAGAAAGAGATCCCGATGCGTGCGCTGGCACGGGTGCAGCCGTACATCTTTGGAATCGGCATCTGCATCATGGCCATAGGCATGACACTTGCCGGCTCGCTGGGTGTGCCGCGTCGTCACCCGGACATCGACTTCACGGGTGCTAAGATTGCCGTAGATCTTGGTGACGCGGCTCCGTTTCTGGCAATGCTGGGCATTGGCGGAACGATCGCAGCAATCGGCGCGCTAATCTTCTGCGTGTTGGCAGCGTGGGCGGTGTTCCTTGGCAAAGCGAACAAGGGCGCAATGACCCCGTGGCAAACACCGGAGCAATGGCGCCTCACGAAAAGCCTTATTACCGACAAGTCGTGGAGTCCCAATGCGAAGGGGCTGACCCCCAAAGGCACTGTCGTCCTGACTCTGATCTTCCTTGCAAGTTTTGCAGTCTACTACTTCGCGAACTGGAAGGCCTTGGTCGATGTTTGGCCGGTCAAGTAGTGCGAGATAGAGAATGAGAGAGTCATGGGTCGGGTTGGTGAAACAGCCAGAAAACTACTGAAAGCCGCCGGAGGAGTATTCGAGGACGGGAGATTTGCCGTCTTCATGCTGGCGGCTTTAGTCTTCTGGAATGGCCTGATGCTGGCGCTTGTGGCGATCCCTCCGGAAAGGGGACCGCTAAGCGAGTTCGCTGGGGAGTTCAGGAAGTGGTGCTTCCGCTACGACGCGGACAGCGAAACGATCGACTGGACTTTCACGATACCGTTCTTCTCTGTGCCGCTGGTGCTTGGTGTCGCGACATTGGTTGTCTATCCCCGCCAGATTCTGGGCGTGGTACGCAGGCCCCATACCTTGATCGCGTGTATCGGAGCGGCCGTCGTCGTGGTGGCCGCCGCGAGCGCTGGGCTGGTCTGGTCGAGCGAATCACTTCCGGTCGCTGACCGCCCGTTCCCGGCCGAGAAGCTGCGAACCGCATACGAAGCACCGGTCTTCGAGTTGGTGAACCAAGATTCTGAACGGATCACGCTTCAGGATTTTCACGGCAAGGTCGTCATCGTGACCGGCATATACACTACCTGCCCAGACACGTGACCGACGATCCTTGCACAAGCAAAACGCGCGGTCGCGCGGCTCACGGAAGCAGAACGAAAGGACGTGTATTTCGTTGCGATTACTCTGGATCCAGAGAATGACAGCGTGTCCAAGCTAAACTATCTCGCCGACGCTCAAGGCGTCTCTGCGCCAATGTTCCAGTTCCTTACTGGCGACTGCGTAGAGGTGAATCACGTACTGGACAAGATCGGGCTTGAACGATTCCGAGATGAAAACGGCGTCATCCAGCACACAAACCTGTACCTCGTGATTGATCGAACTGGCAAGGTCGCCTATCGGTTTTCTTTGGGTGAACTGCAGGAAGACTGGCTTGTTGAGGCGCTGAAGCTCGTGTGCGCCGAGCAGGAGCCGGCCTATGCCCCTTGAGACTTCGGAAACCAACAGCGGCATCACCCTGCTGGCACCAGTGTCCGTATCAGAGGCTCGTCCGGATCGCCCCGTGCGCGGCGATGCCGCCATCGCTGCCTGCGAACGGGTTCTGACCAAAAGCGAACGCTATGTGGATGGCGGTTTGCCACGCATGCTGAATCCGCTTGCATACAGCGGAGCGTTGGCGGGCTTCAATTTCATCGTGGCTGCGGTAACCGGCATACTTTTGCTGTTCTGGTACAAAACCAGCGTCCATACAGCACATGAGTCTGTGGCCGCGATGGATGCGCAGTGGTGGGGTGCCGGATTTGTGCGGACGCTTCATCGCTACAGCAGCGATGCCTGCGTACTGTTTTCGGTGATCCATGCCGTCAAAGTGTTCCTGGCCCGCAAGTTCGGCGGAGCTCGATGGATCGCGTGGGTGACTGGCGTGTTGTTGCTCGGACTCATCTGGCTTGACGGTTGGCTGGGGTACTGGCTGACGTGGGATCAAAGGGCACAAGCAATCGCTGCAGGAACTGCCAAAGTGCTGGACGTTCTGCCGATCTTTCCGGAGCCCATAGCGCGTTCATTTCTGACCAACGGCGACGTCAACAGCCTCGTGTTCTTTGCGGTGTTTTTTGCTCATGTGTTGCTTCCGATCGCAATCGGCGTCGTGATCTGGATACATCTTGTTCGACTGAAGAAGCCGAAGTTCCTGCCGAAGCGGGGACTGATGATCGCGACGGGTGTCGTCCTGATAGTTCTGTCGCTTGCTATCCCGGCCGACTTGGCCGCACCCGCCGACATGGCGGCGTATCCAGACAGCTTTCTGATTGACTGGTTCTATCTGTTGCCGCTGTACCTGACGGACCGTCTTTCCGGTCCGATGTTCTGGGTGCTTAGTTTGGGACTCGGGTTCGTGTTGTTCTCTCTTCCGTGGACACTGGGACGGAAGCGGAAACGGCCGGCCGTGGTTAACCAGAAGAACTGCAACGGTTGCACGCAGTGTTTCCAGGACTGCCCCTATGAAGCGATCACGATGGTTGGCATCGACAGCAAGGACAACCTGGTTTCTCTGATTGACCCGAATCGGTGCGTCAGCTGTGGCATTTGTGTTGGCTCTTGCGATCCTGGCGCAATCGCCTATCCCGAGCTTGACAGGCCCGAGGTCCGTGACCGGGTTCTCGACTGGCTTCAGGAAAGCGGTCCCAAAGCAGTTGCTTTCCTTTGTGCAGACGGTGCAGGGCGTGGAGTTCGCTTTGACACGGAGACGGGGCTGTCGCCGGATCTTCCCGGCTACCGGGTTGTCGGTATTCCGTGCGCGGCGTGGCTCCACAGTTCGTTCGCAGAAATGATCGCCAAACGAGGCGGGCGAACACTTCTAGTGGCATGCGAAGGGTCTGAGCCGCGCTGTCGACTGGGGGCGGAGATCACCGCTGACCGGGTTGGCGGAGTCCGTGAGCCCTACTTCCGAATGGACAGGCTCTCGCCGGAAGAGTTCCGGTTCTTGCAGATTGAAGGGGGGAGTCTCGCCCTTTTGAAGCAGGAAGCTTCGGACTTTCTGAACACACCTGATGGCGAGACCGCCGGCCGGCAAAGCCCGGACCGTACGCTCCTGAGGCGGATACTGGTCGTGGCAGTACTGATCGTCGTGTTGGGTGGTGCGACCGTAGGGTTCACTCGTCTTGCCTACATACCGCCCGATAGACCGCCATCCATGCTGATTGTGAGCTTCAAGTTGGCGGGGCAAGAGAAGAACATCGGCCAGGACGTAGATACAGAACTTGGCCACTTGAAAGGTATGAAAGGCCGGGTCGAGCTTGAACCTGTGCGCCTTCGCATCCTCGTAGACGGACAAGTGGTTCACGAACAATCGTACGCACCCCGCGGCATTCACGAAAACAGTGCCAGCGTAGGCGCTGTAGAAATCCCGATGGGAACAGGTAAACGCCGCGTGCAAGTGCAGCTCGGACAGACCGCGGATGTGGATGAATGGACGTGGGCTTTCGACGAAGAGCTAGAGTTTGACCAATCCCACAGAAGGGTGGTGCAGTTCGACTCTTCTCATGGCTTCCAGCTCGATTGAATCCAAAAAACGTCATTGTTGATGCGAGTTTGGTTGACGCAGCGGGCCATGGCGGGATATAAAAAGATAAAAGAACATGTATATCCGAAATAGATGTTCTGGTTGGTGGATAGCGGGTTGAACGTGGTCGTGGATCGCGCTGAGAACCCAGGGCACCGGGCAAGAGAATCCGACTAGGAGGGCATCATGAACATTCCAAGACACTGGCTACTCGGCGCACTGGCCGTGCTGACGATCAGCTTTGCGGTCGTGGGCTGCGGTCCGACGACCGGAAACGGAGCCAAAGGCAACGGAAACGGTGGCAACACTGTGGCCGATGCCGGCGGTGGCAACGGCGGAAGCAACGGCGGCGACGAAACGGCCAACTGGCACCTGTCAGATGCTGACATGGACCGTGGCAAGCAGATCTTCTTTGAGCGCTGCGCCGGTTGCCATGGCGTGCTGCGCAAGGGTGCCACAGGTAAGAACATTGAGCCTGAAAACACGCGCAAGAAAGGTACCGCTTACCTTGAGGCGATGATTACCAACGGCTCACCGGCCGGAATGCCGGAGTGGGGCAAGTCAGGAATTCTCTCACCGGACGAAGTCAAGCTGATGGCGAAGTATGTTCAGAACCCGGTGCCGGCGCCGCCCGAGTGGGGTATGCCTGACATCAAGGCGTCACACAAAGTGTTTGTGCCGGTGTCCGAGCGTCCGACGGCGCCGCCCGAAGGCCGCAACTGGGAGAACTATTTCGGCGTTGTACTTCGGGATGCAGGCAAGGTCGCCATCATTGATGGAGACTCATATGAACTCGTCAATATCGTGGACAGCGGCTTTGCCGTTCACATCCTGCGTTCGTCCGCTTCCGGGCGCTACTTCTACTGTATCGGGCGCGACGGCAAGGTCACGTTGATCGACATGTGGATGCCGAAACCGGACCGCGTTGCGGAGTTGCGTCCGGTCCTTGAAGCCCGTTCCATTGAAGGTAGTCGGTTTGAGGGCTACGAAGATAAGTATGCCATCGTCGGCGGGTACTGGCCGCCAGCCGTTGTGATCATGGATGGCGAAACACTGGAGCCGCTACGCATGGTTTCCTCGTCCGGCTATGAAGTGGACGAAGGTACTTACGTTCGCGAAGCCCGTGTCGCGGCCATTGTGGCCGATCACCATCACCCGACCTGGGTGGTCAACGTCAAGGAGACCGGCCAGATGTGGCTGCTTGATTACTCGAACCTGGAGGGTACGGAGGGCTCGCTCAAGATCGATATCATCGAGGCCGAGCGCTACCTGCACGACGGCGGCTGGGACCTGAGCAAGCGCTACTTCCTCGTTGCTGCCAACGCCAAGCACAAAGTTTGCGTTATCGATACCCAGACCCAGCGGCTCGTCGCAACGGTTGATACCGGAGGCAATACGCCTCACCCGGGTCGAGGCGCGAACATTAACCACCCGGTTCACGGTCCTCTTTGGGCGACGGGTCACATCGGCAGTAATCATGTAGCGTTCATCGGAACGGATCCGGAGGGGCATTCCGAAAACGCCTGGAAGGTCGTCAAACTTCTCGAGTTGCCCGGAGCCGGTGGTGGCAACGTATTCATCAAGACGCACCCGAATTCAAAACACATCTATGCGGACCGTCCATTGAACCCGGACAAGATGCTGGCCGATAGCATCTTCGTTCTCGACAAGGACACCCTTGAGAACAAGAAGACCCTCGTGATTCCGGAAGAGTACCGCGGGCATAAGGCCGTTCACATTGAGTACAACCGCGCAGGTACAGAGGTATGGGTGGCCGCCTGGGGTCGCAAAGACCAGACGGGTGCGATTCTTGTCTACGACGACAAAACTCTCGAGTTGAAGAAGGTGATTACTGGCGACTGGATGGTCACACCCACCGGTCACTTCAACGTCTATAACACCGTGCACGACGTCTACTAGCAGCCGGTTGCTAAGGAAGGGAACTACTATGAAACACGTACTGATGATTGCCTTTGCACTTGGTGCAGTGCTGCTTGTTGCGGCCGGGTGCGGAGGCGGTGGAAAGCCGGCAGAGAACAAGGGCGGAGGTGGCGACTCCGACAAGATCAGCCGCCCGGAGCCTGCCGGTGACTACAAGGGCAAGACTAACCCGACACCGGATGCTGTCGAGGAAGGTAAGAAGCTCTTTGAAACGCACTGTGTCACATGCCACGGCCCCAACGGTGACGGAGATTCACCGGTTGGAAGCACGCTGAAGCCACCGGCATCGGACTTGACCGATGTAAAACTTCAGGATGCTATCGGTGACGACTACATCTTCTGGCGCATCTCGGAAGGTGGCAAAGCGTTGAACTATGACGGTATGACGCCCTTCAAAGACTCACTGAAGGAAGAACAGCGCTGGCAGCTCGTGGCCTACGTCAGAAGCCTCAAGAAGTAAGGTTCGTGGTAGTGAGGTGGCCCGGGGTTAACCCGGGCCGCCCTTGTATTGGAATACGTACACCGGAACGCCATCTTCACCTGATAACTCAAGCGCGATTGGCTCAAGTGCGGCGCCCCAGCTCGCCACCAGCACTTCGGAACCGTGCGCATACACCGCAGTTGGGACCGGTTCCGCACCCAGACGAAACACGATTCGTACGTGCTTGAAACCGCTTGGTTCGAGCAGCCGGATGTGTGAGCCTTCCAGTTCCAGCCATGAGTTATGTAGCGTAGCCATGATCGGAAGTTGCCAGGCATAGCTCGACTCCGGCAGGTTCAGATGCCCGACCTCGAACTTGGCGTCGATAGTGAACTCAAGACGATAGCTGCGACCAAGCACGTTCTCAGCACGCCACGTTGCGACGTCCTGCAGCCCGGAGATCTCGCCCAGTCTAAGCCCCGGTTTGTCCTTGTGCTCAGGCCAGAAGAGAGCGCTCGTATGTGGCAGTGCCTCGGTTGACGCCACATGTTCGCGCATTTCCCGCACGGCCAGTTCCCAATCCACGGCCGCTTGCCAGGTTTCTTCGAAGCGCTGGCGCTCTGGATCCCCACGGGGCTGCTCGCGCGCGACGCAGCCACAAACGAGTAACAGCAACATAAGAGTTTGCAGGCGGCTTCCCATTGGTGCATAGAATAGAAGGGCGGATGTTGAAAGAAATGGCTGTAAGACAGAACTAGATAAGCAGATCTAATAGTAGGATAATTGCGCGACACGGAAACCTTGCCATGCGCGCGGTGATCGTAGCCGCTAACAAGGAACAGGGGCGGGACCCGGTCGTTCCGTTGCACGTGGCGTCCAAGGCTGCGGTGGCTCGCGATGTTGGGTGTTAGACTTAACTCGATATTCAGTTGGCCCGCGGTGCCGATCGCGAAAGGCCCGTTGATGGATCAAACATCGGTATTCAACCGGTCTTCTACATCGGCCAAGTCGTACAGCCTCAACTGCTCAAGTACACGACGGCGTTGAACGAACGACCCTCCAACCGGCACGTGAGGGTGAACATTCGGTGCGCTTATGGCGACGGCGCCGCAGCAACGCTGTGCGAGGACCATTGTGGGAGTGGATGGGTGAGGAAGCGACCTCCGTCCCGGGAGCCAGCAAATGAAGAGTTCGGTTAGAGTTTTCTGGCGAAGTCTGCAGCTGACCGTGTTTGGCGTCGGCGTACTGATTGTCGCGATGCTGCTGTTCCGTCCGCCGCTTGGTCTTTACCTATTGTGGGATGTATTGATCCCGGTTGCCCCGCTGCTGCTCGTGCTTGCACCCGGTGTGTGGCGAAACGTCTGTCCGCTGGGTTCTGTTTCTTTGTTGCCTGCGCACATGAACTGGTCGCATAAACGACCGCTGAGCCGCGTATGGCAGGAACGTTTGCTGCTGGGTGCGATCGCACTCCTGCTGCTGATTGTTCCACTGCGCCACGTGGTGTTGGATCGCTTCGGCGCGGTGACCGGAGTAGTGCTGATCACCGTGGCTGCTGTCGCGCTGGCTCTCGGGTTCCTGTTCGACTGGAAGTCGGCTTGGTGTTCTGGGTTGTGCCCTGTCTATCCGGTCGAGTTGCTGTACGGCTCAAGACCGGTGGTCAGCGTTGCCAATGCCCATTGCACAACCTGCAGTGACTGCGTCTCTCCGTGCCGCGATTCAGGACGGGGGCTCGTCGCCGCCGACACCTCGCGCTCTTTGAACAAACACTTCGTGTATCTGTTTGGTGGCGGCTTCCCTGGTTTCGTTTGGGGTTGGTATCTGGTTGTGCCAAACGCCACGGCGCCAGTCCTGAGGCAACTACTTGAGGCGTTCTTGCTGCCTCTTGCTGGCTTCGCCGCGACGATGCTGGTGTTCCTCGTGTTTTACCTCGCGTTTCCTCGAAGGCGGCGAATGCTGGCCGTCGCGTTTGCCGCGGTGGCTGTAGTGATCTACTACTGGTTCAAACTGCCGGTCATGTTCGGCCTCCAGGGAGACGGCTCACACGCCCTCCTGAACTTGCGTGGAGTTCTCGCCGGCTGGTGGGTCTGGCCGCTTCGCGTTGTCACATCGGGCCTGCTGATGGCCCTGCTGCTGGCCCGAAAACCACGCAGTGGATGGTCTGGCCGCGTCGCTCGCGCAGCGCCCTAATAAATAGATAAACAGATACAGATAGCTGTTGATAGGCGAACTCCCCGGATGCATCCTGTGCGTATGGACCAAACGGGGAGAGCGCTATGAAGATCAAATGGATGATTCCGGGACTTCTGATCGCATTGCTGGCAGCACCAGCCATGGCGGAAGAGACCGGCGGCGAGAGCAAGTCCGCTGAGAACACCGAAACAAAGGCCGAAATCAAACCCGAGCCAGCGAAGCCGTACAACCCCTTTGAGCTTGAGATACCTCTAAGCGATGCCCCGGACGCCGACGTGATTCGGCTGCGCTTTTTCGGCCAGCACCGAACACGGTATGAGTTGCGCGCACCAGCCACCTACGCGGCCGGGCTGGCGGACCAGACGAGCGTTCAGAATTTCAATATGCGCACGAGGCTTGGTGTCGATGCTCAGTTTCCGGGCAGCGTCAACTTCCTGTTTGAGCTGCAAGATGTTCGCTTGTGGGGCGACGAGCCAAGGGCAGCCGCCAACAGCGTAAACACCTCGGGCTTTGAGGGCCTCGATGTACTGCAGGCCTACGTCTACACCAAGAATCTGTTTGATCTTGGCATTGAGGGGTACGCGGGACGGCAGAAGTTCACTGTCGGCAATCAGCGTCTGATCAGCACTCTGGAATGGGCCGCACCTTCGCGGGCTTGGGACGGCTTTCGCGTGCAGCGCTCGTTCTTCGAGAAACAGTTGACGTTCATGGCGTTGGCCATGCTGATCAACGATCTATCCCGTGTGCAGGATGACGAGTGGATGCTCGGATTCTCGGTGCGCTGGGTTCCGTCGTTCTTGAAGAAGAGCGATCTCGAGTTGCTACTTCTCTACATGAACCGCGATGACGCAACCGGTGCCAACGATGGGCACGTTACTACCGCCAGTCTGCGCTGGAATGGATGGCACGGTTTGAATGCCGACGACTCACTGGCAATTGCCTATACCGCCGAAGGTATCGCCCAGTTTGGCACTGCGGATACCGCATACTGGGGGACACCTGGCAAAGACAACTCAAACGTGAAAGCATTCGCCGCAGCCGTCTCGGTTGACTTGGTCGTCGGGCTTGGTGACCACACACTCAGTTTTGGGCTTGAGTGGGACTATGCTTCGGGTGATTCCGACCCAACGGACAACGACTTTCAGACCTTTCGCTCGCCGTTCCCGTTTGGCCATAAGTACCACGGCTTCGCGGACCAGATCGGTTGGCGCAACCTGAACGACTACTCCTTTGTCGCCAAGTGGACATGGAAGAACCCTGGCCCTGTCGATTCGCTGGCAGTCCTGCTTCAGGCACACAATTTCCAGCGCGAGAACGACGACGACGCCTGGTACAACCCGGGCGGCGGAACGATCCGGACTGGCACTCCGAACGAGAGCGACCTTCTGGGCAATGAGGTCGATCTGGTAGTCAGCCTGAAAGTGAATCGCTGGGTCGCGTTCGAAGCCGGCTGGGCGCACTTCTTCGCCGGGCGTTTCGTCAAACAGACGGCGACAATGACCGGCCCGGGCTCGGACAACGAGGACTCGGACATGGATTTCGTCTGGGCGCAACTGACGCTGAAGTTCTAGACTTTTGCATAGACGGGCTTTGCGCCGCCCGTCTATGCACCTGCACTCTTCTTGTTGGCTTTGGTTCGTGCAGTCCGCTTGCCTGGAGGCGAACCAGCTCGGTTGCGTTGCCTAGGCTTCTCCACGGCTAGTGCTTTTAGGTGAAACTGTTGCAGGTCTTCGAGCGTGCGGCTCTTTAGCTCGTTGATATAGCGCTGGCGAACTTCGGACCAGAAGTCATGAAGTGGGCAGGCACCTGCGTCGCTGCATACCGGCTGTCCGAGAATGCAGTCGTCGTACTTTTGCATGTCTTCGTACGGCTCGACAACGTCATAAAGTTTGATCGCCTTCGGTGTGCGCGCAAGACTGAACCCGCCGCCGCGCCCTCGCACTGACTTGAGCACTCGAGTGCGCACCAACTGCTTGAGAATTTTCGGCAGATAATGATGGGGGATGTTGAGCGCTGTGGCGAGTTCTGAAGACAGAACCGACGCGCCCGGCTCACGAGTGGCAATCTCAATCACGGCCCGAACGGCGTACTCAGAGGTTTGCGAAAACATAGGTTCCTTACGCGTACGACGTGCTGAGGTTATCTGAGGTAGGCCGGATCACAAGAACCACACACCGGCTTCATCTACACGGCCAGAGCAGGTACCCTTCGCCCAGCTTCTTGATATAAAAAGATAATAATGTCTAAATATCTGTAATAGCTGGAGACTGCCGTGCGCAACAAAGCAATCATTGAGCCATTCCGAATTCGCATGGTCGAACCGCTTCCGGTCACGACGGAGGCGCAGCGTCGTCAGAGCCTCGAGCGAGCCCACTACAACCCGTTCTTACTTCGTAGCAGAGAGATCACTATCGACCTGCTGACGGACTCGGGGACTGGTGCGATGTCGACCGCCCAGTGGGCAGCGATGATGACCGGGGATGAGACCTATGCCGGGTCAGAGTCTTTCTACGCCCTGCAAGAGGTGGCCAGGTCTCTGACAGGCATGAAGCACGTCATCCCTACTCATCAGGGCCGGTCTGCCGAGCACATTCTGTTTTCGGTCCTTGATGCCAAGGACCGAGTGGTGCTAGCGAACACGCACTTCGATACGACCCGCGCCAATGTGGAGTATCTGGGTGGCGAGGCGATAGACCTGGTAATTGAAGAAGGTCTGAGCCCGGCCAGTCGTCACCCCTTCAAGGGCAACATTGACCTGGAGCGCCTTGAGGCACAGTTGAGCCGAGAAGGTGACCGCGTTGCTGCGGTGCTGATGACAATCACCAACAACTCGGGCGGAGGACAGCCTGCGAGTCTGGAGAATCTCAGAGCCGCAGGCGAGCTCGCGCGCCGATACGGTCGCCCCTTCTTCCTCGATGCGGCTCGTTTTGCCGAGAACGCATGGTTCATTCATGAGCGGGAGCCCGGGCAGCAGGATCGAACGCCACGTGAAATTGCGCAAGAGGTCTTCTCTCTTGCGGACGGATTCACGATGAGCGCAAAGAAGGATGGCCTCGTAAACATCGGCGGGCTGCTATGCCTCAACGACGACACCCTTGCTGAGAGAGCCCGTGCATTGCTGATCCTCACTGAGGGCTACCCAACTTACGGAGGTCTCGCCGGTCGCGATTTGGCGGCTCTGGCTGTCGGGCTGGAGGAAGTGACGCAGCCCGAGTACTTGAAGTATCGAGTGGCATCCGTTCGCTACCTCCACGAGATGCTTGATCGTATGGATGTTCCGTTGGTGCATCCGGCGGGGGGGCATGCGGTCTACATCGATGCAGCTGCTCTATATCCACACCTTAAACCGTGGGAGTTACCCGGCGTAACGCTCTGCAATGAGTTGTATCTCGAAGGCGGTGTGCGCGCCGTAGAGATCGGCACATTGATGTTCGGGCGTCCTGTTGACGGTGCGCATGATGACCCGGCAGCGCTTGAGCTTGTGAGGCTGGCGTTTCCCCGCAGGACATACACACAAAGCCATGTGGATTGGCTGGCGGACATCGTGAGTGAGGTTGTGGCGCGGCGTAGCACGGCGCGGGGGCTTCGCATCAAGAAGCAGTCTCTGATTCTGCGTGCGTTTACAGCTGAGCTGGAACCCATTGGGAGTGCCTAGTGTTTTCACAAGCAAGTGAATACGCGCTTCGGGCATTGGCCGAGCTCGCCCGCTGTGAGAAGGGCGAATGGGTCCTAACGTCCGAAATGGCCGAGTTGCTAGGCTTGCCCGTGCACTATCTGGCGAAGGTGTTGCAGTCGCTCGGTCGGAAGGGGATCCTTGAATCCCAGCGCGGCCGTCAGGGCGGGTTCCGACTTGCCGACTCTGCAGGCTCAATCACCGTGTATGACGTCTTACGCGAACTCGACGATCTCGGCTCGCTGGAGAGCTGCATCATGGGAGAGGCTGATTGCAGTGATGCGACGGCATGTCCGATGCACGACATATGGAGCGGAATGCGTGATGAGTTCGTCGCATCGCTGAAGAAGACGACAATGTTTGATCTCGCGAAGTTTCAGGAGAAGAGGCAAGGCTCGGGTCGTCTGTCCGCCGTAAAGGCGAAACTGCCGGCCAGTCACCGGCGCAAGACGGACAAGTGATTTGCTCGTTTGTGTGGCTGCTGCATACTCTAACGGGCCTGCAGCCAAACAAAGCGACGCGTGGCATTCTCAGCCTGCTATCTTGCAGCGGATCTCGAACGAGCATGATTCGAACCGCAGCCCGTGCGTGAATCCGCAAGCCCAGGGTTCGGCTGAAGGTGTAGTGCGTGCCCGATTTGCACTTGAGGGCGGGCTTCAAATTGGAGTGGACAACCGGCGTTTGGCTGTAGGCGTTTGCCTAAACTGGGTTGTTGGCGCCGATAACAGGATCGATTAGCTATGGACGTCGGTTGCCGGCTTCAAGAGGTGCGTGCAACGGCCTTGATCAAGCCAGTGAACATGAACCGGTGAATCAGAGTCAGCGACTTCCAGTACAGCACACCAAGCAGTCCTTTGGGCTCAAAGTAGGCGCTCATTGAGATGCGCGTGCCTTCTTGCTCCGGCTGTGTCTCCCATTTCATCCAAGCTCGCCCGGGCAGTTTCATTTCTGCTCGCAGCAGCAGGTTGTGTGGAGCGTTGGCGTCCTCGACTCTCCAGAAATCCAGCGAATCACCGGTGGCCAACTGCGTCGGGTGGCGACGACCGCGTCGTAAACCGGGGCCGCCTACGATGCGGTCCAGTAGTCCGCGGACGCGCCACAAGCTGTTCCAGAAGAGCCAGCCGCGCTCTCCACCGAGCCCGGTGATACTCTTCCATGCTTTTGATGGTGTTACGGGAACATAGAGGGACCGCGACTCGCGGAACATTCCCTCGCTATCCGCGAAGTTAGTCGCCAGCCCGCTGCCAAGGGCATCACTCCAGCGCGTTTCGACTTCGAGCTGCCGGGTGCGTGTAGCCGCCAGTTTCACGGTGTCTGCGTAGGGGGCCGGTTGAATATCGGGGAAGAGTCGCTCCGCGAGCGTCGTGTCGGCGACCAGTTCGCTCGTCATACCGGCGATGATCGGTACCGCCAGATAGTTCGGAATGGGCGTCACCAACCCCACCCAGCGGGCGGCAAAGCCCGGAGCGAGAACCGGTACCGGTACGATTAATCGCTTGAGGCCCCGATGCTTCGCATACCCAATCATCATCTCTCTGAATGTCAGCGCGTCTGCGCCGACATCGACCACGCCACAGGCCGGTAACTCAAGGCTGCGCTGAAGGTAAGCCAGTACGTCGCGTATCCCGATCGGGCTGACTCGGTTCAGAATCCAACGCGGGGCGATCATCGCCGGCAGGCGCTCGGTCAGGTAGCGCACCATTTCGAAAGACGCGGAGCCCGACCCGACGATCGGGCCGGCGCGGAACTCAGTCGTTGGCAAGTGTGCTCGTAGCATCTCACCGACTTCCATGCGACTTCGTAGGTGGCTGCCGGGCGAACCCGAAGGCGCAAGTCCACCGAGATAGACGACCTTGCTGACCGCTCCCGCTGCCGATACGAAGTTGCGCGCGGCGATCCGGTCACGGTCCTCGAACTGGGAACCGGCCGATGACATTGAGTGCACGAGGTCATAGGCAACTTCAATGCCATCGCACAGCTCGGTCAGCGAAGTGGCGTCGAGCAAGTCACCTTGGTGCACTTCGACTTGTCCGGCCCATGGCTTCGACCGAACTCGACGCGCGTCCCGGACCAATACGCGCACGTGATGTCCGTCGCTCAATAGGCGTGGAATCAAACGTCCGCCGATGTATCCGGTTGCTCCGGTTACGAGAACGCGCATGTCTAATCCCCATCGGCTATGCCGGGCTGGTTGGCGGTTGGTCGATCCAGTCGCCTGCTTGCTACGACAATTTTAGTTGCAGCCCCGCCTGTACTCGTGCTTTGGAGGCGCGGTGAGGCGTGGCGTCAATCCGTGAACGAAGCATCGCTACCTTCGAACCGAACTCTGTTCGCAAACGAAGTGTTCGTGCATCTGATTCCTTACGGGAGCACCTGTCGCCTCAAGCACACCGACAGGGACACTTGGAGCTGAAATGCTGAATCCCGCGTTGCAGCCCCCCTGAATCCAGCTGTTTTCATGTGGCGAATGAAACACCCACCGCGTTGGAGTGGGTTTCAAATGAAGAAAAAAGATTTTCATTGTTGGAAAAGTGCTCGGTGAGCTTTGCGTTCTGTGTCCGTCTCAAAGAAAGATGACGGGGGTGCAGATGAGTTCAAGGAACTGGACAGACACCGAATGGCACCTTCGCGACGCTACCGTACGTCGCAAGGCGCTTGGCCTTGATGAGCGCGCTGCTCGACAGGCGATTGTCAGTCATGGGCGCGATGTTCTGAAGAATTACTCCACTTCCTTCTTCATTGTGACTCGATTCCTCCCGCCAGAAAAACGAGCACAGGTCGACATGCTATACGCGGCCGTTCGTTATCCGGACGAAATCGTTGATACATTCCAACTGTCTTCCATTCAGCGTGAGCAGAAACTCAAGGATTGGCGCGCCTGGTTCGAGCACGCCAGCAGTGTAGGCACGATCCACGAAGCGCTGCTGGATGGTACGCCCGTAATCTTGGCCGGGTTTGCGCAGGTGATGCGCGAGACGGACATCCCCGCCGAGTACTACCACGCATTTCTGGATGCCATGCAGGAGGACGTCCGCCCGCGTGATTACGAGACATTGAAGGATCTGACGGACAACTACATCTATGGCAGCGCGATCGTGGTCGGCTACTTCCTCGCGTACATCTACGGTGCGACGGACTTCGATCGGGCGATGGAAGCGTCACGACGACTTGGCATCGCGTTGCAGCTCACGAACTTTCTTCGAGACGTATCTGAAGACCGCAGCCGGGGTCGCCTGTACTTGCCGGTAGACATGCTGCGCAGCCGTGGTGTCGAACGCCGCGACTTCAGCACACCCGCCGCTCTCGATGCGTTGGGCGAAGTAGTTGCTGAACTGGCGTCTTCAGCCCAGGAAGACTACGACTTCGCACGCGAGAACCTGGACGCTTTCAATGCAGACTGCCGCGTCGCGATCGAAGCCTGCATTCGTGTCTATGGTGAACTCAATGATCGTGTCGCCGAAGCATTCTCGTTGCAACGCCGTGAGAGCGTTCCGCTTACACGCAAGTTCAGTGTGCTGCCCGCGAGCAAGTATTGGCGTCTACCGATGGCGTACCTTGGGCTGGAGACTGCATGAACGCGCAGACCTTAAGAATTCCCGGCGCGGAAGCATCTCGCGCTCAACCGGCAAGCGCCCGCCACGCGCTGATCGTGGGGGCTGGGCTCGGAGGGCTCAGCGCGGCTGTCCATCTGCGTCGGCGCGGTTTCCGCGTTACGTTGCTGGAGGCTAACCAGCGCGTCGGCGGGCGTGCCAACCGAATCGAGCGCGAAGGCTTTCACTTCGATACGGGACCCTCGCTGCTGAACTACCCGTGGGTGTTTCGCGAGTTGTTCGAGGCCGCCGGCAAGAACATGGACGAGGAAATACGTTTGCTACCGGTCGACCCCTCCGTTGCTTTTCAGTGGCGCAGCGGTCGCAAGCTCACGCTGAGCAGCGACTTCACGCTTCTGTTACGAGAGCTGGAACGGTTCGAGCCAGCGGCGGGCCCAGCCCTCACGGCTTGGCTGCGCGACAGTGCTGAGAAGTTTCGCATCTCGTTCGAGAAGCTGGTGACTCGAAATGCGGAAGGCCTGATCGATTGGTTCAAGCCTCTCACCTTTCGCGAACTATTGCGCACCGGCGTCTGGCGCTCCATGGACCGCGAGTTTCGTCGCTTCTTCAAGAGTCGCCACATTCGCGAAGCCTTCGGCGCGTACGGCATGTACCTCGGAGGCTCGCCGTTTGATCTGCCCGGCATCTTCACCATTCTTGCCTACGGTGAGATCGCGCACGGGCTCTGGCTGCCCGAAGGCGGCGTGTACGGCATGGTCCGCGCGATTGAGCGGGCGGTCGTGGATATGGGTGTAGTTATCCGTACAAGCACACGCGTGAATCAGATAGTGATTCAAGACGGGCGCGCAACAGGCGTTGACCTTGCGGACGGCTCTCGAATTTTCGCAGACGTCGTAGTCAGCAACGTAGATGTGCCGACGACAGATTCGCGCCTGCTGGGGGATGAAAATCTGCGTGCAGCCGGTACACGCAAAGCGGCGCGCACACCCATGACACCCGGAGTTCTTACGTTCTATTGGGGTGTCCGCGGCGAGATTCCGAACCTTGGCCACCACACGATATTTCTTCCGGACGACTACAAACGCAGCTTCCGACAACTGACCAAGCACGGACGTATTCCATCGGACCTGCCCTTCTATGTATCGGTTCCCTCCCGTACGGATCCGAGTCTTGCACCGGTTGGCGATACCCAAGTGTTTGTGCTGGTTCCGACTCCAACCCTGGATCGCCTGGTGAGTGTCGACTGGTCCACAGAAGTTCCCCGCCTGAAACGAGAGGTGCTCAATCGCCTGAGTCAGCACGGCGTCAGCCTTCACCCGGAGCGAATTGCCATTGAAGAGGCGTGGACGCCTGTCGAGTGGCGCAGCCGGTTTGGGCTCTTCAACGGCTCGGCCTTTGGTGCATCCCACAACTTGATGCAGGTTGGACCGTTCCGCGCGCCCAACCGCTCGAGGGACGTAGCTGGGCTTTACTACACAGGCGCAGGCACAACGCCCGGCACTGGCATGCCCATGGTGATTCTGAGTGGAAAAATGACGGCGGAAAGGATCGAAGCGGATGTTCTTCACAACGCACGGTAAGGGCGACCATCTGGTGGTGGCGCTGCATGGCTGGACGGGAAGCCATGCGCACTTTGATGCGATTTCGCGATATCTACCGGGAGGCACCAGGCTGGCCGCCTTTGACCTGCCGGGGTTCGGTGAATCGCCTGCTCCGGAAAGTTGGGACATGCGCACCGTGGGTCGCGAGGTGGCCGAGGTCGTGAACGATCTTGAGTATGAGACACTGACACTGCTGACCAACTGCAGCGGTGCATACCCGGCAATCCGTGCGGTGGAGCATCTGGAGCGGAAGCCTGTGCGCCTCGTCATGGTTGATAGCTTTGCGTACGCACCGAAGTACTTCCGTGTATTCACAAACCGAAGCTGGGGTCACCACGCCTACCGAACCACGTTTGCAAACCCGGTGGGGCGAAAGCTGACGAACGTCGCGCTGCGCAACCAGAAAAGGAACGGCGGCGTTACAGACGACTTCAAGAACGCAAATCACGAGAACACACTTGCCTGGCTGCGTGCATGCGTCGACCTGGGCGACTGCCGCCAGTTCGCGGACGTGATCCTGCCCACACTGATCGTTTGGGGTGATGGGTCGTTCGGAGCTGTTCGCAAAAGCGTGCCCATGTGGCTCGACATCTGGCCGCATGCGCAAACCCTTGAGCTGAAGGGTGTCGGGCATCAGGTGATTGAAGACTGCGCCGAAGAGATCGCGCAGGCCGTTTTTGAACCTACAGCGGTTCACGGAGCGTGAGATGAACAAACAAGCAACACAAATGGTTTCTGAACTGGCGCCGCGCATTGAGCACGCATTGCTTGAGCATCTGCCGATTTCGAAACTGGCTGGCGCGCGAGTGCTGAATCAGGCGGTTCGGTACTCGGTTTTCGGCGGCGGTAAGCGCATGCGCCCGGTGTTGACGGTCATTGCGGCCAAGCTCACGGGGCTTGCAAGGGACGATTCCCTCAAGATCGCGGCTGCTCTCGAATATCTGCATACGGCGTCTCTCATTCTTGATGACCTGCCGTGCATGGACGACACGACTGAGCGGCGAGGCAAGGTGTCGACCCACATACAGTTCGGCGAAGGTGTGGCCGTGCTGGCGGCGATGTCGTTGCTCAATCAGACCTATGCTTTGCTTGCGGACCTGCCGAACGGTCAGGCGCTTGTGAGACTTGCCTGTGAATGCATCGGGCATCTGGGCATGGTCGCTGGCCAGACCATCGATCTGGTTGCGAACGCGGGCTCTCGGGCCGATCAACGAGAGGAGCACTACCTGAAAACGACGGCGCTGTTTCGACTTGCACTCGTTGCGCCCTCGGTGGCGGCCGGTTCACCGCCCGAGGTTGTAGAGGCGCTGTCGGGGTTCGGCCACTGTGCTGGCATGGGTTATCAACTGGTTGACGATGCCCATGACCTTGAGGACGACCGGGCGTGGGAAGGGTTGTCCGCGTCGCAGATGCATGAGCGAGCTGCCGATTGGATCAAGCGGGCGAAGGCGCACGTGACGGACGGCTTTTCGGACACTCGCGAGACGGGGTTCCTGGTGTCGTTTGCTGACTGGCTGCTGGCGGGCGCGCAAACACCCGCCGTGAAATAGGAGAAGGTGTGTTGGTTTTCAGCATTATCGTTCTAGCGCTGTCGCTTGGCACGTTGGGTGTCGTGTTGCTGAATGTGATCGGCTGGCGGCGCGTCGGTAAAGCGCAGTCCACCGCTACGGTCAGCGTGCTGATTCCTGCTCGGAACGAAGAAGCAAATCTGCCTGAGTGTCTTGAGACCGTTCGTGCGAATCAGAGTGTTCACGAGATTCTTGTGGCCGACGACCACTCGACTGATCGCACGGGCGCGGTCGTAGACGACTGTGCCTCCAAAGACGAACGGATTCGAAAGATCACGCCGCTGCCGTTGCCGGACGGTTGGGGCGGTAAGACGCATGCGTGTCATTCCCTGGGCCAAGAGGCTACAGCTGACTGGCTGCTTTTCCTGGATGCAGACGCACGCCTGGCGGACGACGCGGTTGCTCGAATGGTTCGGGAGTGCGAACGGCGAAATCTCACGTTCCTGTCCTGTTGGCCCGAACTGGAAATGCGCGGGTTCTTCGAACGCCTCCTAATGCCGCTGCTGAACTTTGTATTGCTCACACTGTTTCCAGCACCGCTGGCGGCGCGCCGCAAGAACCATGCGCTTGGAGTTGCTCATGGCGCCTGCATTATGGTCCGGTCTGACGTCTATCGCGATTTAGGCGGTCACGAGCCGGTGCGCTCGGAGTTGTTTGAGGATACCCGCCTGGCACAGCACTGGCGCATGAAAGGCCACCGGAGCCTTTGCCTTGACGGAACCGGCACGGTTCGTGTCCGGATGTACGACTCTCTGGGCGGCATCTGGAGCGGCTTCAGGAAGAACCTGTTTCCGGCCTTTCGAGGGCAGGTCGGGTTCTGGCTGTTCATGCTGCTTCACGGTGCTGTGTATTTATTGCCGTTCGCGCTGGCACTTATGGTTATTGACGGGTCAATAGTGGGAGTATTGTTCGCCTGCGCCGCCCTCGCCGTGTTTGTGTCGCGGTTCCTGCTTGCGTTGCGATTTGGCCACCCGCTCTGGTCGGCACTGCTGCATCCCTTTGCAGAACTGTTCTTACTGGCGATCGGAATTGCTTCCTGGTGGCAGGTTGTGACTGGGCGGGGCGTCGAATGGAAAGGCCGGCGTTATCTCAACACTCAGGGAGAGCCGGTATGAGCCTGCGTGTTGCAATCATCGGCGGCGGGCTTGGCGGTCTGGCGACGGCCGTTCGGATGGCGTCGCGCGGTCACACGGTGACGTTGTGCGAGGCGGGCCCCACATTCGGCGGCAAGATGAACCGTTGGCAGACAGTCGGCTATACGTTCGACACAGGACCTTCGTTGATAACGATGCCGGATGTGTTTCGCGAGACGTTCGAGGCAGCCGGTGAGCGTATCGAAGATCATCTTGAGCTCGTGCGTCTGGACCCCGTCGCGGAGTATGTCTGGCCTGATGGCACCCGATTTGAGCACAGCACAAATCTGCCCCACTGGCTCGACGTCATTCGCAGCATAGAGCCGCGCGACGTGGACGGCTTTCTCCGTTTTATGGAACTCGGCGCCCGTCTGTTTGAACTTTCAAGTGAGACTTTCCTGCGGCGTGGCATGGACCAGCCGCCGGACTGGCGCACGTTCAAGGCCTTACGACACGTGCCGCTGCGCCATGCCTGGGGTAACTACGACAAGGCTGTGCGCTCCTTCTTTCACAGTCCGTACCTGCGCCAGATGTTCAATCGCTACCCGACTTACGTTGGCAGCTCACCCTACCGAAGCCCGGCAACTTTGCTTGTCATTCCGTATCTCGAGCAAGCCTTTGGCGGATGGTTCGTGAAGGGCGGGTTGTATCGAATCGTTGAGAGTCTCGTGCAGATCGCGAGGACCAAAGGTGTTGAGATGCTCGCTGACGCTCCCGTGGAGCGCATCGGGCAGGAAAATGGGCGCGTCAAGAGCGTGCACATCGCGGATGGACGAAACGTCAGCGCTGATGTCGTTGTCATGAATGGTGACGCCAGCCTTCTTCCGAAGCTGCTTGGATCAGGCATCGGGGAGCTTGAGCCGGAAGCGCGAAGCATGTCCGGTTTCCTGACCTTGGCGGCCATGCGAGATGACATGCCCGATCTCCACCACCACACGGTCTGCTTCAGCGCAGACTATGAACGAGAGTTCAAGCAGATCTTTGATGACAACCAGTTTCCGGACGACCCCACGGTGTACATCAATGCGCCGAGCCGAAGTGATCGCAGCGTGGTACCAGATGGCGGGGAGACTTTATTCATCATGGCGAACACGCCAGCGCGCTCGGGGCCGTGGGATGAAGCCATGACCAGCACGGCATGGGAGAGAGTGCTGGGCCGCGTCGCACGCAGCGGACTACCGGATCTTCGTGATGGTGCAGTCGCGCTGGACCACTGGACCCCGCAGCGTATAGGCAACCGCTACCGTATGCCGGGCGGCGCGATCTATGGCAAACACAGTCACGGCTGGAAAAATGCCTTCCTTCGTCCGGCAAACCGTCAGCGCAAGCGGGGGCTCTACCTTGTTGGGGGCTCCTCGCATCCGGGGGGCGGCACGCCGACTGTCTTACTGTCAGCGAAGATCACCACAAACCTTATCGAGAAACATGAAAGCGCGTGACGCCATCCGCATTGTGCTCACCTTCGCCTACGGATTCCTGTGGGTCGGTGGGGTCGTTTCGTACGCGTTCATGGGTGGGCCGCCCGAGGGTACCGGCTGGACGGCACCCTTGTACCTGGCGCTCGCCGGCGCGTTGGTGTTCGCGTTCACGCGCGTCAAAGACTGGGCGTGGCTGGTGGTTGGTGCCAGCATCGGGTTCTTGTCTGAACTGAGCGGCGTCGCTTTCGGTGTTCCATACAGTGCCTACGCATACACAGACGTCCTGAGCCCGAAGTTGATGGGCGTGCCCCTGGTTCTGACGACTGCGTGGCTTGTGCTGCTGGCGTACGTGCAGCACTGGGTGGTAGTCCTCAAGCTGCCAATGCTCGTGCGTCCACTTGTCGCGGCGTGCTGGATGACCGTGATTGATCTTGTAATCGACCCCCTGGCGGCCGGGCCTTTGGGTTACTGGCGGTGGGAAGGTGATGGCGCGTACTTCGGTATACCATGGATGAACTTCGTAGGCTGGTTTCTCACCAGCCTGCTAATTTTCATCGCGATTCCCCGGTCCTTCAAACCCCACATTGCTACACGAGTAATTGGCGCGAGCGTAATTGTCTTCTTTGGCGTCATCGCGTTTGCGCTGGGATTCGTTCTGCCCGGTTTCATCGCTCTTGCGCTGGTCGGTCCTGACCTTTGGGCCATGGCGTTTTCGAAGCATACGGGACGCCAGTCCAGCCGAGTGGAGACCGCATGAGCCGCTCGATAACCCAGCCGATCTCAAAGTTAGGTGCCGTCATCAATGACGGTCTGGCTTCTCTCGGTTCAACTCTAAGGTTCACTGGGCGTGCATATGCGTACGGCTTCGCGGGTCTGGTCCGCCCTCGTCTATACGAAAGGCGGGAGTTGCTGCGGCAGATCGAAGCGATGGGCGGACGCTCACTACCGCTCGTCATCTTTGTCGCGTTGCTCATTGGCGCCGGCGTGATGGCCCAGACCGTACCTGACTTTGAGCGCCGTGGCGTTCCTGAAGTTGCACCGGGCGTTCTCGCAATCACGATTACTCGTTTCATCGCACCCGTAATTACGGCGCTGTTGTTTGCAGGACGGGTTGGCGCGTCGCTGTCGGCAGAAGTCGGTGCGATGAAACTCGGCGAAGAATTGGATGCACTGAGAGCGATGGCAATCAAGCCGATTGCCTTCGTTGCCGCCCCGCGGGTCATGGCAGTCGGATTCGCGCTTGCCGGGCTGACTATGGTCTTTGAAGTTGTTGCGCTTTTCGGCGGCTTCGTCATAGGCGTGGTGACGTTCGGAATCAGTCCTGAAGTCTTCGGTGAAAGCGTACGCCGCTTCATTGTCCTCTACGACGTGCTTTTTGCCGTAGTGAAGGCTTTCTGCTACGCGATTGGTATTGCCGCTGTCGCTCTTCATCGCGGGTTTCAGGTTGAGGGAGGAAGTGCCGAGTTGGGTCGTGCCACGATGGGCGCGGTCGTCGTTTGCCAGGCCGTGATCATCGCGATCGACCTTGGCTGCGCGATGGTGAACAACGTTCTGCAGTCGTGGGGGCTGGTCCCTATGGCGCCGGTTTAGGGAAAAGATGTCACCGAGTGAAGCCAGTCTCGCGCCGTTGCGCCCCTCGGACACAAACCGGGGCGAATTGCCCGTGGTTCGTCATGCGCCCCATCCGGAGCTGCGCGAAACAGTCGTGCGGGTTACCAGTGTAGTGAAAGAGTACGACGGACGGCGCGTGCTGGATGGTGTGTCATTCGAGCTGGAGCGTGGGCGCGTATACTCGATCATTGGCCCCAGCGGTTGCGGCAAGACGACCCTGCTGAAGTCCATGCTAGGCCTCGTAGATGTCAGCGCCGGTGCAATTGAGCTGGTGGGCGTTGATGTCGCGTCAGTCAGTGAATCCAGAGTAGACGAGGTGCGGCGGCGCATCGGTGTAGTGTTCCAGTCGGCCGCTTTGCTTAGCAGTGTCAGCGTGTTCGAGAACGTCGCTCTTCCGCTGCGCCTCCATACCAAGAAGAAAGAGTCGGAGATTCGCGAAGTTGTTGAGCACAAGCTTGGCCTCGTCGGAATGCAAGATGCACTCGACCGAAGACCGAGTGAGTTGTCCGGTGGCATGAAGAAGCGGTGCGCCCTTGCTCGGGCAATTGTGATGGAGCCCGATCTGCTGTTTCTGGACGAACCCACCAGCGGCGCTGATCCGGTAACCGCAGCCGTGCTTGATGATCTTGTGTTGGACCTGACTCGGCGCATCGGATGCACAGCGA
The DNA here is from genome assembly GCA_020425695.1 of Planctomycetota bacterium. Lineage (GTDB taxonomy): Bacteria > Planctomycetota > UBA8742 > UBA2392 > UBA2392 > JACKID01. Next base: position 23,529 of record JAGQRE010000008.1, read on the forward strand.
TTGCGGTGACGCACGAAATGCGTACTGCATTCAGGCTTAGCCACGAGATCCTGATGCTTTGGAAGGGGCGCATCCATCACAAGGGAGCGCCGGCCAGTTTTATCGAGTCGGACGACAGGCTGATCAACCAGTTCGTACAGGGACGAAAAGAAGGGCCCATGACGGGCTGAGCGGTACGCATGGCAACCGAGGTGAAGCGTGTTATCCAAGGCAATCGAAAATGAACTGGAAGCCTATCGCATCGGCGAGAAAGTCCGCGAACTGCGCAAAGACCGCAGGATGAAGCTCATCGACTTGGGGGAACATACCGGCCTGTCGCCGGCTATGCTAAGCAAGATTGAAAGCGGTAAGGCCGTGCCGACTCTACAGACACTCACCCGGATCGGACTAGCTTTTAGCGTTGGTCTGGACTTCTTTTTCACCGACGAAAACAACCGCTACGCATTCGGCGTTACTCGAAGGGACCAGCGAATCCGTATGCCCGGTGAAGGTAAAGCGCCGTATGACTTTGAGAGTATGGACTACCCGGTGCATGAGCCACGGATGCGTACCTATCTCGCGTTCTTCAAAGGCAGCACAGTCTCACCCACCCATAAGCACGAGGGAATCGAGTTCATCTACGTCACTTCCGGCATGCTTGGGTTCACCTGGAATGAGAACGAGACGATTCTGCAGGCCGGCGACAGCGTGTACTTTGATGCGTCAAAGGAGCACTCCTATCGCGCGATGGGGACCGAAGTGTGTACGGGAGTTGTCGTTGCGCTCGCTCAATAGCGCGGCAATCGTTGAGGTAAGATGGCCTGGTTCACGGGAGGGAAATGAGGGAGGCAGCACCAATGCATCGCCGGACATACTGCCGTGATTTCCGCGCTAGGGGTTCTGGAGTGTTTAGAGTTGGTAGCGGGGTGCTGCGGAGGTCGATTCGAACCAACTACCTCGATCAGCCAACCAAGTCATCATAACGCCCAAACTTAGACGCGCCCAGCCGAATTCGGCCGGGCGCGGTACGTTGGTAACGGGAGCCCGATCCGCACCTGAGTACAGAGTCGAGTTGGATTGGACATCTGGCGGGCAACTGTCGGCGTGAAAGCCTGCCGTTTAGGGCGTTTGGACAAAGTATGGCAAGTGATCCAATTTCTGTGAAACGGCCTGCCGGTGGAGTGTAACCCCCGGCAGGCTGTGCTGATGCATCCTTGATGCTAAGCCCTACGCTGTTCATTAAGCGTACGGAAGGCCAACACTATCGTTGCCAATACTCCCAGCAGCATAAGCCAACTGACTCCGGGGGTCTCGCCCGTCGAACACTTGGACTCTTTGCTACCACCGCCGACTGCATCCGGTGTGGTCCCTACAACTTCGACCACGAACACAGGTGAATCTGGGTCGTCCGACTGGATACTCACGTCAAAGCTGAAGTAACCGCCGGCGCTCGGTGAGTGTTCAATCGTCACCGATGTGGTGCCGTGAGGTGCTACTTGGGTGCTGTAGGTGCCAAGAACGTTCGCAACACTGTTGACCTCGTTGGAGATCGTAATACCGGAGATGTTCAGCGGTGCGGAGCCGAGGTTGCGGATCGTCAATTCGATCTCGTGGGTCAGCCCGGCCGCGCGTCCACCTTCGTAGATCGAGCCGTTATTGCTCAGTGGCGTGAACTCGGGTGACTCCACCTGGATATCCGGGGACGGGCCGACACCCTCAAGGCTCAACAGATACTGGCCCTCATCCGTGTCGTCGCTGTCGACCTGCAGCATTGCCGAAGTGAAACCTGTTGCGATGGCACGTACACCAACAATCACACTGGTAGAAGTCGCTGGCGCCAGCGTTGCGGCAGGCTGCGACAAGATGACAACGTCGCAGTTCGACTCGCTCATGACTTTTACGGGAAGCTGAAGGTTCAGCGTGCCCGTGCCCATGTTGCGGATCGTGTAGACGAACGGCGTGTAGGCGGCCGTATCCAGCAGGCCAATCGCGTCGGTGCCGCCGCTGGCAATCGACTGTCCGTTACGGGCAAGGTCGATCTCCGGTGCAGTGGTCGCGGTGGCTGTGCCGGTTACCGTGACCATAAGGGGCGATTCGTCGGCATCATTGGTGATGAGCTCAAATGTGAACTGGAACCAGCCGGCCGCGATCGGCGTAACGTCGATGTCCAGCGTCGTGCTGTTGCCGGCGGTGACCGTCGCGCCCGGTGTCGTAACGACAGTGGCCGTTGCGTTGACGGTGTTGGTGATACTAACCGGCGAGGCGACTGTCAGGTCAGCGATGCCGAGGTTGCGGATGTCGTAGCTCAGGGTGGTGGTTGCGGTGTCAGAGATAAAGCCGACGTTCTCGACGTCTCCAGGGTTGAGCACACGCGTGCTGTAGAGTTCGAGCTCAGCCTGCATTGAGCTTGAACCTGTGCCGACTACGTGAATCACGCACGGGTTTTCGTCCGGGTCGTCAGTGGCGATGCTGACGGTAAAGCGGAACTGCCCATCGATTGTCGGCGTAATGTCCAGCGCCAGCGTATCGTTGCTCGCCGCGGCAATGGCCGCACTGGGCGGCGTTGCGACAACAGCGCAGTTCGTTTCGTTGCTGATGGTCACGGGCGTTGCGCCGAAGTTCAAGTCGATGCTGCCTTCATTGCGGATCTCATAGTTCTGCGTTGTCGCAACACCCACAAGGAATACCCCAAGGCGGTCCTGCGCCCCGCACGGAATGTCCGGGCGGAAGCTGCGTCCAACGGCGATGTCCGGTGCGTCGGTGCCGGTGCCCGACAGTGTCAGATTGTAAGGGTCGTCGTTGCTGTCACTGTTTGCGATGCTCAGATCTACGCTGAAGGTCGTCGCCGTTGTCGGGATGACCTGCAACACGAAAGTAGTAGAGCCGCCTGCGCTGATCGTCGCGAAGGGCGGGTGCGTAACCCAGGCCTGACAATTGAGCAGGCTGGAAAGCGCCACGGGCGGCGTGCCGGTCAGCGTCAGCGTGTCGTTGCCGACATTCTCAATTGTGTAGGTCAGATTCAGCGGCGTGCCGATCGGCGCGTTGCCGAAGCTGTCAGTGTTGCCGTTCGTGATGGTGCTGACGCCGCGCAACAACTCAATGTCGGGCGACGAACCGATCACGATATCGAATGATTGCGTCGCCGAAGTGTCCACACCACCGTTTGCTGTGCCACCATTGTCGGCAAGCTGAAGTGTGATCGTCGCGGTGCCGGTTGCGTTGGCGGCCGGCGTGAAGCTAAGCGTACCTGCACCGCTGACGGCGGGCTGGGCGCTGAACAACGCTGCATTGCTGTTGTTGGTTACCGTGAACGTCAGCACTTGCGCCGACTCGTCCGTGGGTCCGGCACTTATACCGGTTGCCCAACCCGCGATGCTCTGTGCACCGGAAGCCCAGGGCACGGTCACGGTCGCGCCAGCGCTGAAACTCGGAACGTCGTTCACGGCGGTCACGGTGATTGTGAAAGGACCGGCCAATGCTGAGGTGTCACTACCGCCACCATTGTCCTGTACGGTCAACTGGAAGGTCGCCGTGCCATTGGTGTCAGGCGCGGGTTCATAGAAAAGATTGCCTGCGGTATCCACAACAGGTGCGGTCGTGAAAGTCAGATTGCCCGAAGTCTGTGTCAGGTTGCTGACCGACCAGCCAAGTGCGCTTTGTGATGATTCGTTGGCAGGCCCGGCAACGAAGCCGGCCCAGCCGGTCACGATCTGCAGGCCAGCGTCTTCCAGCACAGTGGCCGGGTTGCTACCGGTTGCCGTCGGCGCGTCGTTGACCGGGTTCACGGTGATCGTGAAGGTCTGGACGGTCGAGGTGTCGATGCCGCCGTTTGCGGTGCCGCCGTCATCGGTGACCGTTACGTCGAATGTGCTGGTGCCGAACTGGTCGGCGGCGGGCGTGAAGCTGAGGTCACCACTTGCGTTTACGCCAGGTTGAACACTGAACAACGCTGCATTGCTGACGTTTGAAACATTGTAGCTCACGAGCGTCTGTGTGCTCTCATTGCTCGGCCCGGCACTGGAACCACTCGCCCATCCTGAAATCGACTGCGCGCCGGAGTCTTCGTTGACAGCCGTCGGGTTCGACGCGCTGAAACTCGGTGCGTCATTCACGGCGTTGATTGTGATGGTGTAGGAGAGTGTCGCCGAGGTGTCCGTCCCGCCGTTGCCGGTACCGCCATTGTCGCGCACAAAAATGTCGAAGGCGACCACGCCGTTCGCATCAGCCGCGGGGGTAAAGCCTAGTGTGCCGTTGGTGTCCACGGCCGGGCCACTGCTGAGCAGGGTGGCGCCGGAAGTCACGTTGACCGTGTACAGCGAAACACCCTGATACGCTTCGTTCGGGCCGGGGTTGAACAGCGCCCATCCCGGGTTGCTCTGCGCGCCGGAGTCTTCGTTGACGGTAACGTTGCCGCCCACAAACGAAGGCTGATCGTTCACCGGAAGAACGTAGATCGGAACATTGATTGGTGTGCCGGAATCGAGCACGCCGTCCCATGCGACGACACTAAAGGCATTGAGAATGCCATAGGCGTTGGAAGTCGGCGTCCAGGTGACGATGTCGTTGATACCGAAGTTCGTGGCGGCTGTTACGGGGGTTCCGTTCACGCTGACGTTTGCGGTCGCAACGGGAAAGCGCAGTTGAATCGGCGAATTGTCCACGTCGGCTTCGTTGGCCGCGCCGAAGATTGCTGCACCCTGAAGCTGTACGACCTGATCTTCCGGTCCCCCGAAGACGGTGACGATGTTGGTCAGGGTCGGCGCATCGTTCACGGGCGTGACGTCAACGGTGAGCGTCGGTTGGTTGCTGGTCCCACCGTCGCCGTCTGTCACCGTAAACTGGATCGTGCGTAACAGACCGGACGGGTCCTCCGACGTGTTCTGGTACGCGACTTGGCGCATCACCTGTTGTGTGCTGGCTGCGTCCGCGAGCGCATTGAAGGTAATGGTCAGGTCGGCTCCGTTGAGACCGCTACCCGCGCCTGAGCCAGGGATCGTGCCTATCACAAGTGGTGTGCCAAGCGGGTCCTGCACGACGTTGTTACCTTGGCGTTCGATGCTCGTCGTGGTGGTCAAGTCAAGCTGGTCGTTCGTCGTGCCGTTGTTGGTGATTGAGACGGTCAGGGTGCCGGTATCGAAGTCAGCGCTGTCGGCGTCCGTGACTGTAGCCGCAGCATCCAGTACGGTCAGCGGATCGTTTTCGATAAACGTCACCGGTCCGGCCGCAACGCCAATCCCAGGTGCGTCGTTCACAGGTGTGATCGTGATGGTCATCGTCGGCTGGTTGCTGGTCCCACCGTCGCCGTCAGTTGACGTGAACTGAACGGTGCGCACGGCCGCCGACGGATTCTCGGAAGTGTTTCGGTACCCGATGGCCTGCAGCACGTCTTGCACAATTGCCGGTGTCGCGTTGGCGTTGAAAGTGATGATCAGGCTGTTGTTGTTGAGCCCGCTGCCGGCGCCCGAGGCCGGGATGGTACCGACGACAGTCGCGGCACCGGAGGGATCGAAGACTACGTTGTTTGTCTGTCGCTCAATCTGCGCCGTCGTCACGAGGTCGAGTACGTCATTCGTCGTGCCGTTTGCCGTGATGGCGGCGGTCAGTGTGCCGGTGTCGTGGTCAAGGCTGTCACCGTCAACCAGTGTTGCCGCCGGGGCAAGCTGAGTGAGCAGGTCGTTCTCAGTATAAGGAAGGTCCGTCGCGTTCAGCGTGACCGTCGGCGGCAAGTTCACCACTTCGATCACGACGGTGCGGTAGGCCTGCAAAGTAAGTTGCCCGCGTGCGGTGCCCGTGATGGCGATGTCGCCGCTCGGCAGAATGCTCATGGCGTAGGCCGTCTCAGCTGCTCCGCCGCCGCCGTTGAAGATGTAGTCCCAATAGGCGTTGCCGGAGGTGTCATAGCGCGTGACCATGTAGTCGGTGTTGTCGCCGTTGTCACTGCTACCCGCCACGTGCAGGAAGCTGCCGTCGTACGCCAGCGCGTATCCGATGTCGTCCAGATTGTTTGGTCCGTCGTGTGTGTCACTCCAGAGCAACGTGCCACCGGCTGCGCTCGGATCTGCATCCAGCGCGGCCAGCAGGAAGTCGTTGTCTGTTCCGTTGTTGGAGTAACCTGCTACGTACACGGTGGAGCCGTCAAGATAGATGTCGTAGGCGCCATCGGCGTTGCCGAGATTGATTCGAGTCGTCCACTGGTCGATGTCATTGGGATCAAGCCAGATCACGACGGCGTCGGTGTTGGATCCGTTGTCGCTTGTACCGGCGATGTAAGCGTTCCCGGATGCGTCGACCGCGATGGCGTTGCCTACGTCGTTCCCACCCGCGAAATCATAGTTGCGCTGAGATGCGGTACCGAAACCGGCGTTGATGAAAGCCGCGTACAGGTTTGCGTCGCCACCACCATCGTCCGCCACGCCCGTGATGTAGACGTTGTCGCTGGAGTCAATTGCCATTGCGTACACCGCATCGCCCTGGCTTTGGTCCTGAAGCCAGACAGCATCTTCGTTGCCACCACTGTCGAAGCGAACGACGATGAAGTCCGTGTCACCACCGCCATCCGACGAGCCGCCGACGATGACGTTGTCGCTGCTGTCTACGGCCACTGCATAGCCAATGTCGTCCAGACCGTTCTCGCTGCGCGGGGTAGCCCATTGCTGGTTGCCTCCCGAGTCATACGAGATGACGATCATGTCGAACTGCCCGCCGTTGAAACTCTGGCCGCAGACGTAGACTTCGCCGGTGTTCTGATTGACAGCCACACCGTGCGCGTAGTCGTCCCCGTTGCCACCGTCAAACGTAGCGGTCCAAAGAACTGTGCCGTTACTGTCGTAGGCGACGGTGACTGCATCGTAGTCTGTGCCGTTGAAGCTGCGTCCGGTCACATAAACGTTGCCGCTGCCGTCAGTGACCATCGCGCCGCGCGTGGCAGGGATGAAGTCAGAGCCGACTTGCGATGTGCCCGCCGAACCAACCAGTGTGCCGGTCCAGTTTGTGGCGCCGGTTGAGTCATAGCTGCGAACGATACCCTCCGGCGTTGTCGCCGTGGCCGACTGGCCCGCGACTATCACGTTGCCGGAAACATCAATCGCCACACCGTAAGCGTTGTCCGTGCTGTTGGCGCTGCCGTCGAATGTGCGTGCCCAAGCCTGCGTGCCGCCGGCGTCATGTTTGACCACAAGGAAGTCGTTGCCGTTCGTTGCGCTGCCTGTGAATCCGCCGATGACGTTGTCACCGGCTGCGTTTACGGAGATCGAGTAGGCGTCGTCACCAAAACCAGCGCTGGCGTACTCGTCGGCCCAATCGACTGCCCCCGTCGTCGCGTTGAAACGGACGGCCGCAGCCAGATTCGTGGCGCCGCCGAAAGCGCGAGTCGCTACGTAGGCATTGCCGGCGGCATCCAGCCCCATGGCAAAGCATGCTTCCGCGCCGTTCCCCGAGCCGTTGTAGTAGCCCGCCCACTGGAAGGTTCCTGCTGCGTCGTATTTCACAACCACCGCGTCAGCGTTCACATCGGCGGCAACGCCGGCGACGAGTACATTGCCCGTTGCATCCACGGCGACGTCGTAGGCTTCGTCAAAACCGTTGCCGGTGCCGTTGTAGGTCCTGTCCCACTGCATCACGCCGCTGGCATTGTACTTTGCGACGAACCAGTCGATGTTGCCGGAGACTACAGTGCGACCAACCAGGTAGGCATTGTTTGAAGCGTCAACGTTGAGGCCATAACCCAAGTCGGTTGTATTGTTATAGTCATCGCTCCAGACAACGTTTCCGTCGGTGTCGTAGCAGATGATGTGAGCATCGCTGTTGCCGCTGCCGGCAATGTATACGCGATCTGAGCTATCGACGACGACACCGTAGCAGGTATCCGTGCCGCCATAGTTCGTCGTACGCACCCACTGCTCATTCCCGCTGGAGTCATACTTGACCAACACAAAATCGAGGTTGCTGCCGTTGTTGCTGTCGCCAGCTGCGTATACGTTGCCGTTGCTATCCACGGCGATCGCATAACCGAAGTCGTCAGCGTTTGCCGGACCACCGTAGCTGGCTGCCCATACTGCGTTGCCTGCCGCATCATACTTGGCGGTCAGGATGTCCTGGTTGCCGCCGGTCTGCGTGCTGCCCACGACGTAGACGTTGCCCGCAGCATCTGTGGTCACGCTTTTGTTGCCACGTACGCTGTTGCCACCGCCCGGCCGAGTATCCGATGCTTGCGGGTTTTCAAACGTTCGGTTCCACTTGGTCTGTGGGGTGCCTTGGGCGGACAGACTCGCGCTAAAAGCAAGGACAAAGCTGAGCATGGCGATCCAAACATTGTTCATTTCGGTCTCTTCTCGTTCTCTTCCTGAAAACATCTTCGAGTTTGACTGACAGTCCTGAGGACAAAACGAAGGCCTGCCAAGCTGGCGCTATGGTTACTTACGAGGCTGTGAACCTTATGTGCGCACTGCAAAATGTGCAATAAGATTGCCAATACCTATGGAACGACAGTTTCTACCGAAGGTTCCGCCGAGCCTGTTTCGAGGCATTTTTTTTACCTCAGCCGATCCAGTCTGGCGGCGTCACCGCTTCATGGTGATCGAAGTAAGCATCTTCGAGGTGCGTGGGGCATGTTTGAGGTGCGTGGGGCATGTTTGTAGAGTTCAGCGCCCACAGAGGGACTCGAGGTTTCCGGTGTTGGTAGCGGGGTACGCAGGAAAGCGATTCGAACCCTCGTCCGAGATCGGGCACGCAAGGTCAGTCGTCACCGGAAGTTAGAAGCGCCCGGCCGAAATTCGCCGGGCGCTGTAATTTGGTAGCGGGGGCCCGATCTGCACCTGAGTACAGAGTCGAATTGAGGTGGACTTCGGGAGTGCGGCTGTCGGTGTAGGGACAGTCATAGAAGTCCTCAGAATGATTGAGGAGTCGGGTGACTGGCTCGGTCGTCCGGCCGGAATAGCTTTTCGATGCTTCCAAGACGGCCTTCGGTAAGGACGCCCCTTGGTTACGAGCTATTGGCGAAGTGCTTGGGGTGGGAGGGCGACCTTCCTTCGGTCCGATCGGTCTCGCGTCAACGACTCCGTAGCCGCCGACTCTAGCTGCAACAAATCAGGGTGAGAGTACCCTTCGAACCCGACCTCCAGAGACCAACAGTAGGTCGCCTTCAGAGTCAGCTAGTATGCCGTACACGGAGTCTAGATCAGCCGCCAATGCACTTCCGCCGTCGCCGCCATCGCCTTGGGAACCCGTACCCGCGACTGGTGACAGCGCGCCTGCGCTTGATAGTAAGTGGACTCGGTATCCAAGCCCGTCCGCTACGAAGAGCTTTCCGGATTCGGATTCAGATAGCCCACCCAAGGTCACAACGTTGAGTGGTGTAGCGCCTTGTACTTCTGAGATGACACCGCTTGCGAAGTTAATAGTCCATACACGTGCTACGTTGTCGCCGATGTAGATGTTCCCGTTGGTTGCGACTTCTATAGTGTTTATACGTGTTAGACTTGTCGTGACCGCCAGTGCGCCCGAGGTTGGGGTCCCAAGCATGCCGGTTCCGGCAATAGTCGAGATCAGTCTGGTTGCCAAGTCCACGCGCCGAATTCGATAGTTGTCGTAGTCAGCAATGAGAAGCGAACCGTCAGCATGCACGTCAACCGCTTGCGGCGTATCGACCTGTGCCGCATTCGCAACCCCACCATCACCTGAGTACCCAGCGACACCGGTGCCGGCGAACGTGGAAATGACTCCCGACATTGCATCCACTCGTCGAATGCGATGTCCCGCGGCTTCGGCAATATAGACATTTCCCTCGTTATCGACTGCAACACTTACTGGGCCGTTGAGCATTGCGGAGGTGGCCGGGCCGCCGTCGCCCGCGCCGCCGGCACCACCAGTGCCCGCGAACACGTCCAGGTAACCGGTGTAGCCATCGACCTTGTAGACGAAGTTCCCGACCGGGTCGGCGATGAAAGTGTTGCCAGCGTCATCTTCACAAATGGATTGCGGCGCGCCGAGTAACGCAGTGGTTGGTGCCAAAGGCCCGGTGACGGACATGCCTCCTCCGGCCCAAGTACTGATGATACCCGTAGCGTCTACTAGCCGTACTCGATTGTTTGTCGAATCGCCAATCAGCAAACGACCGGTGGAGTCGATACCGACTCCACCGGGACGCTCAAGTGTCGCCGAAGTCGCCTGTCCTCCGTCCCCGCTTCCGCCGACGCCAGTCGTACCGGGCGTCCCGGATCCAGCGACCGTAGTAATGACCTGGGTAGCTGCATCTACACGACGGATTCGGTTGTTGTAGGAGTCCGCGATGAATAAGTTCCCCGCACCGTCAAACACCAACGACCCAACGTTCGACATAAGCGCGGTCGACGCTTGCCCGCCGTCGCCGCTGAAACCTTGAACGCCCGTGCCGGCGAAAGGCGTAATCACACCGGTAGTGGCATTGACTACGCGCACTCGTTTGTTCAACGAATCAGCGATATATACGTTGCCAGCGCCGTCGATCGCAACGTCACGTGGCTGTCCCAGCTTGGCACTTGTTGCCTGTCCGTAATCGCCACTGTCTCCCTCAATACCTGTGCCAGCCACAGTTGTGATGATCCCTGTAGAGCGGTCGATGCGGCGCACGCGATTTCCATAGAGGTTCCAACGCAGCGCAACGTAGACGTTCCCATACGCATCCAGCCCTAGTCCTTCCGGGCTGTCCAGCTGCGTGTGTACGGCTTGGCCGCCTTCATTCACACCCATTGTTCCGCCACCGGCGAAGGTGGAGATAACTCCGGTGGACAGGTCTACGGCTCGGATCCTCTGGTTGCCATAGTCCGCGATGTAGAGCACGTCGTTAACTCGGTCGACAGCAACATCATGCGGGAGCCATAGCTCCGCTTGCGCGGCGGCACCACCGTCGCCGGAGTAGCCACTGGTTGATTTCCCGGCGATGGTTGAAATCAGACCTGTGGTTGCGTCAACCCGCCGAATGCGGTTTTGAGACGTGTCTGCTATGTAGATGTTACCTGTCGCGTCGCGGTCAATCCCGTGCGGTTCCGAAAGTACAGCATTGCTGGCCGCACCGCCGTCCCCGATTCCGGACGTAGATCCAGCCCCACCGCCCGCAAAGGCAACAATTGTGCCGGGTGAGTAGACATCAAGAGTAATGTTGAGCGTATCCGATCCGGTACCGGAGTCCTGGACCTCTACCGCAAATGTATAGGAGCCAACTGCGGAAGGTACGCCCGCAAGTACTGCACCGTTGCTCCCCTCCGATGTGAGATTGATCCCGGGAGGCAGGGCGCCGCTCTGGATTGTCCAGTTATAGCCCGTGCCGGTTCCCCCGCTGACGCTCAAGCCAGTCCGGTATGGACGCGCGGTGACGAGAGGTGGGGGAATTATGGGCAGGATGGTAAGTGCTGCACTCGAAGCCACCATCGTTGCAGTGAACACTTGAGAGCAAACGCGCTGTTTGACATCAGTTACGCGGGCACGGAACACGTAGCTGCCAGTGCTGCTGGGACTACCGCTGATAAGGCCGTTTGGGTTGAGTGTCAGCCCGGGTGGGAGTGTTCCGGCTGCAAGATCCCACGTTCGTGGGGCGAGACCGCCTTCCGCCTCCAGTTGTTGCTGGTAGTTCTTAGTCCTGGTTCCACACGGCAGCCCACTCGTCACGATCCGCAGCCTTGAGTCAACATCGAGTGTTAACTGGCGCTGAGCGCTTTCTCCAACGGATGCCGTGGCCGTGACCGTGAACGTAAACGACCCCGCAGTGTCCGCTATACCGTAGATTTGCGCCGTGGTTCCATTCGGGATCAGAACCAAACCTGAAGGAAGCACGGGCGTTACGTCCCATGTATATGTTGAAGTTGGACCGTCCGCGGTGCTCACGGTGTATGCATAGGGCCTGTTTACCATTGCGCGTTCAAGGCCAACAGTGCTGATACGGAAACCACTCTCTCCGCCTTCGTCTTCCTCTGCGGGACAGCTTGACACGACGAAGACGATCCCAAACAGGAAAACGCTGATCGCGAGTTGGCGCACCTGGAGCCTCCAGTCACGGTGAATGGACAATGCGTACACGTGAGTGAACAGTGTCTGCGATGATTAGATCTCCGTTGCCATCGATACACAGCCCGAGGGGTGTGTTGAGCTGCGCGCTTGTGGCCGGACCGGCATCTCCGAGGGAGCTTCCACCGCCAGCGATGGTTGAAATCGTGCCGCCTGGGCTAAACCGACGGATGCGGTTGTTCGAGCAGTCGGAAACATAGATGTTGCCATTCGCATCTACTGCGACGTGACGTGGTGAGCTCAGCTTCGCACTAGTGGCCGTGTTCCCATCGCCAGAAAAACCGCCCGTGCTGGAGTATCCTGCCCAAGTTGTGATGATGCTGGTTGACAAGTTGATGGCGCGTACACGGTGATTGAAAGAGTCGGCGATAATGAGGAACCCCGATGGGTGCAGACAGACTCCCTCCGGCTCCTTCAGGTCCGCTGCGGTTGCCTGTCCATTGTCGCCACCGAATCCGGCATATCCGGTTCCTGCGATCGTCGTAATGACACCGGTTGTCTTGTCGACGAAGCGGATGCGATTATTGGCTGAGTCAGCAATATAGAGGTTCCCCGACGAGTCCACCGCTACATCTCGAGGCCTGTCCAGTAGCGCTGTTGTCGCCTGGCCGTTGTCACCACCAAAGCCACCACCGGAGGCACCCGGTGCGCCTGAGCCGGCTACGGTAGTGATCACACCTGTCGTCCCATCAATACGCCGGATTCGATGATTAAACACATCAGCAAAATAGATATTGCCTTGAGCATCAATATCCATTCCACCAGTGTGTTGAATCATCGCTGAAGTTGCCGCTCCGCCATCACCTGAAAACCCAGCGTAGTCAGTGCCAGCGATTGTTGTGATAACACCGGTGGTCGCGTCAACGCGCCGAATCCGATCACTTGCTGCTATGAGTAGATTGCCCTGCAAGTCGCGCACCACCCCAGTGGGGCCTCCAACTATGGCTGAGGTCGCCTGACTGTTGTCACCGATCTGTAGCGCGCCTGTGCTCAGGGTGTTGATGATCAACGTTGTAGCATCGACGATTCGAATGGCCTTATTGTTGGTGTCTGCGATAAGTAAGTCGCCTGCTGCATTGAACGTTAGGCCTTCAGGACCAAAGAGTTCCGCCGCCGAAGCAGCTCCGCCGTCGCCGCTGTAGCCACTCGAACTCCAGCCGGTCCCGATGCCCGCACGCGTGGAGACATAGCCTGATGTTGCGTCGATGCGGCGTACGCGATGGTTTCCGTGGTCGGTGAAAAATATGTGGTCGTTGCCGTCTACTATAATCTCAGTCGGGTAGGAGATCTGTGCGGCGGTCGCCGGTGCACCATCGCCCGTCATGCCTGCTGCCCCGATACCGCAGATGGTCGTGATTGTGCCAGCCTGCACGCGGCGTATGCGCTGATTGAAGCTGTCGCAGATCAGCAGTCGGCCCTGTGAGTCAAACGCTAGCCCACCCGGCTGTGAGAGTTGCGCCTGGATCGCCGCACCATTGTCACCACTGTAGCCGGAAGTAGCCGTCCCCGCGAAAGCGTTGATGACACCCCCTGAAACTACTCGCACGCGATGATTGTTCTTATCCGAAATGTAGATGTCGCCACTCGCCGAGACCGCCACACCGTTCGGATAGTTCAACTGCGCGGCGGTGGCCGCACCGCCGTCACCGGAGTTGCCGCTGGTGCCGTTCCCAGCCACTGTCGAAATGACTCCGCTGGAGGCATCGATCCTGCGAACAGTATTCGATACGGGGTCACAGAAGAACACGTTGCCTGCGGCGTCCATGGCCATTTTTTCAGCACGGCCGATTTGAGCGGCTGTGGCCTGTCCGCCGTCTCCAGAATATCCCGTTGTGCCGGTGCCTGCGAAGACGGACAGCGCGCCTGTGCCGATATTGTATCGGTGGATTACGGCCGCGTTGCTGCCTATTAGAAGGTCGCCCGAGGCCTCTACAACTAGCGAGTGGTGGCCTGTAATCGCATTTGGCGCCGTGCTGACACCGTTGCCTGCAACGGTGTCGATCAAGGCCACAACGGCGACACTGAGAGCCTGTGTATCAACGTTTGACCCGCTATCCGTGACTTCCACTGTGAAGTTGTACTGACCGGATTGTGTTGGTGTTCCGCTGAGTTGTACGGGGTTGCCGGCCGCGCCAATGCTGAGACCGGGCGGAAGCGTGCCACCCACGACGTTCCATGTGTAACCCGCGCCGGTTCCACCTGTCACATCAATGTTCTCGTTGTAAGTGCTAGCAGTGAGTCCGTCAGGAAGAGTTGTTGTAGTGATCACAATCGGCGGGACAATCTGAACCGTGCAGGTTTGCAGATCAAATGTACCGCCTCCTGATTCAATAACCCGGATCGTGAAAACATAAGTGCCCACGACAGTTGGTGTACCGACAAGCATTGCCGTCGGCTGTGTGCTTGCACTCAGGCTCATTCCGGGTGGCATAGGCCCCGCTGCGTGCGACCAAGTGTAGGTGCCAAACCCTCCGGTGCATGTGAAGGTGTGGTTGTAAGAGGTGCCCTGCATCCCGCCGGATGGGGCTACTGAGTCGATCTGGACACTAGCATTTACCGTAACTGACAATTGGGCCGATGTCTGATTCGAGCCCGAGTCCGTAACCCCAACGGTAAACGTGTACGTACCTGCGGCAGTGGGTGTCCCGGAAAGAAGTGTGGCGGGTGTGCCACTGGTCGTCAGTGAGAGTCCGGGTGGTAGCGAGCCAGCGTTCACCTGCCATTGGAAACCGGTACCTGTGCCGCCGACTGCCGCGATTGCCTCATTGTAACTTAGTCCTTCAACCGTGGCGGGTAAGGCCGTCGTCGTGATGTTGAGGGGTGGGTCATCAATCACGACACTGAACGATTGCACATCAGTGTCGCTGTTTGCATCAGTTAGCGTTACTTCAAAGTTGAATGTGCCGCTGGATGTCGGATTGCCAGAGAGAGTCGTGGTCGGAGTGCCAACAACAGTCATCGACAGGCCTGTGGGCAGAGCGCCACTTGTGACAGCCCACGTGTAAGGCGTTGCCCCACCAGAACCTTGAATTGGCGCGTTATAGGCTTGACCCACTTGGCCCGCAGTCAGAGCAGTAGTGTTGATTATTGGCAGTACCGGCGTACCTGGCCCACTACCACCAGAGCTGTCACCGCTATCCTTATCTTCCTCTTGATTGCATCCAGCGATCACTAGCAGAATGGAGGTGAGGATCACCAACAGTACAGTCGCCTGTGATTGTGGCTTCTTGCCGTTAAGCAATGTTCTGAAGGCTAGCATGCCGAGTACCGCGGCAAAGAATATCCACCACAGGTTTGAATCACCGACATTCGTCGAACAGCCCTCGTCGCCTCCACCGTCATCGCCACTGCCTCCGGACGACGAGGGAGTCTCGTCGTCCAACACACTGATCGTAGCGACACTCGGAGCGCCCACCGTGTAACCGCTGCCAGCTGCCAGTTGCAGTTCTGTAAACTCGGTTCCTTCGTCGATTGAGTCGTCGACGGGTGTCAGCGTAATGGTTATCGATGTGGTGAGAGGAGGTACCAGAACGCTTCCAGTTGAACCAGTCCATGAAACACCCGCACCAGAGAGCATGTAATCGACACCGGGAGTGGTTGAAGCAGTGCCACCTATTTGAAGCCCTATATTAATGGTTGCAATCGGCGCAGGACTTAGCGTGATAGTGAAAATGCCGAGGTTAGTTGGCGAGGTCTCTTCCTGCGCTTGTGAGTCCGGTGCAGTAATTGATACGACGGTTGTTCCGCCACTACCGCCAATCGGCGGGATATAGCTTCCGCCTGTGCCCATGTAATCGGTGCCGCCCCAGGTAAGCATCTGGGTACCGGTCCATACGGCGCGGGCGTAGCGCCTCGCACTTGGGGCATTTGTCGCTGCTTGTAGACCAGCAGCGGTTACCCATTGGTCCGAAGCGGTGTCATAAACTCCGCCATCGTTCTTCATCATCGTGTTTTCGTCCGTGCCGCTCCAAACGATCATGCGTCCGCAGCCGTAGACGGCAACGTGCTCCTGACGTCCAACAGGCGAAGTAGTCGCGCTATTCAAGCCGGAAGGCTGGGTCCATGAATCCGCAGCAGGGTCGTAGACTACGCCGCTTCGCAATGACGGTTGTGAAAAGCCACGTTGTCCTCCCCACACGATCATGCTGCCGCCAGTCCACACGGCCGTGTGCAAGTAGCGACCGGTTACGAACGCGGGAATCGCTGATGAGAGGCCCGGTGGTTGAGTCCAGGTGTCCGTCACCGGGTCATAGAGAGCGCCGCTGTTTGTCGCCCAGCCCGAATTAACCCCGCCCCACACCAGCATGTGCTGACCCGTCCAAATCTGCGTGTGGAATATCCGCCCACTAGGTGCGCCGGCACCGGAGCTGAGATTGGTTGCGCTTAGCCACGTGTCAGTAGCCGGGTCGTAGATCCCCCCCGTGTTCGGCTTGTTGGATCCGCCTGCGTTTATCTCGCCGCCCCACACGATCATGTACCGGCCGGTCCAGATGGCTTCCGCCTGCCTTCGTGCACTTGGCGCACCTGTACCGTTGTTGAGGTTCGGCGCCGAGAGCCATGTGTCAGTAGCCGGGTCGTATATGCCGCCCGTCTTCTGGTAACCGGTGCTGGCGACACCGCCCCAAACAATCAAGTACTTGCCCGTCCATACGGCGGTGTGTTCATAGCGCCCGACGGGAGCGCCTGTGCCGGCATTCAGGTTGGGTGCGGACAGCCAGTTGTCGGTGGTTGAGTCGTAGATGCCACCGGTATTGAGTTGGTTGGAGAATGTCCCACCCCACACGATCAATCGTGATCCAGTCCAGATTGCTGTGTTTCCGTGGCGTCCGGTCGGTGCCCCCGTTGGTGTTGTGAGTGCGGGCTTGTTAGTTTCCCAGCCCTCGGTGCCGGGTGTGCACGGTGCTTCCAGAATCACGAGGCTGAGGCTTGCCGTATCCTCCTGCTGCGGTGTGTAGCTGTCGCGCACGCGTACGGTTACGAGGAATGTTCCCAGAAGCCCCCAATATGGTGTGCCAGTCAATAGGCCGCTTGAGCTGTTTACATTGATCCAGTCCGGTCCCGACAGTAGTTCGTAGGTGTAGCCAGGAGTACCGCCGCTGACATTGATCTGTGCCTGCCAAGCCACTCCAATGGTTGCTAGTGGTAGTGACGTGGTTGTAATGGTCGGCTGAGGTATCGCGATCACAGGTAGATCGAACGTGCCCGTGACTCCCACAGTTCGAACGTCCGTCACGCTAACGTCAAACTGGATCGTTGTAGTACCTGTCCCGATAGGGGGGGTGCCGGTAAGCAGCCCTGTAGATGAGTCGATGTTGAGCCACGAGGGCTGATTCTGCAGTGACCAAGTGTAGGGCTGAACGCCGCCCGTTGCGCCAAACTGAACGCTAACTGGGCTGCCTTCGTTCACCGAGGTCAGAGGCGAAGTTGTGGAGATCGTAAGTGTGGCCACAGCCGGCACGTCAAATTGGAATGCCTGCGAGTCGACCTGACTGAGACCGTCTATAACTTGGGCCGAAAAGTTGACTGTTGCTGGAGCGGTCCCCGCTGGTGGTGTGCCCATCAGTTGTCCAGTCAGTACATCAATCGTTAGCCAGCTGGGCGCACCGGACAGACTCCACTGAAGTGTCCCAAATCCACCGGATGCCTGTATCACCACGCCGGTTACAGGGAAGCTTTCATACTGATCGGGGAGGGTCGCGGGCGTGGTAATGTTGACTGGTGAGGCTGCGACAATGCTCATCGATACCTGAATCTGGTCCGTCGCAGAACCTTGGTCCGTGACGACGACATCGAACATCAACGTGGTTGGGGCTGTTGCCGGCACCGTGCCGGTTAGTTCGCCTGTCGTCGTATTGAGGGAAAGCCAACCAGGCAGATTGATGGCGCTCCAAGTATAGGCAGGCTGCCCGCCAGCGGCGGTTAGAAAGTAGCTGTAGCTCGAACCTTCCACGGCTGGCGGAAGAACTGCGGGGTTTCCGATTAGTGGCGGGCAGTCGAAGTGAGCAAGGTGTGGAAGGCTAAGCTGTCCGATCTGCTGAAAACTTCCACCGACGTGAATCTGGCCACCGGCGATAACCACAGTTCTGACACTGCCAGTGCTGAATGCAGGCTGCCACGAATTCAGTACACCACCTGTGACACAGGCGGCGCGTGTCCGCGCCTGCTGGTTTAGTAGGCCAAGGTCACCTGCTCCGAGCACAGCGGATCCATCTGCGGCTACTGCCCAGCCAGTGCCAGAGGGAGAGGCTGAGAAAGCCATTACGGTGCCGTTGAGATCCGTGGCGCCAAAACGCTCGCGTGTCATGCCTCCAAGCAGTGAGAATGAGCCAGCCAGATACACCGTCCCGCCTTGAATCGCGATGGCGTGAACAGAGCCGTTGGCGTCCGGGTTGTAGGACGTTGCCTGCGCAAAATTTGCGCTTGATGGGTCAGCATCCACTCGTGCGATTCGATTGCGCGGCTGGAAACCGACCTGCGAGAATGATCCGCCGACGAGCACATCCGTGCCGACTGTGGCCATGGAATATACGAGGGCATCAGCTGAAGGATTCCAGGCGGAAAGTGTCAGTGTAGAAGTTCCCCACGCCGCGAGATTTGTGCGAGATTGTGTGTCGGCAATGCTGAACGATCCGCCAGCCATGATCAGGTCAGTGTTTACGGCCAGCGCATGAATAGTGCCATTGACGGAAGGACTAAACGCCGTGTCCACCGTACCGGCAGCCAAGTCAATGCGTGCGAGGTGACTGTGGGCAACGCCGCCAGCGTTGCTGAAAGAGCCGCCGACGTAAAGAAGAGTGCCGGAAATGGCAAGCGCACGCACCGCGTCATCAAAGGGGATCTGCAATGAAGTCGGTAGACCATATGTCGCCCCGGACTGTAGGTTGATAGCAGCGAACCGGTCCCGTTGAAGTCCGCCCGCATTCAGGAAGTCGCCGCCGATGTAAAGCGTGTTGCCGTCCCTAAGAAGCGTGCGAACGATGCCGTCCAGCCCGGCATCAAAGCCAGCATCAACCATGCCCGTGGAGTTGATGTGAACCAGCCCGCGCCTCACCAGGCCGTTGCAACGCGTAAACCCTCCTCCGATAAACCAGCCACCGTTCCCATCAGAAGTCGCGCACAGCACGGTGCCGTCAAAGTCCTGAGGTTGAGAGCTCAGCAGAGCGCCGGTGGAGGGATTCAACAGAAGAGCTGAATTCGCGCTGATGCCGCCGTTTAGAAACTGCCCGCCAGCGACGACCACTCCACCACTCTCCCATACATCAAAGACCGTAGAGTCAAAGCCAGTCATTACACCAGCATCTGCACCGGACAACTTATCGACAGCCGTGAAGTTTCGCCGTGGTTTCCCTGCGACGGCCGTAAAGTTTCCTCCGAGATAGATGACGTCCGAGCTGATATGTAGGTCTTGGACTTGACCTGTTATGTCCGGATCCCACCCACCGAGATTGCCATTGCTGATGGTGAAGCTACCCGCACCGTTGCGGGTTTGTCCCGTCAATGAGGTGAATGCGCCACCGCAGTATAATGTGCCGCCGTCTATTGAAAGTGCGTTCACCACGCCGTTTGGCTGAGGCATCCATCCAGTCGGCTGACCGGTAGATCGGTTAAAGGAAGCAAGGTAAGGGCGCGCTGTACCCGAGATGCTGCTGAAGGCTCCGCCGACCATCACTTGCCCGCCCGAGAAACTGATGCTGCGGACTGCGTCACTTGGTTGTGGCCAGTACTGCCCGAGCCCGCCGGCTGTCGTGTCTAATTCCGCCAAGTTGGAGGTCGCTTGCCCATTTACCTGACCGAACGAGCCGCCTATCAGGACTTTCGTGCCAGAAAATGCGAAGGTGGAAACTACGTCGTCTGCCGAAGGCATCCACCCATCCAGCGTCAATGTGGATATGTCGTAGCGTGCCAGCCGTTGCCGCGACGTGCCCGATATCGTGGTAAAGCTGCCCCCGACGTAGAGTTTATTGCCGTCAACAGCAAGGCCGGATACTCCTGCGGAGGGGCTTGGCGCCCAACTCGATGCATTGTTGCTAAAGGGATCTAGCTGGGCTAAGTGAGGACTTGAGCTCCCAGCCGAGTTGAAGAAACCACTTGCGAACAAGCTTGTCCCGTCAGTGGCGAGGGAGGTGATGTAGCCCCCGACGACAGCAGGCTGCCAGCTGTTCAGAGTGAGCGTCGAGACGTCGAATGATGCTGCGTGCGCACGGGATGATCCCGCGATGTTGTCAAACACTCCGGTCACGAAGAGGCGACCTGACAGTACTTCAAGCGCATGCACAATCTGATCGGGTGCTGGGTCCCATGCCATCACCGTTGCGCTTGTCAGGTCGATGGCGGCCAGATTGTTGCGCATCGCACCACCAATGTTTGTGAAGTCTCCACCGACAAACAGCGTGTTGCCGTCAATGCGCATGTCATTGATGGTGCCGATCGACGGGAACATGAACGTCATGTCAACCGTGCCGGATGAGTCCACGCGGAAGACACCGCTTGTGCCACCCGCATACCAGCCTCCAGAACCGTCCGGTAGCGAAGCATACACCCGACCGATGTTCGGATTGGCACTGGCGATAGCTGGACCAGACGCGTCGTAGATTGCTCGGCCAATACGAGAGTAGTAGCCGACGTTGGTGAAGGTGCCGCCCAACCAGACTTCGGTTGAGGTCAAGGCAATCGCATTGGCGCTTCCGGACACAGGCAACGCGAATCCGATATCGGCACCGCTCGTCAGGTCAACGGCACCGGTGCCGAGAGTCGTCGCGTAGAATAGCGTGCCAGCGTCGATCACCATGTCATTTACGACAGAAGGCACGCCCGTCGGGGTCCAGGCAGTAACGTTTCCGCTTGCCAGGTCGATCTCGGCCATGTGATTGCGAAGCACTCCGCCCGCACTCCGAAATGCACCTGTGCATAGAATATCGCCACCGATGCCAAGGATTACTTCGACACTGTTAGAAAAGTGCGTTGTTACGCCGAGTACGTTCCCGCTTGTGGCATCGCTAGCTGCGAAGTGCCGACGTGACTGCCCGTCGACTCTTTCAAAGGTGCCGCCGAAGAACACGGATGAACCATTCGCGTACAGTGCGTTGACCGCGCCGCCTTGGATGGCCGGATTCCACTGCTCGAAGGTCTCTTGTGCAAGGTCAATAGCGGCCAAGCATTCATGCTTCGGCTCGAACCACTGGTTTGTACAGCCAAGCATGACGTCGTTTCCTGCGACGGTCAGGCATGTAAAGTTGGAGTTGACCGATGCACGCGGATTCCAAGGCAGCAGAGCCCCAGTTGTCAGGTCGATTGCTGCTGCCCTCAGTCGGGACTGCCCATTAACTTGGGTGAAGCTGCCTGCCAAGTACAGCGTGCTACCTGTCTTGTAGGCTTGCGTAATCGCGCCATTGCCCGAAATCGAGAGGCTAAGGCGATTCAGTGTCGCCAGGTCGAATCGAGCCAGCCGAGGCGCAAAAGCACCTGCGATGACATAAAACGTGCCGCCTACCAGAAGCTCTGATCCCTCAACTTGCAATCTGGTGACATAGTCGTTGGGATTCGGGTTCCAGCCGGTTACGATTCCTGTTGACATGTCAATGGCTGCCAGCCCGCTCCGATTCACGCCGCCGATCTGCCCGAACGAGCCCCCGACGAACAGGTTCGTGCCATCCCCGGCGAGCGTTCGAACGAGGCCGCTACCGGCAGAACCTGTAAGCGTTTGTACGCGATTCCCGGTCTGGGGGTCGACGTCGACGAGATCGCCCTGACCGAAGCTGCCACCCGAATCCGTCACAGTACTGAAACTTCCACCGACGTAGAGGTAGTTGGGACCCAAGTGTAGTGCATAGATCGTACCGCCAACGGAGAGACTGAAGGCAGTGTTCAGAGCACCGGTGCTTGAATCGAGGCGTGAAACAGTTGATCCATGGGCGACATAAAGATCTGAGCCATTCAGAACCAATGCGCGGACCTGTTGTCCGATGTTGGGTACGAAGGACGTGTCCAGATTGCCGGTGTTATCGATGCGTGCGACACGGTAGCGCGTGGTGCTGCCCACCTCTGTGAAGTCGCCGCCGATGTACCATCCGCCTGCGCCATCGGGAACGGCCACATCAACAGCCCCATTCGTATCTGGATAGTTGACGCTGGACACACCCTGCAGATCGATATTCGCAACAAAGTCACGACTCGTCGATCCGTGCTGAAAAGAACCGCCGCAATACAAGCGATTGCCGTCTTTGAGCATGGTATGGACTGTGTTGTTGAAACCGATGCGTTCCAACTGCGTTAGTGGAGTACCGGTTGTCGCGTCGACGGCAGCGAATCGGTTTCGTGTTCCGAATCCGGTCATGCTTGTAAATCCGCCACCGATATAGACGGTTGCTCCATCGAGAAGTAGCGAGCGCACTTCACCACCCGCGGGTAGCGGTGGCTGCCAGCCTGTCAGCGTACCCGTTGTGGATACTGCCCCAGCGTTGTTGCGTGAGCTTCCACCGAGTTGGCTGAAGTTGCCACCGGCATAGATGGAAGAACCGTCGGTTTCGAGAGCGTACACCGTGCTGTTAGCCCCGGGGTTCCAAGACTGAATTGCTCCGCTTGAAGCATCGACAGCAGCGAGGTTGCTGCGTGCTTGGCCTGAGACAGATGTGAATGTTCCGCCCAGGTAAAGTACGCCCCCGGTTAGCTCAAGGGCGCGCACCGTTCCGACGACATCCGCGCTAAATGTCGCGTCCAAGGCAAGCGCGGCGGTGATTCGTGCAACGCCAGCTTGAGCTGTACCTGCAACTTGAGTAAATGATCCGCCAAGGTACCAGCCTCCGGTGCCGTCGGGGATCACAGCCAGTAGGTTCCCCTCAACGCGAGGAAATCCCGTCGTTACGGTGCCCGTCGTTTGGTTGACGAGTACGGCGCTGCCAGTTGCCGAACCGATGTATTCAAACCCGCCGCCAGCGTACAAGCTGCCGCCACTCTCGAGCACTGCCGTCACGTCGCTGTCTGTGACGAGTCCAGTCGAATCCGGAATCGAATTCTGTGCTGCGCAAGTCGAAGCCACGCTCAACACAATCGCCAAAATGATCCGTCTCATGCCAAACGACTCCACATGCAATCCAGAAAGGTCATTTGTCCCAACACTACGATACCGATTTCTTTTTAGCTCTTCGGAGTATAGCATGACCGTAGACTCTTCGGGCCAGTGATGTTTCCTTGTACTGCCATTCGACACATGAGACTTGTGTTAGCACCGATCGCCCTCGTTGTGTTTCTGTTGGCGTTTTCGTCGTGTGCACGGGAAGAGTTGCACTTGGAGCCGGACTCCATTCCGGGTGCAAATGTCAACGTGCCGTACGAGGCTAGTTTCCACGTAACCGGTGGTTCAGGAGGAGATCTTCGGTGGCGACTTGTGCCTGGCAGCCGGGTGCCGGAAGGGCTTCAGTTCGAGTTTCGTAAACGTGATGCCAAGCTGTCGGGCACACCAACTGAAGCAGGTGTGTTTTCTTTCATGCTTGAGGTTTCCTCAAGTTCGGCCAATGGCGTCGCGAAAACCTACACGCTCTTGGTGGACGGCGGGCTGGCTGTTGTGACGGAGACCCTACCCGACGCCTCCGTCCAGTCCGCATACTCGGCTGACATAATTGCTGCAGGTGGTACTTCGGCTGGCTACGTTTGGATCGTTGAATCTGGCAGTTTGCCGAATGGTCTTGGTCTCGTGTCGGGCACTCCTTCTGCCATTCTTAGCGGAGTGCCTACCACCGCTGGCATTTACAATTTTACCGTTCGCGTGACGGACTCCAATTCGGCAACATCGACCAAGCCACTGCAGATTACGGTGAATGGCCAACTGTCGATCAGTGCACCGACGCCAGTTCCAGAACCTGTGGTCGCCCAGCCATACACGTTGACCCTGACAGCGAGTGGCGGCACCGGCGGCTACTCGTGGTCAGTTTCTCAAGGATTGCTTCCGCCGGGCCTTTCGCTGGTGATCGTCAGCCCCACCACGGCCGAAGTCAACGGCACTCCTTCCGCAGGCGGCAACTACCTGTTCACAATTCGCGTCCAAGACTCCGCGATGAATGAGGGTGTGCTCGGTTTCAACTGGCTGATTAATGCGGGGCTCAGCATCACGACGGCGTCTTTGCCGAGCGGCATGATCGGAGCGAGCTATTTCGCCAATGTCACTGCCACGGTTGGTGCTGGGGCGCCGCATAGTTGGAGCGTTATTGCCGGTACACTACCGCCAGGCATTACCCTTACTTGGTCCCCGGTTCAGCCAATCGCGAGTCTGTCGGGGGTGCCGACTACCCAGGGTTCGTACAACTTCACGTTGCAGGTTGTCGACAACGGTTCCGGCATCGCAGCGCGTGCATTCAGTGCAGACATCACCGCCGGCGCGTTGCAAATCACGACGGCTTCAACCCCGGCAGGGGCTCCCGGCGTTCCGTATTCAGCTACCATAACCGGTTCCGATGGCAGCGGCACCGGTTATCAATGGGATGTGTTCGGAGGTGTGTTGCCGGCGGGCTTGTCCATCGCGCCAACAGGTACACCCTCGACAACGATTAGTGGTGTGCCAACCACACCGGGCCAGTACGGTTTCACCATCCGCCTGCGCGACTCCGCGACGAATACTGTCACCGCGAACTTCACCATCGACGTATATTCTGCGGGTACTGCGTACTCGATCGCTGGCACCGGCGTGTCCGGCTACAACGGCGACAACAAGCCAGCACTGAACGCTCAATTGGACAAGCCCGCGGGTGTGGCGGCGGACAGCCTCGGGAACGTCTATGTTGCGGACACCTACAACCACCGCATTCGCCGCGTTGACGCGGCCACCGGCAACATCACAACCATTTGCGGCGACGGAAACCCGGGGAGTACCGGCGATGGTGGACCGGCGGTAAATGCACGCCTGAACTATCCTCGGGGGCTGTGGATTGACGCCGCGAACAACATCTACATCGCGGATTCCGCAAATCACGT
This sequence comes from Planctomycetota bacterium, assembly GCA_020425695.1. Taxonomy (GTDB): domain Bacteria; phylum Planctomycetota; class UBA8742; order UBA2392; family UBA2392; genus JACKID01. Next base: position 48,507 of record JAGQRE010000008.1, read on the forward strand.
TGTGCGCCGCATCAACGCCTCCAACACGGTGATTTCGCGGATTGCAGGTACGTACGTGGCTGGATTCTCCGGTGACAATGGTCAGGCGACGTTGGCGCAACTCAACAACCCGCAGAGTTTGTGTGTGGCACCGAATGGTGATCTTTACATAGCCGACACGGAGAACTTCCGAGTGAGAAAGGTGGCGGCTGGTAGTGGTGTCATTACGACATTTGCCGGTAATGGAACCGCTGTACATTCCGGGGACTTTGGCCAAGCGACTGCAGCGGGGTTCAATTATGTCTCATCTGTGGCGGTGGACAGCGCCGGCCGTGTAGTGATCGGCGAAGTCTATTACTACATACGGCGGGTTGATTCCGGAGGCGTCATCACCACCATAGCGGGTGTGGCGGGCGGAGGCAGCGGAGGTGATGGCGGGCCTGCCACCCAAGCTGGCATGGTCTACGTTGATTCAATTCACATTGACGCCGCGGACAACATCTATATCTCCGATTTTGGGCGGGTACGCAGGATCAACGCAGCCAACGGAAACATGGAAATGGTTTCAACGTCGGTAGGTCGCCCGGTCGGGCTTTGGTCTGAAGCAAGCGGACACCTGTTGGTGGCGGATTACTCTGGCTCGCTCATCCATCGAATAGTGAGCCCATAGGGGAATCTCATGCGCCTCTGGTTGCTGATTATGCTGCTTGCTTCACCTCTTAGTGCACAGGTTTATACATCATCCTCGGGGCTCACACCGATCCCGAATAATGCCCCTGGCATTCGTGACGATATCATCGTGGTTGGCGCTCCGGCTTCTATTCAGAGCATGCGGGTGCGATTCACCATTCATCATCCCAATGACAACGACCTCGGTATCTGGCTGGTGCCTCCCGGCGTGACGGTGTCGCCTCCGTACAATGCGGCAACAATGGCGTCGTCGTCGGCCATTCCTCTGTCGTATCTCCAAGGTGGCAGCGGTGATGACTACCTAGACGCAGCCTTCACCGGCTCGGATCCCTGCTTCTACCCTACCAGCAGCATCTGGGGCAGTTCCACGGCACCGTTTGACAAACTCTACGGGGCTGGCCAGTTGAACAACTTTTATGGCACGAACGCGAACGGTACGTGGGGCCTTGTCGTGTACGACCAGGGCGTAGGGAATGTTGGCGACTTGGTCACCTGGAGTCTCGAATTCGCCGGAGCGGGGATCAACGTCTTTCAGCGTCCCTTGGTCAATCAGATATGGACGCTTCGCCAAGGGCAGCCCAACGCAGTAATGAGATTTGATCTTGCAGCACCAACCGCGCAGACTGTCCAAAGCTTGACAATCAGCAGGCTAGGGACAGGCGCGGACACGGACATTTCTAATGTCTCACTTTGGATCGATCTTAATCATGACGGATATGCAGATTTCTCCACTGAGCCACAGCTTGGCACAACCCAGACATTTTCCGGTGGCGACGCCGTGTTTAGTGGGCTGGGCTTCAACCTGAATCAGGGCTGGATCAGCATCGTTGTCGTTGCCAGTGCCGCTACCGGAGGCGCAGGGAACGAATTTGGAGCGCAACTCAGCGCGGTCAGTGTCCTGCCGGGGACTGTGTTTAGCGTTCTTCCGATCGATGGGCCAATTGCACGCATTCAGGATTACGCCGCAACGTTTCCTGCCAATGAGAACTTTGACGGGCAGATATCTGCAAACGTAGGCGGTCTGGATGCCCAAGGAACTCCGGCCCCTTCAGCACCTAGTGTCGATGCCGCTCCTGCGTCTACTATGGTCTATACCCCGGGCCGAGTGCGTAGCCTACCGAATACGTATGGCTCGGCTGCGCCGCATAGCGCTCCAAACCACGTGGCACTAGATCGCGGCATTGGTGCACTTGAGTTCCGTTACGACTTGTCGGCCTACTCGCCGGCAAACGATGCTTTTGGATTCCAGTTTCGCTGGGCGAGTACGGGCGCATCACCGAGTGATGAAACCGGAGTGTTTGCCAGTGATGACGGCGGGGCTACCTGGTTTGCCTGCCTCTATCGTTTTCCGCTGACTCAGGGCACTTCTAGTGCCTATGAGCCTTGCATTATCGACCTTTCGGCTGCCGTGGTTCACTCGGGCAAGAGCGCGTTCACGTCGCAGATGGTTGTGCGGATTCAGCACCGGGCGACCGGTTCGGTGTATACTCGGGGGTTGCTGATCGATTCCGTTACTATGAAACACGCGACATCTTCGGTGCGGGTGTCAGCAGGTGCGGCAACGACGGTGGTCAACAGCAGTGACGGCGTAGGTGAACTTGACTTTGGCCCACAGGATGTGAACGCGGGACCATCTTCCGCGCTTACGATTTCGGTCAAGAACGTCGGCAGCGTGCCCGTCGCGCTTGGTACGCCGACAACGACTGGCGGCGGCTTTTCCCTCAATACGAGCGGGTTCCTTGGGACTCTTGCGGCGAATGCCACTACGACGTTCAGTATACAGTTCGATCCATCGAGCCTCGGCTCGTTCTCCAGCACGATCAGCATGACGCACAGCGCATCGGACGTTACGACCAGCCCCTTCGTGTTCGTGGTGCGTGGTACAGGAGTCGCTAGCCCGCCCTTCGAAATTCGTGAAACTACGACGAGTGGAACGTTAGTTGGGTATGGAGCCACTGCCAGCGGCGTGCGTGCATTTGGTACGGTGACTGTTGGAAGTAGCTCCTTGATCACAACGTTACACATCATCAACACAAGCTCGTCGAGCATTATATTTGGTGCGCCGACGCTTACGGGAGGTTCCCCGGCGGCGTTTCTTCTCGACACGACGGGATTCGTGAGTGTGCTTACACCAGCTGCGACCACGTCATTTACCGTCCAGTTCCAACCCACGAATGCCGGACTTCAATACGCTCAAGTCAGCTTCAGTCACACTGCCACGCAGACTGGTTCTCCGCCCGATCCATGGGTTTGCAGCGTCTCAGGAATTGGGAGTACCCCTCCATCCATCAGCGTGACCGCGGCTGGGTCTCAGTCTATTTCGAATGGAGATGCTGCTTCCGGTGCAACGAACTTCGGCGCGCAGTTGGTCCATGCCGGGCCTTCGGGTGCGCTTGCAATCTCGATCGGGAACAGCGGTACGCAAACTATGAACCTGGGAACGCCGGCTCTGTCTGGATCGAACCCTGGCGAATTCAGTATCGATTTGAGTGGATTCAACGCGGTCGTCGCTGGGGGATCATCAACTAGCTTTGCCATCAGCTTTGATCCGACAATGGCTGGATCGATGTCCGCGGTGGTTTCGTTCGGACACGATGCGACCAATTCCTCGACCCCATTTTCGTTCGACATCGCTGGAAACGGGGTGACTGCGCCAGCGCTTGAAGTGAGAGAATCAGGAGCAGCCGGAAGCGTCATGGCCGATGGCACGAGTGCCGTCGGGCCATTTCTGTTTGGGGAGCGTGAGTTGTCCGCTGGACAATCCTCGGGTGGCGTTTGTTACATCACCAATCTTGGTAGCGATGACCTTGTCCTTGGTATGCCAAGCTTGAGCGGTAGCGGGGCCGCTGACTTTGCGGTGAACACCAGCGGCTACCAAACAACCGTGACGCCCGGCAACTCAACAAGCTTTCAGGTTGCGTTTGATCCGAGTTCCGTCGGGCTTCGCGTCGCGACTGTCAGCTTCACGCACAACGATACCGCCACGACAACTGCCTCATTTAGCTTTCAGGTCGCAGGTAACGGATTTGCGGGACCGTGGCTGAGAGTACGGGAGGATAACGTTGCTGGCGCAACAATACCTTCAGGCGCGCCGACAGGTTTCGGAAGCTTTGGCTCACAAGACATCAGTGTTGGGGCTACCTCGACAAAGACAGTCTGGATTCAGAATGATGGAACCGCCAACCTGATTCTTGGTGCTCTTACTCTTGATGAGTTCCCGAGTGCAGCTTTGAATCTCAATACTACGGGTTTCCAGAACACAATCGCGCCGGGTAGCGGCACTTCTTTTACCGTGGCTTTTGATCCTAGTCTGGTCGCGGGCTATACGTGTTTCCTTCGCTTCACGCACAATTCCGGCGGCGCTCAGTCATCCCCATTTTCGATTCGCTTTTCCGGAACTGGCACCTCGGCGCAGAATCACCCACTGATTGAAGTGCGCGAAGTAAGCACAACAGGCGGCGTGATTCAGAACGGGTCAGCTCCCTTTGCCGCACGCAACTTCGGACAACTGGGCGTGGGCAGCACTTCGAGTCCTTTGGAAATACACCTTCTGAATACGGGAACGTCGAACATGGCGTTGGGCACGCCAGCACTCACTGGCGGCAGCTCGAGTGATTTCGTCCTCGACCTTACCGGTTACAGCACCACTCTGACTACTGGAAGCACAACGAGCTTCAGCTTGCAGTTCCAGCCAACCTTGGTCGGTATTCGCGATGCCCTTGTTACGTTCACGCACGATGGGCTAAACACCTCGTCGCCGTTCACTTTCAGCGTTGCCGGTAGCGGAGCCAGCGTCGCGATTATCGAGGTGCACGAGAATAGTGCCAGTGGCCCAATAATCCCGGACGGCTCTTCACAGGCGGTCGGCGCGCGCGACTTCGGTTTGTTTGACATCAACGCTGGGCCAAGCCAGCCGTTGACGGTTGTTATCCGCAACACAGGGTCGGTAAACATGAACTTGGGTAGCCCCAGCTTTCTCAGTGGTGGATCTGAGTTCGGTCTTAACTCGACAGGGTTTCTAAACAGCGTTCCACCAGCTGGCACAACGAGCTTTGAAGTCTTCTTTGATCCGACCACAATCGGAGCGCACACTGGATTGGTTAAGTTTACCCATGACGCGCTACCGCCGGGTCAGAGCGGCATCACAAATTATTCGTTCGTCGTAGGTGGGTATGGCACGAACGGTCCCGTTCCAGTTCTCGAGTTGCACGAAGCCACTGTCGGGGGAGCCCAAGTCGCATATGGTTCGGCGCCCTCAGCTTTCCGGGACTTCGGATCGTTCGACATCAATTCCGGACCAACGGCCTACAAGACGTTCGTCATCGTCAACGTCGGCGGATCAGCACTTACGTTGGGTCCACCAACCTTGCCCTTTGTTTCCGGCTACAACCAGAACGCGTACGTACTCGACGCAAGTGGAATGGCAGGAACCTTACAGCCGAGCCAGAGCACTAGCTTCAGTGTCGCCTTTGATCCCAATCAAGTAGGGCAACTCACGGGGCTTGTCAGGATGTCGCATAATGCGGGTATCTCCGTGACGTCGCCGTTTGAATTCGAACTCACTGGAACCGGTACGGGAACGCCGAGTCAGCCAAGTATCCAACTTCGTGAGATCAACCTTGGTGGTCCTATTGTCCCCAACGGGGCACCTGCAGTCGGAACAAATCGTGACTTCGGTGTTCTCCTTGTCGGGAATGGGCCCGGGTCGCCACTCACACTGGTCATAAAAAATTGGGGCACTTCGGACTTAGTCGTCGGTACACCTACGCTCACGGGTTCAAGTGCGGGCGACTTTGTTCTAAACCTTAACAACTACACAACAGTCGTGGCAGCTGGAAGCGAAACGTCATTGACCGTTTCGTTCGACCCGCAGTCCGTTGGCAACAAAGCAGCTGCCATAAGTATTCCTCACAACGCCGGAATAGTGACCGCTAGTCCGTTTGCCTGCGAAGTGATTGGCACTGCCTTGGCACCGTCAGTGACGCTGGAAGTTCGTGAAAACAACGCGGGTGGCGCTTTGATATCAAATTTAGAGTCGGCGACGGGAACTGCCCGTGACTTTGGGTCCCTTGCCACCGGGGTTGGTGCGAGTACACCGCTTACGATTTACATTACGAATACTGGCACAATTGCGATGACCATTGGTACGCCGACTATTACGGGTGCCGATGCTTCTGAGTTCGTTCTTGATGTCGCAGGCTACTCGATGAACCTCGCCCCTGGCACATCTACCAGCTTCGTACTTTACTTCGCACCTCAAAGCGTTGGCGCAAAGCAGGCGGGGGTGGAGTTTACTCATAACGCTACCAACACTGCGACACCGTTTGTCTTTGAACTGAAAGGAAACGCTACGAATGGAGAGAGTGGCAAAGAAAACGACGGCGATGAATCGACTTGTTCTTCAGGGGAAAGGTCCACTTCGAGTATCGGCCTCGCCGTTCTTCTGTTTTTAACGATCGCCTGTCTACGTTTGGCAAAGTCCTTTGCTCGACTTGTCCCTACCGAAAACTCCGTCAGGCCTACTTCGAGGCGTTCCTGAGCCTCGGCTCATTTGGCCGAGATTGTAGCAAACCGCCGTCTATCCATCGCCAGTCGTGGAGGTTGGCTAGCGCCATCACAACGTGATGGGGCAACGAGATGATCTTCCTGATGATGTCAGTGCTGAGCCTGCTCCTGTGGGGGAACCGGTCGTTGGTGCTGGAGAACGCGGCGTTGCGGCTGGCTAGAAACAGGTTACTCCAGCCGACAGCGGGCGCTTTTCGAAACCCGTTTCTGCGGACGTTTCTCTACCAGGCTAAGCAATGCGACGTTGGAAACTGCCAAGACAGCATTTTCGGAAACGACAGGTGTCAGACGGAGTATTGTTGGCTGGGGAACATCGCGGGTGTTCCTACCGGCGTTCGCCGTGGTCATAGATCGTCGGGGAGAGCGCATTACCCTCCGAATCGAACTCCGTCTCTGGACCGTGTTTTACACCTTCGAGCCAAGTAGTCTCGCGGATCTTCCTGCCATGTTCATCGTAGTACGTGGCCTTGCCATCGCGTTTTCCGTTCCTGTAGGTTTCGACAAAACGGCGTTCGCCATTGGGGTGCCATGCGCGCCAGACATCGTGCTTCTCACCGCCCGTGTAACTCCCCTCCGCCATCTTCTGCGCGTTGTCGTAGAACCAAGTCCAAAGTCCGATGACTTGGCCAGCGTGGAATTCACCGCGGCAGGCTAGTGCGCCGTTCTCATAATACCGCTTCCATGTCCCTTCCCGCAGCCCATTCTCAAACTCGCTTGTCTCCCAGATTGTGCTATCAAGGCGGAACTTCCGGTACGAGCCTTGAAGAATCGTATCCGACGCGGTAACGAGTTCTGTCCACTGCGTGTAGATCGGACCTTCTTCATAGTAGTCAGTCCGGACTTGCATTAGGCCATTGGAGTTACGACCCAGCGGCAGGATTTCAGTGCGGCCGATTGGTTCGTTTGTCGGTGGCGTGAGGCTTGGCGCTGTAGACACCGCGGTAGACACGTCCGCCGGAGTGTCCTCCCTAGTCACGTCAAGATTCTCACGCGCGGTGTCGGGTCTAAGCGAGCCATCGTTCAACGGATCCGCCGAAGAGTTTGTAACCGGACTTGAGGCCGGCATCGCGGAAGCTGTGGTTGGATTGATGGAAAGAGGAGATGCAGCATTGCCAGTGCTCAGCAACAACCAAGCGATGACCAGCGCCAACCAAGTGGCTGCTACTGCTGCGACTCCCGTGAAAGTAATCCGCGTTACAGGAGGAGCCTTGGTCACTGTAGACTCGACACCATTACGCCATCTGAGTGATGCTGCTTCCCAGCCAGCGGCAGGCTGAGGGAATGCCACGGTTGCGAGGTAGGCTTCGAGGCCCTCTGCCTGAGGGCCCAGTCGCTGGCGCAGACGATCCAGGCCGCGCTTCACTTGCGACTTGACCGTATTCAATGCGACACCCAATTCACTACTGGCCTGAGTCTGCGTAAGACCGGCCATGTGACAAAGAGTGACCGCTTCGCGTTCTCCTTCGGGTAAATCGCTCAATGCACGAAGCAGTTGCTCGCGCAACTCAGACTGCTCAGCGGTGGACAACCTGGCGGAGTCCTCAGTTGTTGGCCGTAGCTTGCTCTCTCGCAAACGCATCCGGTTCATCTTCTTTCGGTGATTGCGCGCGCAATTCACGACAACCGTTGCGAACCAAGGCCATGCATCGGCTGGTATGGCCTCGCGACGACGCCATGCAACAATGAAGGCTTGTTGCATGACGTCGTCGGCATCTGTCGCATTGAGCGTGGACGCCCATGCCAAACGCCAAGCGCGTTTGGTGCAGGAGACCCGGAGCTGTTCGAATGCATCCATGATGCCCAGTCAGTGCAGTGTGGGCATTCTATCGGGCAGTCTGCGGCTCCACAAATCACGCTTATCCCTTAGCTTTCGTTTTCTTTGACTGGTTGGTTGGCTTCTTCGCTAGCTGCTTTGAAGAAGTCTTCTTACTCGCCGTCTTGTTCACTTTTCCCTTTGCCTTCGCACCGCCGCGCGTTGCTGCCGATGCTACAGCAACGCTGCCATCTCCGTCCGGGCAGGCGCAGTAGTAGATGGTCATTCCGCCAGGCAGGTCGCGCTCGCGTAACTCGCACTCGCCCTCGCACGTCACCGGCAAGCAGGTGTACGAGTACTCCACCGGATCGGTTCCAGGCACTGGCGTCATGATTGTCTCGCAGAAACCAGGCGATGAAAATTCTGCTCGCAAGTAGAGCGTGTTCGTCTTTGGGTCAAGCTCTTCGCGCCACGCCGGCGCGACAAGTACCAGTTTCTTGTATTCCAATATTCGCCCCCCCCCGTTGTTGGCCCGGCGCCCATTGCGCTGATACGGCCTCCCGTCAGGTAGATGTCCGCCGACGCACAGTTGGGTGCAGGAATTGCGTCCGGCTCGGTGTGTATCCGCACGATCGAAAAACTTTCCGGATTCTTGCAACCGTCGTGATGCAGGCGGACATCTACAGGTGGGAAGACATGGCAGGTGCAAACGGAGAACGGCTTGAAAAGGGCGAGGCGGGGCACAGACGCTGAATTGCGACGAACGCGGGATCGCAGTCCCCACCGAAGGCGGGCGATTGCGGTGCCGTCATCGGCGAGCTTGTCAGCTGCACCGTCGTGGCTTGTGCTTGGTCGGGGTGCCAACTCAAGACGGCGCTGGCGCGGCTCTAGGTCGCTCCCGCGTGAGGGTGATAGCTGCACGACTCCGCGACCACCTGCGATTCTGCTCATTGAATCGAATGACGACGTCGCGCTGGCTCTCGAAGAAGCGCTTGAGAATGCTCAGTTCAATGTCGAGTGCGTAGCGTCCGTTGCTGAAGCGTGGCTGTTCTTGTCCGATTACCACTTCGACCTGGTTGTGCTTACTTCGGAGTCCGACGGGGATACCCGCGCCGAGCTCAGTGACTTCATTCGAAGCCCTCCCCGTGGAATCGGCTTTCATCGATCTCCGGTTATCGCAGTTGCGGCTCGCGAGGGTGCTGGGCCGCTTGATGATGAAGCACGAGCTCTCGGGATCAGCACATTCGGCGACCCGTCACAGTCTGCCGCCGAGTTAGTGGAGACTGTTCGGGCCGCACTTGGCGCGAACGGGCCGAACCAGCTGAGCTAGTGAATTGGGGCAGACCCAGTCGTCAATGTCACGTGTATCATGGAGAATCAGATGCCAACAATTCGCAGACGGGGTTCAAAGGTAAGGGGCGGGACCTGGACGGAATCCGAACTCAACGCAGTTTGGGCTAAGCGACCAGGAGCAGGCGAACTCCGAGGGCTTCTGGACCGGAGGGCGCCCGCCCTACGGCTATAAGCTGAAGAAGATGCCAGACCCGAAGGGGCGGATTGGCAAGGGCGGCCACGTGATCCAACGAACGGTGCTTGAGGTTGATCCGCTGCGCGCCAGGGTCGTCAAAGACATCTTCACCTGGTCCAGCCAAGGCATGGGCCTGCGCAAGATTGCGGAGCGACTCAACGACGCCGCGGTGCCGACACCGGACAACGGCCGGGGCTTCGACCCATCCACCATCCGTGGGATCATCCACAACGAGACCTATACCGGCTGCCTGATCTACAACCGCCAACAGTTCTTTCGGAAGAACGACGGCACCAAGACCAAGCGCAACAACCCACGATCAGAGTGGAAGATCAAGAAGATGCCGGATCTTCGGATCATCACCGATGATCTCTGGCGCGCTGTTGCTGACCGACTGGGCAAGCGGAAGAAGAACAAGGCATCCACTGCCCACCGGAACATCCGCTATCCCTTCGCCGGCATCATCAAGTGCGCCGACTGCGGAGCGAACTTCATGGCAATCAAGACGAGCCGCAAGGGACACACCTACGTCAATTACGCCTGCAGCTACAACCGCCGGCGCGGCTCGAGCATTTGTGCCAACTCCACCAAGGTCGATCAGGCCACACTGATGGACTCCGTCATGAAAGCCATCGAAGAGAACATCCTCAACGAGGAGAGCGTCGCGATCATCACTGAAGCGATCGAGAAGCTGATCACGGAACACCGCGGCAGTCATGCAGCAGATTGGAAGCGACTGGAGAAGGAACAGAAGAAGCTAGACAAGGAGATCGAGAAGCTGTCCCGCGCGATGACCATCGCCACCGACGTTCCGGAACTCGCCAAGCAACTGCAGGAGAAGGCAAAACGTAGAACCACCGTCGCTGATGCATTGGATGGCATCAACTCATTGGTGAAGAAGGACTTGCTGGTTGGATTGGAAGACCGAGTAAGGGCGGAGATGGAAGACATCCGAGGTCTTCTAGCTAGTCAGGACGTGCATCAGTTCAGGCATGAGCTGATGCACCACGTTTCGGCGATCCTGGTGGACGCTCAGGGCCAA
>JAGQRE010000090.1 GCA_020425695.1 Planctomycetota bacterium
ATTGGCGATCTCGCCAAATCGGCAATCCAGTGGTGAGTGCCAACCTGACCGAGAAGACGGTCTACGCTTCTTTGGCTTTACACAGGTGTCATTGAATGACTGTGCAGCCGTCCTTGAAGTTCTCAAGGCGGAACCCATCTCGCACCTAGTGGCGTTGCCCATCGGCTGCGGAGGTACTCCGGCGTCTCTCATTCGCAGCGGCTGGGCACGGAATGAGAATCATCGCCCAAGTCCAGAAGTCACCACCGCCGTTGCGGAGGCAGGCGGCGGCACATTTTGGCTGGTAGGCAAATTCGACGATCCGGAGTACGGGACAGTCTTCGTATCTTCTGCCGAGATTGTCGCTGGTGTAGCCAACCTGACAGCCTAGTTCGACGCGCAATAATCCTACGTGCCTAGTCCACGCCCTTGAGTCGTTGGCTGCGCTGGACAAGTGCGCGTTTCTGGTATTCGCGAAACTCCGGGCAGTCGCGCAGGGGCTCTAGATCCGGGTCGTGCGTCAGGTAGTCGAAATCGTCAAAGCCAAGCTCGACGGCCTTCTGCAACATCTGCATGGCTTCTTCGCGGCGTCCGGCGCAGCACAGGCTGCACGCATAATTGTAGTGATAGCGTGGGTTGGTCGGGTCGGCCTGCACAAGCTCAGCGGCGACCCGCAGCGCGTCATCGTGACGGCCAGCCGCGGCGTACGTGGTGACCAGACCGTCCAGCACGCGACGTGATTTCGGGTAAAGGTCGCGCCCAAGCTCATACATGCCGAGCTCAAAATTCAGGGCAAGTTCGTCTCTCGAATCCGATTGTTTCATCTGAGTTCCTGACACATAGCTATCACGCAGGGCCGTTTCGGGCAAGGCGGGCGGATGCTGGAAATCAGCGCCCTGTCTGGCATAACGGGGTAATAGCCAGAATCACACGCATACGCAGAGGAAACCATGACGATCCGTGACGACGCACGCGCCACCCTGAAGACTCCGCTTGGCGACAAGACTATCTATCGACTGAATGCCGTGCAGGGCGCAGAAAACCTGCCCTACACCATCAAGATCCTGCTTGAAAGCATCCTGCGGAACCTTGATGGCAACGCGTTCAGCGAAGAAGACGTGAAGGCACTGGCAGCCTACGACGCGCGCAACGTCAAGGATGTCGAAATCAACTTCATGCCCGGGCGCGTGGTGTTGCAGGACTTTACGGGCGTGCCTGCGGTCGTTGACCTTGCGGCCATGCGAGCCGCCATGCAACGCATGGGCGGTGACCCGCAGAAAGTTAATCCGCTCGTCCCATGCGACCTGGTGATCGATCACAGTGTTCAGGTTGACGCCTTCGGGTCACAGGACGCATTGAAGACCAACAGCCGCATCGAGTTTGAGCGCAATCAGGAACGCTACGAATTCCTGAAGTGGGGCCAGACCGCCTTCGACAACTTCCGCGTTGTGCCGCCCGCCACGGGCATCGTGCACCAGGTAAACCTTGAGTATCTGGCCAAGGTCGTCTGGGAAAAAGACGGCACGCTGTTCCCGGATTCGCTGGTCGGCACGGACAGTCACACGACCATGATCAACGGGCTCGGCGTACTGGGCTGGGGTGTCGGCGGCATCGAAGCTGAAGCCGTGATGCTAGGCCAACCGGTGGCCATGCTGATTCCGGAAGTCGTCGGCTTTGAACTGAAGGGCAAGCTGCCCGAAGGCGCAACCGCGACTGACCTCGTGCTGCGCGTCACGCAACTGCTGCGCGCCCACGGTGTTGTCGGCAAGTTTGTTGAGTTCCACGGCAGTGGGCTTGATGACATGAGCCTCGCCACCCGTGCCACGATTGCAAACATGGCGCCAGAATACGGCGCGACCTGCGGCTTCTTCCCGGTCGATCAGCACACGCTGGATTACATGCACCTGTCAGGCCGCGACGACGACCTGATCAAGACCGTCGAACTGTACTGCAAAGAGCAAGGCCTGTGGCGCGAGCCTGGCCGCAAGATCAACTACAGCGCCGACCTTTCGCTCGACCTCAGCGAAGTCAAACCCGCGCTGGCCGGCCCCAAGCGCCCGCAGGACCGCATCGATCTGGATTCAATGCAGGCGCAGTGGCACAAGGATCTTGCCGACACTTTCGGCGTGAAGTCCGTAGCGGCCGCGACCAACGTCGGCAGCATGGCCGATGAGGGCGGCGCGGCAGCGGCTCAACAGAGCGGCGTAGCGACAATCGTTGAAGACGACCCGGGCGTTGACGTCGAGTACAACGGCCAGAAGTTCAAGCTGAAGAACGGCGCCGTCGTGATCGCGGCCATCACCAGTTGCACCAACACCAGCAACCCGGGCGTGATGATCGCCGCCGGTCTAGTCGCCCGTAACGCTCTGAAACTGGGGCTCAAGCAGAAACCGTGGGTGAAGACAAGCCTCGCGCCGGGCAGCCAGGTGGTCACTGACTACCTGAAGAAAGCCGGGCTACTGACTGAGCTTGAGAACCTCGGCTATGACATCGTCGGCTACGGCTGCACGACGTGCATCGGCAACTCGGGCCCGCTGCCTGAGCCCGTCGGCAACGCAATCCGCGAGCACAACCTCGTCGCCACCAGCGTGCTGTCAGGCAACCGCAACTTTGAAGGGCGCGTGCACGCTGACGTGAAGGCCAACTATCTGGCCAGCCCGCCGCTGGTCGTGGCGTACGCGCTTGCGGGCACGGTGGACATTGACCTGACCAATGACCCGATCGGCCAGGACAGCGAAGGCAAAGACGTCTTCCTGAAAGACATCTGGCCCAGCCAGAAAGAAGTCGACGAAACGGTTCTCAAGGCCGTCACGCGCGAGCAGTTCATTGAGCGTTACTCGGCCGTGTTCGAAGGCGGTGGCGACGAGTGGCAGGGCATCAAGCCAACCGGCGGCGCGCTGTACGACTGGAACAGCAAAAGCACGTACATTCAGGAACCGACGTTCTTCATGGACATGGCCACCGAGCCCGCGCCACTTGAAAGCATCAAGGGCGCCCGCTGCCTGCTGAAACTGGCCGACAGCGTAACGACCGACCACATCAGCCCGGCCGGCAGCATTGACCCGAAAACGCCGGCGGGTGAATACCTGATCAGCCACGGCGTCGAGAAGCAGAACTTCAACAGCTACGGCAGCCGCCGCGGCAACCACGAAGTGATGATGCGCGGGACGTTCGCCAACAAGCGCATTCGTAACCAGTTGGCACCGGGCACCGAGGGCGGCTGGACAACCGACTTCACCGACGGCGCCGTGAAGTACGTCTACCCGGCCAGCGAGAACTACCAGAAGGCCGGCACGCCGCTGGTGGTGCTGGCGGGCAAGGACTACGGCATGGGTTCAAGCCGCGACTGGGCCGCCAAAGGTACGCTGCTGTTGGGTGTGAAGGCGGTGATCGCGGAGAGTTATGAGCGAATCCACCGGTCCAACCTGATCGGCATGGGTGTGCTACCGCTGACGTTCAAGGATGGCGAAACCGCCGCAAGCCTTGGGTTGACAGGTCAAGAGACCTTCGACATCGAAGTGCCCAACGACGTGAAGCCCAAGCAACTGCTGAAAGTGAAGGCCGGCGACAAAGAGTTCGAAGTGATCTGCCGCCTGCACAACGCCATGGAAATCGAATACTACCGCAACAGCGGCATCCTGCATTCAGTGCTGCGCCGCATGGCCAAGAGTTAACGCAAGCTCATCGAAGTAACGAAGGGTGCATCGTTTTCGATGCACCCTTCGTTTTGAGCGGCCCTGACTACTTGCCTGAGGGAAGCTTCAGCTTGTCTTTGTCCAGCTTTCTGAAGGTCATGAACCAATCCTGGGTCTTGGCGCCTTCAGCCGGTTTTTCCGTACGCTCCTTGGCAATGCCGCAGCTTGCCGGAGGAGGAACAATCACGTCATCGCCGGGCTGCCAATCGGCCGGTGTGGCAACGCCGTGGGCGTCGCTGGTCTGCATCGCGATGACCAGGCGCTTGATCTCAGCGAAATTACGTCCGTTGCTGAGAGGATAGTAGACCAACGCACGGATCTTGCTTTCCGGGTCGATGATGAACACCGCCCGCACTGCTTTCGTATCGCTGGCTTCGGGTTGCACCATGCCGTACTTCTTGGCGACCTCCATCTTCAGGTCAGCGATCAGGGGGAAGTCGACTTCGATGTTCTTCATGCCGTTGTATTCGATCTTCTCGGCAATCGTGCGCAGCCACGCGATATGGCTGTAAATGCTGTCAATCGAAAGCCCGATCAATTCGGTGTTGAGTTGCTTGAACTCCTCTTTCATGTTCGCGAAGGTCATGAACTCGGTGGTACAGACCGGCGTAAAGTCGGCCGGGTGGCTGAACAAGATCGTCCACTTGCCCTTGTAGTCCTGTGGGAAGTGAATCTCGCCCTGGGTAGTTTCGGCAGTGAACTCCGGCGCAAGCTCACCGATCAGTGGTACGCGTACATTTTCCATGGGTCTCTCCGTTAAGGTCGTCACTCAAGCTTACACCACTATAACACTATATAGTTATATAGTATTCCATGTGGTGCGACGACGGAGATTGGCTAGCCGGCCGGGGTTCGTTGCCAGCTTGCGGGGTCCTGTTTGAAGAAGCCCTTTAGCTGCTCGTAGAGCTCGGAGTGGTGCTCAAGTAGCTGGTGCGGCTTTTCGAAAAACGTTTCCGTACAGACAGCGAAGAACTCGGCCGGGTTGGTGGCGCCGTAGTCGTCGATCACCGTCTCGCGGTCGGCGTCAACATCGTCGCAAAGCTGGTCGTACTCGCGCTGGAAGACTTCCGCCCACTTCTTCGCCTGCTGGCGACTTTCCATCTGCGGCGCGCCGTCCACGTCGCCGGCCTCGGAATCAAGCTGGTGCGCGAACTCGTGCAGGATGACATTCAGCCCGTCGCGCGGGTCCAGCGCGCCACGTTTGGCGATGTCCCACGCGAGAATGACATTGCCGCGATCCCAGCTTTCGCCAAATGTTGGCCCACCTTCGTAGTCCTCAAAGTCTTCGCGTGACGGTAGACCTGCCGCTTCGATTATCGACGGCAGCGCCGTAGCCATGCCTGGGGCGAATCCACCACTCTTGATCCGGTCTACGACAAACGCGCTCGGGTAAACCAAAATCGTCACTAGATGCGGATAGAACGCCGTCTTCCGATTCAACAGCAACAAGCACGCATTACCCGCGATCGTCACGCGGATTTCGTCAGTTATCTCAAGACCACCGCAGCCTTCGAAGTGCTTCTCACTCAGCAACACTAATACCTTGGCCCGCAACTCAGATTGGAGATTCGCCGGAAGTCGGCTGTACAGGGCCATGTTTTCGCAGAGGTATAGCTCCCAACCCTTTGGGAAAGGTCGACGCATCAACTTGCTTCGCCGCCAGCGTTTGATCAGTCCGAACATCCAGATATGATAACGCGTGCTGCTAGACTTCACAGCCCGCTGGGCCGATAGTCGGTGTAGGCAAGATGCCTGAGCTACGGACTAAGCCGCTCAATGGCAATTTGCTTCATGGCTCTCAAATCCATCTTGCCCGTACCCAACACGGGCAGCGCGTCGACCTGGATGAAGTCGCGCGGCTTCGGGATGAAGATGTTCGGCAACCCTTGTCCTTGCAGCTCTTTCACCACGTGGTCTACCTCGAACTCGGCCTGGCAGTACAACACTGCTAGGCGCTCGCCTTTCTTTTCATCGCGAATGCAGGTTACAGCGAAGACTTGCTCGTGTGACGAGATCACGGCGTGCAATGCTTCCTCGACTTTTCCGTGCGGGACCATTTCGCCGCCGATTTTGCTGAAGCGACTTAGGCGGTCCGTAATTGTCAAAAACCCGTCGGGCTCAAGTTTCACGATATCGCCCGTGGTGTACCAGCCGTCTTTCAATACTTCGGACGTCTTCTCGGGCGCGCCCAGATAGCCGGGCATAACGTTCGGCCCCTTCACCAGCAGCATGCCCGGCTCACCGAGCGGCATCGGCTCGTTTGTGTCGGGGTCAACAATGCGGACCTGTATGCCCGGCAGCGCGCGCCCTATCGTTCCACGCCGCGCCCCCACCTGCATGACGCCTGCGCGGCGATAGGACGGCGCGTTCACGCCGATGACAGGCGAGCATTCGGTGCAGCCGTAGCCTTCCGAAATTTCGAGCCCGAACTTTTCGGCAAACTTCTCCGCGAACGGCTGCGGCAGTTTCTCGGCACCGGCGACGACGATTCGCAGTGTCCCGAACTGCGCCGGCGTGCAACGCTTGCTGTACAGTTGCAGGAAGGTCGGTGTCGCGACCAGCAGCGTCGCGCCGTAACCTTCGGTCATCTGCCCCACCTGCTCGGCATCAAGCGGGTTCGGCAGGAAGATCATCGCCGCGCCCCAGTGAATACCCGCCCACAGCAGCAGGTTTCCGAAGGTGTGAAAATACGGAAGCATGTGCAGCAGGCGGTCGCTGGAATCCAGATCAATCTGTCTCGCGGCCCCTTCAATGTTGCTGATGAGATTAAAGTGCGTGACCTGGATACCCTTCGGCTCGCCGGTGCTGCCGCTGCTGAAGATGATCGCATGGACGTCATCCATGCCGGGGTCAGCGACTTTGCCGCAAAGATTTCGCAGCATCTCGTAGGGCGCGAACAGCGCGATCAACAGCGCGAACAGGCGTGCGCCGCCGCTGATCGTGCGGGCAACATCCTCAAGGTAGACCACCTCAAGCCCCGGCGGCGGCTCGATCTTTCCCTTGTGCAGGAACTGTTTACTCGTCAGCACGGTCTTGATCTCGGCCTGTTTCGCCGCGTAGCTCATGCCGTCGGCGCCCGTCGTGTAGTTCAGGTTTACGATAACGCGCCCGCTGAGCATGGCCGCGAGGTTCGCCAGCGCGCCACCGACGCTGGGCGGTAGCAGGAACCCGACACGCTTCTGCCCGCCCCAGTGTTTGCGCATGGCGCGTGCGATTGCCACAGCACCCGTGAGCGTCTTCAGGCGCGAGATGCCGCCACGCACCGGGTCGGCCAGCGCCATGCGCCCGCGGTTCTCTCGCAGGCGGCTGACGACGCTATAGGCCAGCGGCTGAAGGTCGCGCTTGCGCTCAATCCAGACTTCGCTTTCCAGCTCATGCAGGGCTTTCCGGTAGCTGTCGGGATCGGCGCTCTCGGACGCGTTGCCGACATAGAGGCTCACGGGAGCGCGTCCTTTGCGCGGAAGGCGGTATTCTTCGACGCCCTGCTTGTAGCGATTGCTCCAGGGGCCCTCGAACGCCAGCGGGATGACGGGTGCGGACAGTTGTTTCAGTGCAGCCTCCAGCGCATGTACATGGCCGGGCTTGGACAGGTGCGCGTCAATCAGCAAGCAGACTTTGCGCCCGGCCTTCAGCGCGGCTTCGGCTTTGCTGAACGCTTCTGTCCATGCCGCCGGCCCGGCATCGGGATCAACAACCAGCGCACCGGACAGACGCGCAATACGGGTGCGCGAATAGGCCGCGCAGGCAATGCACAGCACATCTCCGGGCGCCAGCAGTTTGATCAAGGCCGCATCAAAGGGTGTGAAGTGCTCGCCGATCAGCAGCGCCGCGCCGGTGGGCAGACGCCCCAGCCCGACCGCACGGATGCGATAGAAAGGCCAGAGCAACAGTCGGATCAACAAACCCAAGGCGAACCTCACAGGAAACCTGCAATAAACATAACGGCATTATACACTGTCGTCATGTCATCGGCAAATGATTGCGTACGTTGAATCGTGGGCTACGGAGTTTACCGTTGTATCCACCCCCACGACCAGCATAGTCACCCGCTTACTTGCGGTGATCCGAATGGCAGACAGCGCGTCCTCACAATCTGCCAAGGGACGCTTCGGAACCTTCGGCGGCGTGTTTGTACCGAATGTTCTGACCATCCTTGGCCTGATCTACTTCCTGCGCACAGGCTGGGTCGTGGGGCAGGTCGGCATGGTCTACGCCCTGCTGATCGTCGTCATCGCAAACGCCATTTCCCTGATGACCGGGCTGTCGTTGTCGGCGGTCGCTACCAGCATGACAGTGCGCACGGGCGGCGCGTACTTCATTCTGACCCGCACCCTGGGGCTCGAATTCGGCGGGGCGATCGGCATTCCGCTGTTCCTTTCGCAGGCCGTTTCGGTCGCTTTCTACGTCGTCGGTTTCACGGAAGCACTGGAATGGGTTGCACCGGGCGTCATGCCGTATGCCCGCTTTATCTCAACCGGGGTCGTGCTGCTGTTCGGGTTGCTGGCCTGGGTAGGCGCGGATTTTGCCATCAAGGTCCAGTACCTGGTGCTGGCCGTGTTGCTGGCGGCCATTGGCTCGTTTTACCTGGGAGGCTGGACCGGCCCGCTTGAGCCCGTACTTGGCGCTGTTGACCCGGACCTGCACCTGAACATCCAGAACACAGTCCAGCGCGAACTGGCACAGCCGCAGGGGTTCTGGGTGGTGTTTGCCGTCTATTTCCCGGCCGTCACCGGCATCATGGTCGGCGCCAGCATGTCGGGTGATCTGAAGAGTCCGGGTAAGTCGATCCCGCGCGGGACGCTTCTCAGCATTGCGTTCACGAGCGTCGTCTACATCACCAGCACAATCTGGGTCAGCCTGACCTCAACTCGTGAGGAGTTGCTTACGAACAACCTGGTCATGCAGAACATCGCCGTCTGGCCGCACTTGAAACTGGTGCTGCTGGGCGTCTGGGCAGCTACGCTCAGCAGTGCTCTCGGCAGCGTACTGGCCGCGCCGCGTACGATGCAGGCCCTGGCCATGGACCGTGTGATCCCGCACTTCCTCGGCAGCCAGCTCGGACACAAGACCGAGCCACGGGCGGCGATTCTTGTGACGACCGCCATTGCCGTCGGAATCGTCTGGATGGGCAGCCTGAACTTCGTGGCTGCTATCATCACGATGTTCTTTCTGGCGACGTACGGGACGATGAACCTTGCCGCCGGCATCGAGAAACTGATCGGCAACCCCAGCTATCGCCCGACTTTCAACCTGCACTGGTCGCTCTCGCTGCTTGGCGCGGCGGCCTGTTTCGGGACGATGTTCCTGATCAATGTCCCCGCGACGCTGGTGGTAATTGCCGTGATCCTGCTCGTGTTCCTGATGCTTGAGCGACGGTCATTAACGACAGAATTCGGCGATTTGCGCAGCGGCATCTGGGCGTCGGTTGCCAAGCACTCGCTGCTGAAGCTCGAGGCCGCGCCCAAGCGCACGAAGAATTGGCGCCCGAACGTAATCGCGTTCACCGGACAGCCGCGCAACCGCAAGCACCTGGTGAAGCTTGGCAAATGGCTGCTGCGCGGGCAGGGTATTCTATCGTTCGTCGAGATCGTTGTCGGCGACGTAGAGAAACTCGCCATCTCCGGCATCCGCCACAAGCGCCGAGACGCCATCGCTGAATTCCTGAGCGAGCAACAGGTAGACGCCTTTGCGGAATGCCAGATCGCCAGTGACTTCTACGAGGGTGCAATCACCGTGGCGCAATCCCACGGGCTGGCCGGGCTTGAGCCTAACACGATTATCATGGGTCTCAGCGAAACGCCCGAAGGGCTGGCGAAGCAGCAGTCGTTGATGCCGGTGTTTTCGTCCCTGCGCAAGTCGGTGTTGCTGCTGCACTATGACAACGAGCGCGCCTATGGCGAGCACGACCGGATTGACGTCTGGTGGGGCGGCAAGTCGCGCAACGGCGAGTTGATGCTGCTGCTGGCGCATATCATCCGCAGCCACCGCGATTGGTCCGGCGCGAAAGTACGCCTCCTGCAGATCATCGACAACGAAAGCGAAACAGAGGAAACGCGCAAGCGACTGACCAGTCTGCTGGCGGAAGTGCGCGTAAAGGCTTCGCCGAAGGCGGTGGTACGCAATCCGGACGAAAGCGTGAGCGAAGCCATCGCGCGAACCAGCGGCGACGCCGACCTGACGATCATCGGCATGCAGATGCCCACAGTCAGCAACGCCGAAGAGACCGCCCAGCGCGTACACGACCTGATTGACCCACTGGGCAGCGTACTGATGGTTCGTAGCGCCGAAACCGAAGACGTGCTGAGCGGCGACACCGTCATGGTCGAGGCCCTGCCGGATTGACCCCACCGCAAGTAGACTCTGCTCCATGGCCTTACGCATGATTGAGTTGATTCTCCCGCGCGACCACGCCGAGCGACTGAAAGAGTCCTTCGACGCCACAGACTTCGAAGTTCTGGGCATGTGGACGGAAGACCTCGACGACGACAAGAAGCTGGTACGCGTGCTGGCCTCAGCAGGCGGCACAGAGGCAGTGCTGGACGACTTCGAGAAGCGTTTCAGTTGGCTGAAAGATTACCGCGTCGTGCTGTTGCCTGCCGAAGCGACCCTGCCACGCATTCCCGAACCGAAGCCCGAGGACAAACCCAAGAAGGTCGTCGGACGCATCAACCGCGAAGAGTTGTACACCGACGTGCTGGAGACGGCGAAGCTGAGCCGCGTGTTCGTGGTCATGGTTGCGTTAAGTACGGTCGTCGCGGCCGTGGGGCTTGTGCGTGACAGCAGCGTCATCGTGCTCAGCGCCATGGTGATCGCGCCGTTGCTTGGCCCCAACATTGCGCTCGCGCTTGCCGCAACGCTGGGTGACCGGCAACTCGGGCGCACGGCGATGCGCTCGTCGGCCGCCGGATTTTCGCTGGCGATTGTGATGGCAGTGCTTTACGGGCTGATTTTTCGTGTAAGTCCCAACACAAGCGAAATCGCATCACGCACGCGAGTAGGCTTCGGCGATATCGCACTGGCACTCGCGGCGGGCACGGCCGGTGCGCTAAGCCTGACCACCGGCGCGAGCGGCACGCTGATCGGCGTAATGGTAGCCGTCGCGCTGCTGCCGCCGACGATTGTGACAGGCATGCTGATCGGCAGCGGGCACTTCGGCGCAGCGGTAGGCGCCGCCGAGTTGGTAGCGATCAATCTGGTCTGTCTGATCCTGGCCGCAATCGTTACGTTTCTGGCTCAGGGCATCAGGCCAACAAGCTGGTGGGAGGCGCAATCCGCCCAAAAGGCCACCCGACGGGCCCTGATAGCAGGCGGCATCCTGCTGGCCCTGCTGACCATACTGGTAATCCTGCAGGTGGCGTAGCTAGTCGCCGCGTTCGCCAAGTTCGTTCGGTGGGGCTTCGACGTAGCCGTGTTCGACGAACCATGCGGCGGCGCGGCGCAGGGTCTCGATCACCGGGCGCGTGGGCAGCCCTAGCTCGTTCAGCGCTTTGTTGTTGTCGTACCACATCGGCGTCATGGCCATTCTGACGCCGGCCAGCGGGACATTGGGCGGACGTCCCGTGGCTTTGGCTTTTAACTCGCTGAAAAATCCGGTCATGAGCCCCACGGCCTTGGGCACCTTGAAGCCGGGTGCCGGTATGCCACTGAGTTCTGCGAGTAGCTGGAAGATCTCCAGTATCTGCAAGTTCGCGTGCCCGAGTATGTACCGCTCGCCGGGCTTGCCCTTTTGCGCGGCGAGAATATGGCCACGGGCACAGTCCTGCACGTCGATCACATTCAGGCCGGTTTCCATGTAGCCGGGCATCTTGCCGCGCAGGAAATCCAGCACGACCCGCCCCGTCGGCGTCGGCTTCACGTCTCCCGGGCCCATCGGCGCGCTGGGGTTCACGATCACCACCGGCGCGCCTTCGTCAGCCAGTTTCTTCGCCCGCTGCTCGCCGAGAAACTTGCTGCGCGCGTAATGCACGGTCAGGTCGGTTTCACTGGCCAGGTCGGTCTCGTTGGCGTGGCGGTCTTCACCCTTGGCCGGGCGACCCAGCGTCACCACCGAGCTGCAATGCACGATGGACTCACAGCCGGCCTCGGCGGCAACACGCAGGACTTTGCCTGCGCCGGTGTCATTCGCGTCGTAGATCCGTTTCAGGTCAGCCCGCCCGCGCAGCCACAGCTGATTCATCCCGGCGATGTGGAAACAGGCGTCACTGCCCACGAGCCCCCGAGACAGCGCGGACATGTCCTGCACGTGGCCATCAACAACCTCGACATCAAGCCCTTCAATTGACTTGTGATCCGCGCCGCGCCGCATGAGTACACGCACCTCAACGCCGTCGGCGAGAAGCTCTCGAACGACGGCCGAGCCGATGAACCCGCTGGCGCCAGTGACGAATGCCCGTTTCATGTGTTCTCGTGTTCGTGTTCCGTGGTCCGTCGTGACTTGAACCACGGGCCGCGAGAATAAAGTCTATCCGTCCACCGGAATGCGTCCACTTGCCGACGTTGTTACATTGCGCCCGTGACTGACGAAGCACACACCGGCAGGAGACAACGGGCGCTGATGGCGCTCGCGCGGTTCGTTTGCCGGCGCGCGATTCCGTTGGTGGCGCTGGCATTGATCGCGGCGCTGGCCTCCGTGATTTACACCGCCGTTCAGCTTGAGTTCATCACCGACCGAAACGCGCTCGTCGCGCCCGAGGCCGAGTACAACCAGCGCTTCCTGAAATTCACGAAAGCGTTCGGCGATCAGGAGTTGATGCTGCTGATGATCGCGCCCGCCCCAGGGCCAATCGACAACCCGGACTTCAACCCGAAAGTACCCGGCGAGCTCACACGCAACGAGATGAAGCAGGCCGCACGTGAAGTCGTGGCAGAGTTACGCAAGAAACCCGAGCACTTCCCGCTGATCGTCGATCGCGTGGACCCCGACAGCTTCGGCGGCACACGCATGCTGTACATGCCCATCGACGACCTGAAGGCGATTTCAGAGCAGGTAGAAGCAGGCAAGCCGCTGATTCATGAACTGGCGGCCGAGCCGAGCTACCCGTCCATGCTGCTGGGTATGCGCCGGGGCATTGAAGAAGGAACTTTGAACGACCTGCCCGACGACGAGCAACTCGCCCGCGCCGGCAGCGAGATGGCAAAGCTGATTGCGGGCATTCACGAAAACCTGGGCGCACCGGAAGGCGAGCCGCCCATGAAGGACATGTTCGCCTTCGACAGCTCCGACCCGACCCTCGACAAGGACGGCTATTTCTTCAGTTGGGAAGGACGCCTGCTGTATGTCGCGATTCTGCCGAACAAAGACCAGGGGGCGCTGAATCAAATCGAAGAACCGCTGCGCTACGCCCGCGAAGTCGTTGACGAAGTGCAGGCCAGGCACCCCAAACTCGCACTGGGACTGACAGGACGCCCGGTAATCTACAGCGATGAAATGGAGGCCAGCGGGCGTGACATGACCATTGCGACGATCTTCGCGATCATCGCCGTGGGGCTGATGTTCATTTTGGCCTTCAAGAGTTTTATGCGCCCGCTGCTGGCCGTGCTGTCACTGGTATTGGCGCTGTGCTGGACCATTGGTGCGACGACGCTTTTCATCGGGCACCTGAACATCTTTGCCATGGTCTTCGGCGTGGTGCTGGTCGGGCTCGGGATCGATTTCGGCATTCATTTGCTGGCGCACTATCGCCACGGTCTTGAGCGCGGGCTGGGCGTACGTGACGCATTAATCGAAGTCTACCGCGAGATCGGCATGGGCACCGTACTGGGTGCGGTGACCACGGCCGCGGCTTTGAGTACTGCCGCCTTGACTGACTTTCTGGGGCTGGCTGAGCTCGGGATCATCTGCGGCATCGGCATCATTTTCTGCCTGATTGCGATGCTGGTGGTGTTCCCGGCCATGCTGATCATCGTTGACCGCAGGCGCATCGGCGACGGCGACCCCGTGCTGCGCGAAACCATGGCCGAGCGCGAAGCAACTGAGTTACAGCAGCGCAAACCGGCCCGCAGCAGAGTCAGCCGCGTCGGCGCGCTGGTCGTCGTGCTGCTGATACTTGCAGGCGTCAGCATCAGCGCACTGGAGTTGTCCCGAGGCTGGGTGCCCTTTGACTACAACCTGCTGAACCTGAACGACCCGAGTAGCGAGGGAATTCACTGGGAAGAATTGCTGATCGAACACGACCAGCGAGCCAGCTACGCAGCCAGTACCAGCAAGTCACTCGAAGAATTGCGCGAGTTGCGGGTTGAGTACGAGAAGCTTGAGGACGACGGCCTGGTCCGCAACACCGAAAGCATCCTGCCCGAGAACGAAGCTGTGAAACGCGACGTGCTTGGCCAGATCGACGCCGCCCTGCCGTCCAGCTTCGCGGCACTGCCCGAGCGCGCCAGTGATGCCAAGTCATTGCGCAGCGCCGCAAGAAAGCTGCAGGCCGCCGTCCGCGAATTGCAAGGGCGGGGAGAGCGTTATGCCAACGCCTTCGAGCCCGCAGCGGCAGCCCTTGGCCAGATCGTCGAGCTGACACGCCAACGCCCGGAGCACGTAGACGCACGCCTCGCCGAAGTTGAGCCCGTGTTCTTCGGCAATCTGGTCGGGCTGATGTCCGGGCTGAAACACGATGCCAACCCGCCCGAGATCACGGCCGAGACGCTGCCGGAAATCATGCGAGCGCGCTACGTCGGCAAGGATTCCGACGGCGAAACGGTGTACGCACTCTACGTCTACCCGAAGAAGAACGCCTGGGTGCGCGAGAACGCCAGCGAGTTCAACAGCGCGATCCTCGACATCGACCCGAACGCCACAGGCGTCACAATCCAGATTCAGGAAAGCAGCAACCTGATCGTGAAAGGCTTTGGCAAGAGCGTGTTGTACGCGTTCATTGCGATCTTTGTGCTGCTGTTCATTGACCTGCGACGCCCGCTCGCGGTCGTTGTTGCGCTGTTGCCGCTGGCTTCGGCGCTGGCGATTCTGCTCGGCGTCATGACATTGACCGACCTCAGTTTCAACTTCGCCAACTTCTTCGGTGTACCGATCCTGATCGGCACAACCGTCGACGCAGGCGTTTATCTCGTACACAGCCAGCGCCACGGTGACGCGTTGCGGACACTACGACAGACCCGCCGGGCCTGTCTTTTGTGCGGTCTGACGACGCTGTTCGGCTTCGGATCGCTGGTGACGGCCAGCCATCTGGGCATTGTCTCACTCGGGCACGTGCTGGTGACGGGCTGCCTCGCGGGCATTCTGGGCAGTTACTTCGTCGTGCCCGTAACGCTGGCGTGGTTTAATGAAAGAGGAAAGCGCGTCTGACCGTTCTAGTATCAGATGCTGGGCCGATATCACAGGTATAGGAAAGCATGATCCGTCTGATCACAACCGCCGCACTTGCGCTCGCACTGTTCGCGGGCGTTGCCGCTACTGCCCGGGTTTCTGCCCAGGACGACAAACCGAAGAGCTTCGGTTTGGTCGTCTACAAGCTGGGCGAAAAGTTCGCGACCGACGAAAAGGCCGGCGAAGCGATCGATAAATTCGCCGGCTATCTGGACAGCAACATCGAGGGTGCAGACTTCAAGCGCCTCGGCGTTCGCAACAAACCGGACGACGCCCTGAAGTTGTTCAAGGACGAAGCCAAGCCGGTCGCGGTCGCCATCGTCAGCCCCGGGTTTTACTACACGCACAAGAGTGATCTCAAACTCACCGCACTGGCTGAGGCGCAACGCGACGGCAAGGACGGTGAGCAGTACACACTGGTCGGCACAACGAAGCCCGACAGCTATCCGGGCGGCAAACGCATCGCAACCAGCCTGCATGCCGATACCGATTGGCTGAACAAGGCCGTCCTGCGCGCGCCGAAAGACGCCAAGCCGGTCGTGTGGGTGCAGTACGACAACCTGCTTGATGCCGGCTATGAGATCATCGACGAAGAGGACGGTGCGCCGGATTTCATCCTGGTCGATCGCACTACCCTGAAGCTCTACGAGAGTGACGACGATCTGAAGACCCTGAAGAAGGGTCTGCAGAGCGAAGTCCTGCCACAAGACCTTGTCGTCGAAGTGGATGGTCGCCTTGGCGAAAAGCGTGATGCACTGAAGAAGACGCTGGCAAACCTGGACCAAACCGACGAAGGCAAGAAGATTGGTGAGCTGTTGCAGTCACCAAAGTTCCCTGCGCCTGACGCAACACGCCTCGAGAAAGTGCAGAAGTGGTACGACGCCGAATA
>JAGQRE010000091.1 GCA_020425695.1 Planctomycetota bacterium
CCGTCCGGGCAACTCTGTTCGCTGGATCGCGTCCATGGCGCGTTCACGGTCAATGATGCCGTCCGGCAGGAAGTCGGGCTCGCTGGCCATGATCTCAAGCGCGCACAGCGCATGCGTTGCGTTCTCGGCCATGAAGCGTGCGGGGTGTGGCAACTGGACTTTCTCGTAGCGGTAGCCACGGACATCGGCCGTGAATTGAAGCCCTCGCCCGGCGCGTTGCAGGTCGCGAACGCTGTAGTCGCGCCCGAAATACAGCGCCGGCGCTTCGTTGTCGCGGGCCGTGAGGGCCACGATTTTCTGGGCTTCCGGGTTGCTGGCGGCACACACGACCGGGATGCCCGGCTTGATAATGCCCGCTTTCTCACGTGCGATCTCATCAATGCTGCTACCGAGCTGCTGGGTGTGATCGATGCCGATTTCCGTGATCACGCTGACCAACGGGCTGATGACATTCGTGCTGTCCAGACGCCCGCCCAGCCCAACCTCAAACACGGCTACGTCGATTTCGGCTTGTGCGAATGCAACCATGGCTGCGAGCGTGAGCAGTTCAAAGAACGTTACGTCGGGTGCGCCACCATGCTCGCGCTCAAGGGCTTCGACGACTTCCCGGAAGGCCTGAACCAAAGCTTTCTCGCTGATCTCGGAGCCGTTGATTTCGATGCGCTGGGTCAGGCGCTCAAGGTGGGGGCTGGTGAACAGCCCGACTTTGAGCCCCTGCGACTGAAGCGCGCTCGCAAGAAACCGGGCGGTGCTGCCCTTGCCCTTTGTGCCGGCGATATGGGCGGTGTGGTAGGCAAGTTCCGGGCGGGCGAGGCGGTTCAGAACCTCGTTCATGCGCTCAAGGTCAAAGATGTCGCGCGTGCGCCCGCCTTGCTGGCGTTCATAGTCGGTATGGCGTGCCAGGAAGCTGGTGATGTCCTGCAGATTCTGGATGGATGTCGACATAAGTACGTGCCGCCGGTCTGTGTGCCGGTCGTTTGATTGCAGTTTGCGGCGGGATGCTACCGATTCAGGGTTGGGCTGCCATACCGAAAAGCGCTAAAGTGGACAATTCAGCGAGGCCTTATGAACAAGCCCCTGATCGGCATCTGTATTGACCACGTCCGGCACTTCCCGCGCCCGGACCGGGACCGCAGTTATCTGAAACTCTATCCGACCTACCCCAACGCCATCATCGCGGCCGGCGGCACGCCGCTGGTGATTCCAATCGTGCCGGACGTCAATGACGTTCGGGCGCTGCTATCGATCGTGCAGGGCGTCGTTCTGGTAGGCGGCGACGACTACCCGGCTGAGTGGTTTGGCAAGACAACACTGCCTACGGATGCACCGGTAACCCCGGAGCGCGCCAATTTTGATCGAGAGTTCACACGCTTGCTGTATGAAGAAACCGACCTGCCCGTGCTGGGTGTCTGTGGCGGCATGCAGATGACGGCCATCTGGGGTGGGGGCAGTCTAATCCAGCATCTGGGCGAGGGCGTTCACCGCGACGGAAAAGAGGGGTTCTCGCGTCACGCAATCAGCGTCACGCCGGACTCGGTGTTTGCCCGCGCCATCGGCGCCACCGAAATTGAAGTGAATTCACAGCATCATCAAGCCGTTGAGAGTGTCGGTCCAGAGATGCGCGTCTGTGCGACGGCACCCGATGGCGTGGCCGAGGCGATTGAGTTCAAGAATCACCCGTTCCGTATCGGAGTGCAGTGGCACCCTGAGCGGATGACCGGCGACCCACACATGCGGAGCCTGTTTGAAACCTTCGTGGCTGTGGCGGCGGCACGTCTGAATGTTGTGGCCTAGCGTGCCAGACAAACACCCTAGTCCCACCAGTCTTCACTGATGCCTCTGGACCCGTCGAGGTTCGCGGCCAGCGTTTCCAGCAGCTTTGCGAGCCTGTCGGTTTCGGCCAAGGCTGTTGCGTCATTCGCGCCAATGCGTCGGTTGAGTGAATGCAGCATTGCCAGCCCGACCAGTGCGTCTTCTGTGGTCGCGAGTCCGTTGTGGTTGGTCCGCGAGGAACTGACTGTCAGGTCGCTGACAATCGTCCACGCGGCGAAGCGGTTACAGATCGGGTAGGTTTCGGGCGATGCCATCATCTTGGCCCAGTTGCGTGCAACAACGTTGCAGTTCCCGCTTGAGAGACTGGCCGAGAAGATGCTTTCGGTACCGGTGGCGGTCGTGTTGCGCATTACGAGAGAGGCCGGTGCATCCTGTACTTCGGGCACGATACGGACGAGCTCATTCATGGCACTGGAGTCGGCGTAGGGGATTACGATGCTCTCGACGTAGCGTAGCAGGTCCGACTCGTCGCCGAATTCAAGCAGGTCATGGCGTGTTGCCGGCAACTCAGTGAGCAACAGAAGGGCTTCCTGACTGCCGGTGTTACGTGGATCAGGTGCCGCGCCTACGCTTTCGAGTTCGCAACGAATTGCCATTGTTGTATCGCCGCCCTTACGGGCGAACAGCGCTGCGAGGCTCAGCATGCGGCACTTCGACGTGATGCCGAGTTGTGCATCGCGGTTCCACCAAAGCAGGCGGGCGGCGTCCTTCCACTGGCCGCCGCGTGCCAGAACCTTCGCGGCGTCGACAGCGAGCCCCGTGTGCACGATCTCCGGGATGCCTGCATCGGCGCGGTCTTCCTTGAAGCGTGTGTACCGGTCCGTGGTGGGGCCTTGCACCAGCGTGCGCATGTCAATCTGGGCTTGATGCTTGTTCAACCACTGCCTGAGTTCAGCCAGTGTTGACGGCTTCTGCTGAAGCAGGCGGGCGCGGAGCAGCAGCGCCCTGGCCTCGACCATCCCGATTACCGGGCCGGCTTTCTGTCCCAGCGACTGGCGGGTTCGCCAGTTGTTGTCGGAGCCCGCGGCTTTGACAAGCTCCGCCATTCCTTCAATTGCGTTCTTAAGCGATGTCGAGGTGGCGTGATCGGATGCCAGGAATGCGTCAAGTTCGGCGGGTGGCACGTCTTTCGCGATCTTTTCCGCCGTGTTCCAGAGTGTTTCCTGCATCAGGTTCTCGCCGTTGGGCAGGAAGCGTGCGCCGAACCGAACACCGAGTATGCCGGACGAGTTGGCGTAGACGTCAACTCCCGTCAGTTCCTTTGTCCGGTCGCGTACGTCATAGACTGAACCCACAACCGCACCGACACGCAGCGATTTACGCAGCAAGGGATTGGCATTGGCATCGAGCTTCGCCATTTCGACGGGATCTTCTTCGCCGTCAGCGGGTGGGGGCTGGACGTTCTTTTCTTCCTCAGATGTGTCGCCTTCACCCAGTGACAGCAGCGCCATCTCGACCAGTACGGATTCGCTGTAAAGCGGCTTTCCGGATTCGTAGCCGTTCAGGCGGCTGGCCTCAATCAGGTTCTTGCGGGCGAGTTCCGGCTCATTCTGCATACTCAGCCAGATACCCAGTGTCCCTGAGAACACAGGCTGGTTCCGGTTTGTGTCTCCGAACGACGTGCGCATCTGCTCAAACTGCGTCAGCCCGGCCTGCGGGTTTGCGCGATACAGATTCAAAGCCGGTGTGAAGACCCGATCCACAATCTGGTTCTTCGTCGGCAGATACAGGGTGTTGCTGTAGATGCCGAGATAGGCGAGCGTCCGCAGACGTGCGAGAACACCGTTGCGGGCTTCTTCCGCCTTGCCGAGGTGCCCGTAGACCTGTGCAAGTAGATCAAGCAGCGCGATGTCGTCCGGCGCGAGTTCCAGCCCGGACTTGATGGTTGCTTCGGCTGCTTCCCAGTCTCCCTCCGCCAGTTCGCTTGTGGCGGCGATACGCAGCGCAATGACCGCACGCCAGCGGTCGGTTGTCGCCTGTTTCGCGAGTTGCAAACGAAGTTCTTCGTCGCCAGTGCGCAGTGAGTCCAGCTTGTCTTGGCTGTCCTTTGCCTTCTTTAGAAGCGCATCCAGGTCGGCAGTCCGGGACTCTGCCAGCTTTGGATTGGCGGCGATCGCGGCGACGCAGCGGTCTAGACCGGGCAGGTCACACGGATACCAGTTGAGTGGCAAGAACAGGCTGGTGAACGGTTCGGGCTGGTATTCGCCTGACGTTTCGACTTCCTCAAAGTAGCCGTAGCCTTCATCGTCGAATGCATCGTTGTCTTGTGGCGGCTTGTCGCCCTCCGCGTTCCAGGGCTTGACGCCGGACCAGCGCCCGGCCTGTGGCGTGATGAATGGGTACTGCGGGCGTTCATCACAGCAGATCATATTGACGTATGTGTCCAACGCGCCGTCGAAGTCGTTCTGCAGCCACTGAAGCCCGGCCTTGTAACGCTGGAGTGCCGGCGAATCGGGTGCACGAACTAGCCCTACGTTGATCACCTCAAGCGCTAGCTCCGGGTGGGCATAGGCCAGAAACATACGCGCGGCGCGGACATAGTTGCGGGCATCGTTGCTTGCATCGAGTGTCGGCTGAAGAACTTCAATCGCTGTCTTGGTGTCGCCTTCCTTCAGTGCCAGAACGCTTCGCAGGGAAGCGTACCAACGCGGGAACTCGCCACTCAGGCGGTTGTCGCGCCGCAATGTGTCCAAGCGAGCGGCGGCCGTGGCGTCGTCGCCATACAGCCAAGCCTCGCGCAAGGCGGACAACTCAAACGCGAGCTTCGGCGTTTCACGCTCAACGGCGCGTCCGGTGTTGGCGCTCAGCGCAAGCAGAAACAACGCTGCGGAGATGGCCCAGAGTTTCTTCATGGCAGCTCCGTGAAGGTGAACTTGCCGGTCGCCTCATCAAACTCGAGCAGCGCACGGCGAGCGGCCCACCAGTCTTCCCAGTTCGCGGCGGGCGGCTCTTCGAACAGCGGATGGAGCTGCCCGACGGTGAGGCGGGGCGGTGTAATCCCCGGCAGATAGGCAGCTTCGGCCACACCCTGCGAGTCCATGTAAGGTGAGCCCCAACGCTGATTGACCAGCCGTGCTTCGGCGGTTGCGCCGCGCTCAAATCGAATAGCGTCCGGCCCCAGGGCATCAAGCAGCGATCGAAGTGCGCCGGCGTCGCCGTCCCGGGCCTGCTGCATGCGCAGCGTTGCGCCGAAAATGTTGGTCGGGTCGGAGGCAACGCCCAGTTTCAAGCGCTTGTTGTCTTCTGCCGGCAGCAGGTCCATCCAGGCGCGGGCGATCATCAGCCCCTGGTAGTTGCTGCCGTCTTCCTGCATTGGCGTGTTCTTGACGATCTCACGGGCGCGCTCAGGCTCTCCGAGCAGCGCGGCGGTGTATAGTTGCAGCGTGTCGCTGGGCGTCGGGTTCTCGGCGTCACCGAACAGCACGTTCAGAATGTCGATGCCTGATTCCGCCAGCATCAAAGCGATGCCCGGTTGAGACAGCAGGTTTTGTCCCTGCGCGAACGCCAGCGCCGTTGCCAGGTTGCGTGCGGCATTCGGGGGAAGGGGCTGGTTGATCAAGTCCCAACTGCCGGCGAACTTCTGGGCGTTCTCGGGCGTGTCGAACAGAACGCCCAGTAGTTCTTCGCGTGTAACCGTCAGGCTGCGCTCGTTCAGTACAGACTGAATAACCCAGCCAATGTTCGGCGAGTCGATGCCCTGGGCGAGAGTGTTGCGTCTGAATTCTTCAGCGGCGTCCGAAGTGCTGAACGAAATCGCTGCGCCGATGCCGGTACCCAGCGGATCTTTGATTTCACCGGCGAGGCGCTTCAGCCAATCGGCAGCAAGGTCGCCGTCACGACCACCCGCAGCCAGCGCGCACATGGCGTTCAGGCGTTGGCGGTCATTCGGGTCCTCCGCGATTTCGCGCAACAGATCGAAGCCCTGTTCATTATCCAGGGCCAGCAGAGAACGCGTCATGGCCAGGTCGTTCTGATCCAGCCACTGAAGCAGGAAGGTCTCGACGTTGCGGTAGTTCCCCAGACGGACCGAGACCCGAACACGAGCAAAGGCACCGGCCGCCGTTTCCGGTTGCAGCGCCAGGACCTGAATCGCCATCGGCAGTTCATTGCGAGGCAGATTCTTGCGCCATTCCACCAACAGTGGCTTCAGCGCGTCTGGCTGCTTTGCGTCCACGAGAATGCGCACAAGCAGCGGACGGGTAAGCAGATTGGCGGTCGGTAGCATGTCCGCCAGTGACTGCAACTCGCCCGGTTGCAACAAGTCGCTCATCGCGGCGAGAGATTCCAGTGCCGCAGGCGCGATATCGCTGTCGTTGAGAGCTGCTTCCAGCAACGCCTTCGCAGTGCTGTGGGCGTAGTACTGACCCAGGCTGCGAGCACTTTCAACGCGAATACCCGTACGTTCGTGTCTCAGCAGCTGGATCAAGAAGGGCTGCAGCTCTTTGACTTCGCGGGGGCGCAACCACCAGGCATCCAGAATGCTGAGTTGCGCCTCGAAGGGCAGGCTGTCAAAGCGCTCAATGACCGTTGCGACTGACGTTGTGTCGGCGAAGTAACCCGCGACAATGCTGATGCGGCGGGTGTCTGCCTTCCTTTCAAGCACCTCCTGCATGGCCGTGCCGATGGCTGTATCCAGCCCGGACCGCT
This sequence comes from Planctomycetota bacterium, assembly GCA_020425695.1. Classification (GTDB taxonomy): domain Bacteria; phylum Planctomycetota; class UBA8742; order UBA2392; family UBA2392; genus JACKID01. The sequence continues at coordinate 6,481 of JAGQRE010000091.1, forward strand.
GTAGCAGAGACAGCCAGGTATTCAGCAGGATCGGTGACATCTCGCCGGGCCGCGGCAACCCGGCAGTGCTGAGTTCGGCCTCTGTGCAGGTGCTAGTCATCGTCAGTGCCAAGGCCGTGCGTACTTCGTCAGCGCCTTCCTGCTCCTTGTGCAGTGCACTGGGTCGACCAGCGCGGGCAGCCAGGGTCTCAGCCGCCGGATAGACCGTTCGGAAGTCCAATGCCGACGAAAGCGCTTCTTCCAGCCCACGCCCTTCACCGACCGAGTAGCGTAGTTGCGTGAGCGCTTCCACCGTGTCGGCGGGCTCGCCCGGCGGCAGTAGCGCCATCAGCAGCATGAGGTTCCGGGCTGAGCCGGCCGCCTCCGGCGCCCGTGCAGCACGCGCGATTGCCTGCCCGTAACCGGTCGTGCCTTCGATTTCGATACAAAGCTCAGCACTGGGATACAACTGCGGACGCGAAGCCAGTCGCGCAAAAACCCTCGCCCATAGCGGGACCAACCCGGCTTGTGCGCGACCGCGGAGAATGCTGAGCAGAGGCGTGATGTCCTCATTGTTCAGGTAGGTGTTCAACTCGTCGATCGTGAGATTCAGGCGACGCGAGGCGAGGAAAAGCTCGCCCTGCCGGCTCTGGATGACCTCTTCGAGCAGCCCACAACGAGAAGCGATCTCATCGTCGTCGTGGCTTTTGGCCTCGCGCACTTGTGTCAGCGCTCTTGCTTCGTAAGAGGCCAGCTCAGACATGGCCCGGTCGCGTTGCACCAGACGGGTACTGCCAAGCTGTTCAATCAGGTCCGCGATGTGGGCGGCTTCTTCGGGCGTGGGCGGGATCGGTTGGACGGCGTTGAGGTCAGGCGCTGCGGGCTCTTCGGATGCACTGCCGTTTCCGGCGGGACGACCACCACCGCCAATGCGAATGATGCGCTGCCCTGCTACCAGCGACACGAAAATCGTGGTGCCGGCAACCAGCAGTACTATGGACGCGATTGTGCGCTTCAGCTTCATGCCTTGGGTCTTTACGACTTCGATCGGTTTTCGAACCACAGCCTTAGACGGTCTGCGAAGAAATCCATGTCACCGTCCTCACTTAAGAGGCTAAGACGTGTGAGGTATTCCGCAAAGGAAAGGTCTTTTGCGTTCCCGATGCGAAACCACGGCGGCAGGGCACCCGCCGTCAGCTGGGCCTCTTCACAGAGGGCGATACAGCCAACCAAGCCCTCGGCGCCGGCCGCTGCGTTTATCAACGATTCGATCGTGTCAGGGTCCAATGTTTCGGAAAGTGCGAGCAGGTAGACGCCACTGTCAGCGGTGGGGCCGAGAACGATGTCGTACTCTTCAAGCATCTCGACAGCGCCTTCAATGCAGTCAGGCGGCAGCCCGGGGACGTCGCTGAAGCAAACCAGGGCCGGGGCGGTGTGATTGGCGACGGCCTGAGCGGCTGTGGTCGAGTCTCCGGCCTCTTGCACGCGCAGCTTCACGAACTGGAGCAGTTCAGTCAGGTCCTCGCGCAGGACATTGGCCAGTTTGTCGTCGGGAGCCCACGGTGCGCGGTTGAACACCAACGCCAAGGGGCGGGTTTCGTCAGGTTTCGCCATGCAGGGGTTATAGCGAAATTCGCGCCGCTGTTAGCGTGGAATCGGCAGCCACTGTTCGGCCCTGTCTTTGAGCAAGACCAGTGCGCCAGCGGAGGCGGCGTCGGCTGCTTCTTCAAGGGAAGCGACCGCTCCCTCGCGATCAATGGGTGCTGCGTATAGAGCAATGCAATACTCAGCCAACTGCTGTGCGCCGATGTCGCCGAACCAGAAGCCAGGCACATCCTTGAGTTCATTCCGGAGGGCGCGGCGAAGCACGTCGTTGCGGCGCTTCAGGTCCTGGGCATCGAGGGGCGAGCCGATGAAGTACTCGCAGATTGCGCTGAGTACGCCGTGGCGCGGGTCTTCCAGCGTCAGTTTCGCCGCAAGGGCCCGCCACTTGGCTACTCGTGACTCCGTGGTACCCGAGTACTCGGGGCGTTCCTCACCCATCAGAGCTTCCTGCAGCTCCAGCCATACGTCGTCGCCTTCGGCGCGTTTGGCGGCGTCAAGCCAGTCCGTGGCCCGGTCCCAGCTTGTGCGGTCGCCGGGGCCTGAAATCAGTCGCCCCAGCCAGTTTGCCCGCACCAGAGGCGCGATCAGGATGCTGTCATCCACACCATAAGTGCCAGCGGTGCGTGACAGCCAGTCGGCGACTTCAACCAGTTGATCCAGTTCGGCGGCTTCGCTGTCGAGGGTTTCCCAGCGTTGCTCAAACAGAAGGACCATGGCCGGTCCGAATGTGCCGCCGAAACGTCGGTAGTTCTCACCTTCAATGCGCTCAAGAGCTGTCAGCCCCTGCTTGCGAGCCTCTTCGTCGTCACTGGCCAGGCGGATTCGCGCCCCGTGGTACAACGCATCACATACCAGCCAGGGGCTGCCGAGAGCGTTGGTAGAAACGTAGTCGAAGTACGCAAGCGCCCGGTCAGGCTCGGTTTGGGCTAGTTGCCGGGCCCGTGAGTGGGCGTCGTTGTAGACGATGGTGTTGAAGCTTGAGGCAAAGCTTGTGTTCAACTGGGCAACGCGCAACTGAGCCAGGGCGGATGCATCGTCGCCGCGTTGCGTCTCCAGTTGCGAGCAGAGCAGGAACACCTTGGCCCGCAGGGCGGCATCGTTAATGAGTAGCTTCGCTTCTGCACAGTCAGCCAGCGCGTCTTCCGGGCGATTTAACTGCGTCAGGCAGCGGGCACGAAGGTACAGCAGTTCAGCCCGGTCATTGCGTGCCTTTGCGTCAGCGCTGCGTGCGAGTCGTTCATTCAGGCGCGCGGTCAGGCGCAATTCGGCCTCGGCGAACTGCCCTACGCTGAAAAGCAAAGCTTCCGTTGTATGCTGGTTGTCGCGGTGGCTTACCGTTACGTCCCGGACCATTAACACGTCAGCCTGGGCGCGAATCCCGAACCTCTGGCGTGCAAACGCGCCGGCTTCGTTATGCCCTGATACCAGCGCCGGAAACGCGTCTTCGTAGGTGAAGGACGTGAGGGGAAGACCGTTCTCCGCGTACACCAGCGTAAACTCAAGGACTTGGCCGCTGCGCTTGATCGTTGCGCGATACCAGCGGTTGTCCGTCAGCAGCGCGGTACCCGGGCTGGTGTATGCGCTGTAGACCCCGATACCGAGCCTGTGCAGCGCGAGCCGATCGCGGGATTCTGCCCCAATCGAGATGGTGTAAGCGGTTTCGTCAGCCTGGTTCGAGTCCGGCATACCCACAAGAAACTCAAGCGGGCCTTCGTTGCCGTCCAGCTCAAACTCGGTCTGGAGCGTGAAATCGCCCCAGCACGCGGGCGTTCGCGGAGAGATCGTGATCGGCTCAGGCCCGGAGCGGGACAGTACAAGCTCGCCGTTTGAGCCGCGTTCAACCGAGGCCCCCGTCTTCGCCCATGTGCCGTCCTGGTCGAACAGCTTTTCCAGTTCCTCGTCTGTCTTGTCTTTGAAGTCGCTGGAAAGCGTTTCCGGGACGCCCAGTGATGGCGCTTCTGTGTTATCCGAGATCGCCGGGTTCAGCCCTGTGTAGACCATGCCGCCGGCGAGGGCCAGCGTCACGATCACGACCGCCGCCACGGGTGCGAATCGGCGGGTGCGAATCCAGAGTTTGGCCAGCATGCTGCGGCTGCGGGCGACGACCCATTCGCCGTGCAGGTAGCGTTCAAGATCGTCGGCCAGGTCTTTAGCGCTGTCGTAGCGTTTGCCCGGGTCGTTCTGCATTGCCATCTCGACGATGGCGCGAAGGTCGGGTGGTACGTCTTCAAGGGCCTGCCGTGGCCACTTCGGGCCCTGGCTCTCGGCGACTTTCAGCATCAACTCGTACGTGCTGGCGCCCTCGGCCGGTCGTTTGCCGGTCAGCAAAGTAAACAGCGTCGCGCCAAGGGCGTAGATGTCGCTCTTTTTGCCGACGCGGTTACGCTCGCCGCGGGCTTGCTCCGGTGCCATGTAGGCGGGCGTGCCCATGCTGATGCCGGTTTGCGTTAGTTGCTCGCTGTGGGTGAGGTCCTGGGCCAGCCCGAAGTCGGTGAGAACGGGCGTGTCATCCTTCCGCAGGATGATGTTGCCGGGTTTGATATCGCGGTGGATGATGCCCGACTGGTGGGCTTCCTCTACACCGCGGGCGACGGCTTCGATGATGCTGGCGCCTTCATCCGGGTCGATGGCGCCGCGCTTGATCAGCGTTTCGGCGTCGTGCCCATCGATTAGTTCCATAGTAAAGAAGGGATGTCCTTCGACTTCGCCGGCTTCGTAGACCCGCACGACGTTCGGATGGCTAATGCGGGCGACGTTTTCGATCTCACGCTTGAAGCGTGCCGTCGTATCGAGGTTCGCCGCGTAGCTGCTGGGAAGAAGCTTCAGGGCGACGGGACGCTGCAGGTCGGTCTGCCAGGCGCGGTAGACGCGTGCTTGACCGCCACGGGGAAGCTCGTTCTCGATCAGGAATCGTCCGACCTCTTGCCCCAGTTTGGGCAGGGGCTGGATGTGAAGTCCTGAATCAGAGGTATTGCTCAAGGCACGATCCCTTCGTTTACAATCTAGATCATTTAGGCCCGGATGTGGATGGTCATTGAGTTTCCGGGGCGCAAGTTATTGCGATTTGTCGGTCGCAGACGCTCATAAATCGGAGAAAAAGCGCTCTGAAAAACCATGCTTTTTGAGTAGATGAGTGTTGCATCGCACACGTTGCAAAATTATTGTCGCGCGGTATGTCAGTAACTTCGGAGGAGTCCCGCCAGGCGATTGGCGTGGTCGTTTCCGATTTCCGGTTGGGGGGCACCCGCCTACAACTGAGCCTTATGGCCCCGTCCCGGCCACGGTCAATCGGCAGCATGCGATGGACTGAGAAAGGAGGATGCGGAGCAAGGGACATTCCGCGCCGGTAAGTATTGGTGAAGATTCCTTTCAGATTGATGAAAGTTATCGGACGCAGTTGTCCGATAGATCTTCCCAAGGCGTGTCAACGCCAGATTTCATAGTTGCGCAACTGGATGCGAGGGGGTATTTGTCTCGCACCTGCAATTATGAAGGAATGCCGAAGAAGATGTTGCGCAGGCTTTGCTTCAGGGCGTGGCTGGCAATGTTAAAAAGGCATTAGAGAAGTGTTGACGCGGTGTAAAGCAGTTCTATGGTCTGCGTGCTTATCAGGAAGTGACTCTGGAAACAGGCTTGGGCACTCTTCGGAAAGGGCGTGTCTAAGACTCCTGAGGCAGCGACGGACGGACTAACGAGTTTTCTGGTTCTATGGGAGAGCAAGGCATGGCAAAATTTTGGTTTATGGCTCTCGCGCTGCTAGTCAGCGCAGGGCTATGGTCGGCGCCGGCGATGGCGGCGGCTAACGAGTCCGACAACGTCGGCTCGACCCAGAGTGGCGGTGGCGAAGATGGTGCCGCTGATTCAACTCTGGGCTCAAAGGGGCTGGTGTGGACGACGGACGGTTTCAGCCTCCGCGTCACCACCCGCGTTCAATTCCGCCTTACCTACCAGAACGAGGTAGCGAACGGCGAAAACGGCACGAACGGACGTGACTTCGTCAATTTCAACATCCGTCGCGCCAAGACCAAGTTCAGTGGTCACATCTTCCAGAAGGAGTTCCAGTACGAACTTCTGCTGGGCTGGACCCACGGCTCGGCCAACCTCATTGAGGAAGCCTGGTTCCGTTGGGCCTTCATGCAGTACCTCAACATCAACGCCGGCCAGGAAAAGCTTGACTTCAACTGGGAAGAAAGCACCAGCTCCGGCAGCCAGCAGTTCGTTGAGCGCAGCCTTCTGAACGAAACGTTCAACGAAGATTACGCCAAGGGTATCTGGATTGACGGTCGTATCGGCGAAGACGTGACTTGGCTGAAGTATGTCATTGGTGTCTACAATGGCGTGCTTCGTGGCAACAACGACTTCCGCAACAACGATCAGCGCATCAATGCAGAAGTGTTCACCGACGGCGTTGTCGACGGCGAAATGATGCTGAACCTCCGTCTTGAAACGCACCCGCTGGGTGACGTCAAGCACGGCATGAACGACATGCGTGGTGAAGACGAGTACGACCAGGTGCTCTTCGCCATCGGTATTGGTGTGAACTACTTCATCAGTGGTTTCAACAACTCCGATCTGCGTCCGGACAGCGTTGGTACCGCCACCGCTTCTGGCCGTAACCGCACCCAGCAGGACACTTGGACCATGACGATGGATGCACACTTCCGTTGGCACGGTCTGAGCGCTGATCTGGCTCTGTTCTACCGCCACACCGATTTCCACAACCGTGGCCGTAACCGCTACAGCCCGACCAGCAGCTACCACAACGGCATTGGTGACCTGACCGACATCGGTTGGGGCATCGAAGTCGCCTACTTCATCCTCGCCAAGCAGTTGAGCGTTGGTGTTCGCTTCAACTCGGTTGACGCTGATGAATTCTGGATGAACGGCAGCGACGGCCGCGACTTCGGTATCCGTCCGGATTCCACCGAACTCGGCCTTAGCGTCAACTACTACATCCAGGGCGACAACCTGAAGATCACCTTTGACCTTCACATGGTTAGCCAGCAGCTTCCGTTCCTTGCCAACGCCGACGCTAACGCGACGTCGCAGGCACTGAAGGGTGTTTACAACGCTCCTCCGGGCCGCCAGGCCTTTGGTGGTAGCAATGATTCAGCCGACCACAACGACATCTGGATCGTCCGCCTGCAGCTTCAGTGGATCTTCTAAGATAGAGTTACGGTTAGAGTAGACATGCAAAGGGCGGCCGATCACGGCCGCCCTTTCGCTTTAACCCTCGAACGAATAGACTCCGGACTCAACTCAGGGGCCACTTATGAAGCCAACCACACTTCTGGCGGTTGCGTTTGCGAGCGTGCTGCTTGCTGTCGCGCTTGATGCCCAAACGACGAAAACTGAGATCAACAGTAACAGCTTCAAATGGGAGTCTGACGGTTTCTCGTTGAGAATGCAGAACTACGTCCAGTTCCGCATGACGGTGCAAGAGGAAGTAGGACAATCAGGGCCGGGCGGCACAAACGGGCGCGATTTCGTCAATTTCAACGTGTCGCGCGCCAAGACAGACTTCCGTGGCTACATCTTTGAGCGAGCATTTGGTTATCGCGTTCGTCTTAACTGGACTCGCCCCGCTGCACAGATACTCGAAGTAGCGCACTTTCGCTGGGCCTTCATGCAGTACGTCAATGTCAACGCAGGCCAGGCTCCTCTCGCCTGGAGTTGGGAAGAACAGGTTGACGCGACCGAGCTCCAGTTTCAGGAACGCAGCTACGTCAACGAAGTTTTCAATCAGGACTACGCCAAGGGTGTCTGGGTAGACGGGCATTGGGGGGACGATGTCCCTTGGATCAAATATTGGGGCGGCGTGTACAACGGTGTGCTGGCCGCCAATGACGACTTCCGCAACAAGGACGGTGCAGTCACCAGCGACGCCTTCAGCGATGTGATTGACCAGGAGCTGATGCTGAACGCCCGGGTAGAGACTCATCCGTTCGGCCTGGTGCTGAAGACACTTGGCGACCGTCGTCCGGAAGAAGAGCACGCCGAATTGCTGCTCGCGTTCGGTGCCGGCTTCAACCTGCTATTCAGCGGCGTTAACAACGCCGACCTGCGCCTGGATTCCGGTGCCACAGCGACAGGTTCAGGACGCTCGCGAGTCCGGCAGGAGACCTACGCTGTAACCATTGACGGGCATATGCGCTGGTACGGCATCAGCGTCGACGCGGCCTTCTATTGGCGTCATACGGATTTCCATAACCGGGGGATCAACAGCGCCCCAATGTCACACCGGCGCGGAATCGGTGATCTTGACGACCTTGGCTGGTCCTTTGAGGCGTCCTACTACATACACTTGATCGACCTGAGTGTTGGCGCACGCGTCAGCGCAGTTGACGCGGACGAGTTCTGGGGGCGGGACGCCGCCTTAACGCAGACTGACAGGCAGCAGCGCGCCATCCGCCCGGACGCCATGGAGTACGCCTTTACCGCAAGCTACCTGTTTCAGGGTGAACGGCTGAAGTTCAGTCTGGACATCGTCTACGTCGACCAGCAGCTCGCCTACAGCTACAAAGGCGCGCAGTATCTGAGCGGCGTTTACAACGCACCGCTGACGCGCAACGGTCAGGTTGGCCAAAGCCGGGCAAATGCCGACCATGATGTGCTTTGGATCGTGCGTCTTCAGGTGCAGTGGATTCTGTAGCGGCGGTATTCATCACCGCAGGAAAATAATGCAGCGTCCGGCAAACCCGCCATCTGGCGGGTTTGCTGATGATTCACTGGGCCTAGACTCGGGATATTGACGCGTCAATACATAAATCCGCCGGTTTCTGTTGATTTGTGCTGATTCCGTTAAGGATCACTTAGAGAAGTGTTTGGAGGCTGTTTGACTTCGGTCAATCCACACAGTTCCCGTTGCGTATTCACCGATGCACTCCATACCTTCTGCGCATTCCTGTGCAGATTCGCGCCAATGCGGTGCATTGGTCAGCGGACGTCCGCTCCGCGGACCATTCAGAGATTCGGAAAAGGAGAGCATTCGATGAGTAAGTTTTTGAGTTTGGCCCTGTTGCTGGTTGCCGGCATGGGGTTGTTTGCAGCGCCGGCGATGGCGCAAGCAGACAGTGCCGACGACCTCGGCAGTATTTCCCGTAGTGGCGGTGAGGGCACCGCAGACACAACGCTTGGTAAGAAGGGATTGGTCTTCACCACGGACGGCTTCAGCCTTCGCGTGACCACCCGCGTGCAGTTCCGTTTGACCTATCAGAACGAAGTTGGCCACGGCGAAAACGGCCAGAACGGTCGCGACTTCATCAACTTCCGTATTCGTCGCGCCAAGACCGCTTTCAGCGGCCACATCTTCCAGAAGGAATTCCAGTACAAGCTGACCCTGACCTGGGCCGGTGGCGGTGATGACATCGTCGAGGAAGCCTGGTTCCGCTGGGCCTTCATGCAGTACCTGAACATCTCGGCCGGGCAGGCCAAGCTGAAGTGGAACTGGGAAGAAATCACCAGCTCCGGCAGTCAGCAGTTCGTTGACCGCAGCTACGTCAACGAAGTCTTTAACCAGGACTTCGCCAAGGGCATCACCATCGACGGCAAAGTCGGTGAAGATGTCAGCTGGCTGAAGTACTGGGTCGGCATTTACAACGGCCGTCTCAAGCAGAACGACGATTTCCGCAACGCGGACGCCGCTCGTATCGGCGACACCTTTGCCGACGGCGTT
>JAGQRE010000092.1 GCA_020425695.1 Planctomycetota bacterium
GTAGGGTGTGCCGCTGCTGCCGTCGCCGCCTGAAGCGTTCAGGATCGTGCTGGTCGGAGCAACGTCTGTGATGATGATGCGTGCCGTGATTACGGTGCTGGAGACGCCGTCGTTGATGTCGATGCTCCAGTCGAAGTTGACGCCAGGAGCGTTGCTGCCATCGGCGGTACCGGCCCAGGCAAGGCTGATCGGCCCGGCCGTGGCGGTAGCGTTGGTCACCGGCTGAGCGGTCAGCGTGGTGAGAGCCGTGGTCGGGTTGGTGACCGTCACGGTCATGGGGTCATTCGTCGCGTCAGTCACAGTAAGCGCATCAGCGATCGTCGCACCCGGCGCAAGTGTCAGGGTGAACAGACCACCACCAGCGTCTACCCAGTTTGACCCAGTGCCCGGCACCGAAACGGCCGGCGGCACGTTGGTGAAGGCGTTGCCCGAGACAGTGAAGTCATACGGGTTTTCGTCCAAGTCGTCGTTGGCGATACTGACCGTAAACGAGTACGGGTCGCCACCTGCTGAAGCAGTGTTCGGTACAACGTTGATCGTGAACGTGGTGTTCCCACCGGCTGCGATCGGCGTGGTCGGAATCCCTGTGACCGTAACGGTGTTGATGTTCGTAACTCCAGTAACAACAACGAACGGGCTGGCGCCGGTCAGGTTGAGCGGTGAGCCGCCGTTGTTTTCAATGGTGTACGTCAAGTTGGAACCAGCCGAAACGATATCGACTGTGTCTGTGGCACTGACGGCAACTCCTGTCGTACCACGCAGGACGTCCATCTCGTTCGCCTCAAACAACTGGATGTTGTCGAAGAAGTGTCCGTCGCCACCGGAGTTAGCAACGTTGTCCTGGCCTTGGAAGCGAATTACTACGTTGTTCGTGTAGTTCAGTGATGCAGCGATCAATGCTGCGGAAACGTCCACGGTACGCGTAGTATACGTGACAGAGCCGTTGGCAAGCACATTCAGGTTGAGCGCCCAAGTCACACCGCCGTCGAGGCTTAGAAACACGCCGTCTTCGTTGTCAGGCTCGTCCGCGTTTTCGGCGTAGTCGAAAGAAAGCACGAGGGTTGCCGTGCTTGCGCTGTATGCCGACAGGTCAAAGAGGTAATCAATTGCACCGCAAGCGTCGCCGTTGGGGAAATCGATCATGGCGTGCTGCGTGCCGAGCGGCGTTGTGGTTCCAGTGGTGATTCCGACCTGAACCTGGGCATCGGCACCAAACGTTGCGGAGCCCGGTGGCGTTGTCGTACCGGACGGAAAGCTACCGTTGATCTGTGTCGATCGGTTCAGAATGACGGTTGCTGGCTCAAAGTCGTCCAAGAACGGCAACGCGGACACATATGTAAGTACCCCGTGGACCGGACCGGTGACAGGCGCGCCCGTCACTGAACCCGGAGTGGCGGTCACGGACGTCACGTCTGCACCAAACGTACCGCTGGCGGTGCCAGCAAGAGTGAAGGTAACAAGGAAGTCAGTCGTGGTGCTTGCATTCACGACTTCACTCAGCCCGCTGAACGTTGCGACACCAGCGGTGAACGTCTGGTTTGTTCCCAACTGGGTGTCCGTGCCTGTCTCAAGTGTCCCGTTGTTGTTCACATCTACCCAAAGCTTCACTTCCGTAATGTCAGTGTCAGCAACGGTGCCGGACTTGGTGACAACCACATCTGAGATCGTCTGGTTGCCCACTAAGTTGGCGGTGGCATCAAAGGACGTCACAACCCGATCCGTTGCTGGCGCCCCTACGCTGAATGCACCAGGCCCAGTCGGGGAAAGTGCCAGCGCTGGCGCCAGAACTTCAATCGTGAAAGTCAGTTGCGCGGTCAAAGTACCGTCAGTTGCGTCGAGGACGACTGTGATCGTTCCGGCTGTTGTGAAAGTGCCACTGGCGGGGTTGGCGCTGATTGGCGACACCGCCGTGCCAGCATCCCACTGCGACTGCGTGAATCCGGAGATGTTCGCGGATGGAGTCACCGTGGACGCCAAACTGATTGAGTCTGCCGCATTCAAGTCCGTAACGTCAAACTGAAGGTCCAGTGAGGCGACGGTCGAATTTAGAGCTACCTGGATGTTGTCGTTGTTGTTGATCGTGACAGGAGTCGTGGTTGAATCGCGTGCAGCGGCTATCGACGGCGCGACATTTGAGGTCAGCGGAGCAATCGTCAAATCGTAGTCGTCGCAGTTTCCAAAACCGTAGGTTCCGGTTGGGTCGAGCGGCAGCGCCGTAGTGTTGTAGGCGCACATAAGTCGCATGCGTGTTGCGCCCAAGGTCGCAGTGGCCGGAATCGAAAAGTTGATTGACCCAGCCGCGCCGCTGCTCAGAAAAACACTTCCGACTGCTTCGCCGGCGTCCGCAAAGTCCTGGTCGCCATTGAGGTCAATAAAGAGTGTGACACCTTGCGGCCAGTTCGGGTTGTTCTGGATGGTAGCAGTGTAAGGGAAGGTGACTTCCAGAGAGCCGGGTCCCACCCCAGTATTGTAAGCGTAGTCCGGCGCGGGATGTTCCGTTACAGCCTGACTCCAAGCGCCGATCGTGATATTAGTAACGTAATCGCCGCTTGTGCCGGTGTTGGTGTAGGTCGGCGGCGTGTACTGCGCAGCAAGGGTTCCTGCGAACAGCACCGTCACAGCCAGAATTGAAAGTTGAAGCCTCATGAAATTCCCCACGATAAAGGTTGCGGCTTTTGGCCGCGTACGAACTCAATCAATGTGGGGTTTCAGCAGGCAGTTTCTGTAGGGCAATTGCCCACAGCGTTTTGCCATTGACAGGTCCCCACGAACTCTGCCAATGAGCGTCAGTTGTCGCTCAGTGAAGCGAGTACTTTGTCATGGTTGATTGTGTAATTCCACTTGTTTATCTCAAAAAACGGTGCCTTTAGGAAAGCGTGCCGGAGAAGATTCTGTAGAAGTGGCACTAGGCTGCCCTTTCACAAAGTTCATGACATTCAACGGTTTCAGGATTTTCTGAAAATTCTGAGTGGATTGCTTGTTTTCCACACCGTCGAAACGCATCCTCGCCGCCCTTGATTTGGAGAACGGCGTGCGCTTCGGCAACGTACATATTGAATCCGTGGGGCACCTTCTGCCTAAGCGCGTTGTTACATCGCTTGAGCTTGAGGACCGCCTTGCGCCAGCTTACGAGCGGCTGGGGCTGCACCCGGGGCGCATTGAGCTGATGTCCGGTATTCGCGAGCGCCGCCACTTTGAGCCGGGCACCCGCCCGAGCACCGTAGCCACTCAGGCGGCCGAAATTGCCCTTGAACGTGCCGGGATTGATCGTGCCAGGCTTGGCATCCTGATCTTCAGCAGCGTATGTCGCGACTTCATGGAGCCGGCAACAGCCAGTGTCGTGCACGCGAACCTTAAGCTTCCGTTGAGCTGCCAGTGTTTTGACCTGTCGAACGCCTGCCTCGGTTTTGCCAACAGCATGATGGTTGCTGCCAACATGATTGAGCTGGGCCAGATCGAGGCCGCGCTGGTTGTTGCCGGGGAAGACGGCGGGCCACTGGTCGATGCTACGGTCAAACGCCTGAACGAAGACGCCAGCATCAACCGCAAGAACAGCAAACTGAGCTTTGCCAGCCTGACCATAGGCTCCGGCGCAGCCGCGATGGTGCTGACCAATGGCAAGCTCGCGAAACTCGAACACAAGCTGCTTGGTGGGGGGATGCTGGTGGACTCCAGCGCGGTCCAACTCTGCCAGGGCGGCGTCGCAGAGGGCGCTGCCGGCCCGCTGATGCAGACCGACAGCGAAACGCTGATGCAGGAAGGCGTAAAACTTGCAACACGCGTCTGGAGCGAGACGAAAACAGAACTGGGCTGGACCAACGCAAATGTCGACCGTGTGTTCACGCATCAGGTCGGCGTGATGCACCGCAAGTTGCTGTTCGAAAAACTCGAGCTAGACCCGGCCAAGGATTTCCCGACGGTCGAGACGCTCGGAAACATTGGCAGCGTGAGCCTGCCGATTTCGCTCAGCCTCGGGCTTGAACAGAACAAACTGAATGATGGCGACAACGTGGCCCTGCTCGGAATCGGCAGTGGGCTGGTGTGCCTGAACATGGGGGTGCGCTGGTGACCACGATTGAACAGACTCGCCCGTTCACGGGTATCTGGGAGAAAGAGTACCCGTTCGCATCGAACTGGCTCGATTTGGGCGAAGCGCGTCTGCATTACGTGGATGAGGGTAGCGAGTTCCGAGTTCCAGGGTCCGGGTTGAGAGAGGACGCGCAGAACCCTGAACCCAGAACCCAGAACTTGTTGTTCCTGCATGGCAACCCGACCTGGTCGTTTTATTGGCGGCACCTGATTCAGCACTACCGCACCACCAATCGTTGTGTCGCGATGGACCACATGGGCTGCGGGCTTTCAGACAAGCCGCAGTTCTACCCCTACACGCTTGCACAACACATCGAGAACGCCCGCGCGCTGGTCTACAAACTTGACCTGCGCGACATCATCCTGTGTGTGCATGACTGGGGGGGCGCGATTGGGATGGGGTTGGCCGCGCAGATACCCGACCGGATCAAGGGCTTTGTTGTTTTCAATACGGCCGCGTTCCCGAGTCAGCGCATGCCGCTCAGTATCGGGCTCTGTCGTGTTCCCGGTTTCGGCGCACTGGCGATCCGCGGTTTGAACGCGTTTGTGCGCGGCGCGCTTGCGCGCTGTGCGAAGAAGCCGCTGTCACGTGAAGGCAAGGCCGGCTATCTCGCGCCTTACAGCAACTGGGACGACCGTATCGCGAACCTGCGCTTCGTGCAGGACATACCGTTAGACCCAAACCACGAAAGCTGGGAAACGATCAAGCAGGTAGAAGCCGGGCTGGAGCAGTTCAAGCAGCATCCGATGCTGCTGTGCTGGGGGCGTCACGACTTCGTTTTCAACGATCACTTCCTGCACGAGTGGCAAGAGCGCTTCCCGCAGGCTGAAACTCAATACTTCGAACAGGCCGGGCACTTCGTCGTTGAAGACGCCCGAGTCGAGATTATCGCTGCCATGACGAGATTCCTGGCGGGCGAGAAGCAAGTGTACCAGGACGAGCATCATTCATCGGTGAACCTGCACGTATGAGCGTAAGTGAAGCACAACTGAAGCCGCAGCCCGCATCGGTTCACGCCGAGGCCCCGCGCTGCAATGTCAGTGACTTCATCTTCGAGCAGGCGAAGCAACGCCCCGATCAGGCGGCCGTGATTGAACATGCGAGCGGGCGTGAACTGACCTATGCACAGCTAGCGCAGAACATTGACAACATTGCCTTCGGGTTGCGGCAACTCGGCATCTGCGATGGTGCACGTACAGCCTTCGCCATCAAGCCCGGCATGGAGTTCGTGGAGTCCGTCTTCGCCCTGTTTCGTGCAGGCGCAGTACCCGTTGTCGTAGACCCGGGTATGGGCGTGGACAACATGCTCAAGTGCATAGAGGAAGCCGAGCCGACGGCGCTGGTCGGGATCCCGGCCGCGCATATGCTCAGCAAGCTCAAGAAGCGTTCTTTCCGCACAGTGAAACAGCGCGTCACGGTCGGGCGACGCTGGCTATGGGGCGGAGCGTCGCTCGAAGAGTTACGCGCCCGCAAGGTCACGGGCGGTGAAGCTTCACCCACAACGGCTGAGACTACTGCAGCGATCCTGTTTACATCCGGCGCGACAGGTGTACCCAAGGGCGTCGTGTTCCGTCACGGCGTGTTCGTCGGCCAGACGGAAATGATCCGCGATGCATACGGTATACAGCCCGGCGAAATCGATGTGCCTTGTTTCGCCCTGTTCGCGCTGTTCAGCGTAGCCATGGGCGTGACCATCGTGCTGCCGGACATCGACTTCTCAAACCCGGGCAAGGCCAGTCCTGCCAAGGTCGTCGATGCCATCAATGCGCACCACGCGACCATGAGCTTCGGTTCGCCGGCCGTATGGAAGCGAGTCGGTCCGTACCTTGAACAGACAGGTGTCACGCTGCCGAGCGTCAAGCGTATCCTGATCGCGGGAGCGCCAGTGCCGTACGCGACGCTGGCCATGTTCAAGGACAAGCTTGCACCGGACGGCGACTTGCACACGCCCTATGGAGCGACGGAATCACTGCCGTTCAGCACGATCAGCGCAGAAGAGATTCTTACCGACACGCGCCTCGATACGGCGAACGGCGCCGGCACCTGTGTTGGCAAACCGCTGGATGGTGTGCAGGCGAAGGTCATCCGGTTTGTGGACGGTCCAATCGAGATCATCGACGACGCGGAAGAATTGCCCGTCGGCGAGGTCGGCGAAATCATTGTCAACAGCGCGGTCACTACTCAGGAATACTTCAACCGACCGGAGAACACCAAGCTCGCGAAGATCCGTGGTGCGGGTGTATCGCTTTGGCATCGCATGGGGGATACCGGCTATTTTGACGACCAGGGTCGTTTGTGGTTCTGCGGGCGCGTGAACCATCGCGTCGAAACGGCCACCGGCAGGCTGTACCCGATTCCGGTCGAAGGCGTCTTCAACAACCACGACGCCGTCAGCCGCTGTGCGCTGGTTGGTCTGGGTGATCGTCCAAACCAGGTGCCGTGTATCGTGCTGGAACTGCAAGAAGGCCACATGCCGGCCAAGGACTTGCGCGATCGCATTCGCAGCGAATTGCAACGCATGGCCGAAGCGCACGAACTGACGAAGGGGATTACCCACTTCCTGTTCCATGAAGGGCTTCCGGTAGACGTTCGCCACAACGCCAAGATCAATCGCGATGCCCTTAAGCACTGGGCCGACACCCAACTGCCGGAGGTCGCGCGATGAAGGCAGTGGTGACAGGCGGTGCCGGTTTCCTCGGCGCGAAGATCGTTGAACGTCTGCTTGAACGCGGCGACGAAGTTGTTGTGTTCTCGCGAAGGCCCAACAATTTGCCAGCCGGCGCGAGTGCACACGTCGGAGATCTGCGCAATCAGGATGATGTTTCCGATGCAATCAAGGATGCTGATGCTGTCTTCCACGTCGCGGCCAAGGCCGGCGTTTGGGGCCCGCGCGACGAGTATTTCGGCATCAACCTGACGGGCACCCGAAACGTGGTGGCAGCCTGCCACCAGCACGGCGTACGCAACTTGATCTACACCAGCACGCCGAGCGTCGTGTTTGATCATGGCGGTATTGATGGTGGTGACGAGTCTCTGCCGTACCCGAAGAAGTTCCTCACGCATTATGCCGAAAGCAAAGCGCTAGCTGAGAAAGAGGTACTCGCTGCGGACGGCGTAAGCGGGCTGCGAGCGGTCAGCCTGCGTCCGCATCTGATTTGGGGGCACGGCGACCCGCACTTGCTGCCGCGTGTGTTGGAGCGCGCCCGCAAGGGCAAACTCAAGCAGGTTGGCGACGGGCGTAATCGCGTTGACATCACACACGTGAACGACGCAGCCGACGCGCACCTGCTGGCGCTAGAGTACATCGATCGCGCTGCCGGCAACGCTTACTTCATCAGCAGCGAGACGGTTGAACTCTGGCCTTGGGTAAACAAGGTCTTGTCGCGCGCTGGGATTCCGACACTTACCTCAAAAGTAAGTGCGGTCACGGCCTACAAGGCTGGTGCCGTGATGGAGTTCATCTGGCGCTTGTTCGGGATGAAGTCCGAGCCGCCGATGACTCGCTTCGTCGCCGAGAACCTGGCCACGTCGCACTGGTTCAAACTAGACGCCGCCAAACGAGACCTTGCCTATGAGCCCGAGTGGGTCGGCGGCAAGGCGCTGGAAGAGTATTTCGGAAACGCGCCCGCAGTGGCGACGCTTGCGTCGCCCACGAGTCAGGCAAATGAGGCGGACGAGGAAAAACTCGCCCCGGTGGCCTCGGAAACAAATGGAGTCAGCCATGGATGATGTGCTTCGTGAGCATCTGAGTACGTTCGAGACCTTCTTCTCGGCCATCGGCTTCAAGTCGAGACTTGGCAAGGTTTGGGGGCTGCTTGCATTGGCCGGCAAGTCTCTGAGCGCCGCTGACGTTGCCAAAGAACTCGACATGAGCGCCGGTAGCGTGAGCGAATGCCTTAGCGAGCTACGCGAGTGGGGCGCCGTTACGAGCGAGTTCTCAAGTGAACACCGCTGCCAGATGCACAGCGCGGTCAGCGATACGATGAGCATCGTAACGACCGTGCTGCGTCGCCGTGAACAGCTGGCTGTGCAGAACTTCAAAGACAACGCACGCAGCGCGTTACAGTACGTGGCTGAAAAATACGGTGATGCCGACCCACGTGCGCACACGTTGCAGAGCATCGTAACCACAAGCGAGATCGCGGAAGCCACCATCCAGTTCTTCGTCGCGGCCAGCAGCGCTGTTCCCAAGAATGACGAGTCTCGTCTGGCTCGTGTGGTCAAACGCATGGCGGCCATCGGCATGAAAGTTCCCGGCGAGATCAACAAGTTTCGCAACGGGCGAAAAAAGACCGGTCAACTGAACGGCAACGGCGTGTCAAATGAAGTGCGCGAAGAGGAGGACGCCCATGTCTAGTCTTCCGCGCGTAGTCATCACTGGTGTTGGTCTGACGGCACCTAACGGCAACAACTTGGACGAGTTCCGTGCATCGCTGCTCGAGGGCAAGTCTGGTGTGCAGCCGTACGATATTCGCTATTTCGGCAAGACCATCGCCGGCATCTGCGACTTCGATGCAACCCGTTACCAGAAGCGCAAGGACCTGCGCCGCGGCACCCGCGCCGGCAGCATCAGCATCTATTGCGCCAACGAAGCGTTGAAAGATTCAGGCGTTGATTGGGACGCGACTGACAAGTCCCGCGTCGGCGTCTACGTCGGAACGACTGAGCACGGGAACGTAGAGACCGAAACCGAAATCTACGAGGTAAGCAAGCAGGGCTACAACCTCGACTTCTGGACGCACCATCACAACCCCCGCACGGTTGCAAACAACCCGGCGGGCGAAGTTACCCTGAGCCTCAAGATCACCGGCCCGGCCTACGCAATCGGCGCGGCCTGCGCGGCCGGCAACATGGGCATCATCCACGCCACCCAGATGCTGCAACTTGGCGAAGTGGACCTCGCATTCGGTGGGGGTGTCAGCGAGAGCATTCACACGTTTGGCATTTTCGCAGGCTTCAAGCAGCAAGGTGCGCTTGCGCATCACGAAGACCCGACCAAGGCGTCGCGCCCTTTCGACAAGTCCCGCAACGGCATCGTCGTCGCGGAGGGAGGCTGCCTGTACACGCTTGAGCGTCTTGATGACGCGCTGGCGCGTGGTGCAAAAATCTACGCCGAGATCGCCGGCTGGCACGTCAACAGCGACGCCAGCGACTACGTGCTGCCCAACAGCGAACGCCAGCGCGAGTGTATGCGTGCCGCGATCAAGCGCGCAGGCCTGACCCCGGGCGACGTCGACATCGTCAACACCCATGCCACCAGCACACCCAGCGGCGACCAGATGGAAGCGGCCGCCGTCAACGCCGTGTTCGGCGACTTTGATGGAGTACATGTCAACAACACCAAGAGCTACATAGGCCACGCCATGGGCGCAGCGGGCGCACTGGAACTGGCCGGGAACCTGCCCAGTTTCAGCGACGGTGTGGTGCATCCGACCATCAACGTGGATGAGCTTGACCCGGAATGCGCGGTGCGCGGGCTGGTGATGAACGAGCCCAAGCAGACGAAAGAAGTCAAAACGATCATGAACATGAGCTTCGGGATGCTCGGCATCAACTCAGCCCTGGTCGTCAAGAAGTACGAGTAGGGGCGACGCTTGCGTCGCTCGCGTGTGTGAAACACAACAACCAAGCCCAACGTGGGGCACAACAAAAGAAGGAAGAAGCAATGACAGACGAACAGATCAAGCAGGCCATCGTTGGGATCATCAACGACATCAACCCCGATGAAGACACAAGCAATATCAACTCGGCTGAGCGCCTGCGTGACCAGCTCGACCTCGATTCGATGGATTTCCTCGACATCGTAATGGAGTTGCGCAAGCGCTACGGCGTGCACGTGCCCGACACGGACTACGAGCACCTGGCAAGCCTCGACAGTTGCGTGGCGTACCTGCGCGACAAGATGGCAGGCAAGGAACTGGTGAGTTAGGCCGCTGGGCGGTCGTCGATTGTCAATGGTTGATAGTCGATGGTGAAAGCCATTGACCATTAGCCATCAACCATGAACGCGAAGCATGACCCACTATGACGCGATCATCATCGGTGCAGGAATGTCCGGGCTTGGTGCCGGCATCCGCCTGGCCATGTACGACAAGAAAGTTGTCGTGCTTGAGCGTCACTATGTCTGGGGCGGGCTGAACTCGTTTTACCAGTTCAAGGGGCACCAGTTCGACGTCGGGCTACACGCGATGACGAACTATGCCCCGCGCGGCGCGAAAGGTCTGCCGCTCACGCGTCTGTTGAAACAGCTGCGCATCCGTTGGGATGAGCTCGACCTGCATCAACAGGGGCATAGCGCGGTAAGCTGGCCGGGCGAGAAGCTGAAGTTCAGCAACGACTTCGAGCTTCTACGCAGTGAAGTCGCCCGTGCCTTTCCTCAACAAGCCGACGGGTTCGATGCAGTGACCCGGGCTGTGCGCGACTACAACGAGCTTGACCTCAACGCGCCAACACTCAACGCTCGAGAGATCGTCGAGTCGCACATCACTGATCCGGTTCTGGTCGACATGCTGTTCTGCCCGTTGATGTACTACGGCAGCGCGCGCGAGAACGACATGGACTGGGACCAGTTCGTGGTCATGTTCAAAAGCATCTTCTTTGAAGGCTTCGCCAGACCGCAGGCCGGCGTGCGGCATATTTTGAAACTGTTGATCGACCGCTACCGAAAGGCCGGCGGCGAGTTGCGCATGAAGGCAGGGGTCGCTCGCATCATCACCGACGGGCAGCACGCAACCGGCGTCGAGCTGGACAACGGTGAAACTCTCACGGCCGACACGGTTTTGTCGTCGGCCGGCCTGGTGGAAACCACTCGGCTTGTAGGGGCAACCCTTGGGTCGCCCGCATCTGAACTCTCGCCTGTGGGCGATGCAAGCATCACCCCTACAGGCAAGCTTTCCTTCACCGAAACCATCAACGTACTCGATAAACCCGCGCGCGAACTGGGTATCGAAGAAACGATCATTTTCTTCAACAACACCGAGCGGTTTAACTACGCCCAACCCGGAGACCTCTGCGACACCAGCAGCGGCGTGATCTGCATGCCCGGCAATTTTGATCTACCAGAGCAACCGAAGGACCACCTGGTCCGCATCACCAACATCGCCAACTTTGACAAATGGAACGCGCTGAATCGTAGTGCAGGCATCCTGCCTGCACCGGACGCGGGCGTCTCGCCCGCGTCTGCCGTGGACGTGACGTCCACGCCCGGTGCAGCCGAGACGGCTGCGCTACGGGACTATCGAGCTGCCAAGCAGCACTGGTACACGCGCTCAAGCGAAGATGTGCTGGGGCACATACCCGATTTCAGGCCGCACACGACGCTGGTCGACATGTTCACACCCCGCACAATCCGCCACTACACAGGCCACGAAGGCGGCGCCGTCTACGGCAGCCCGATCAAGAAACGTACGGGCGAAAGCGGCATCGAAGGGCTCTACATCATCGGCACCGATCAGGGTTTTCTGGGCATTATCGGAGCCATGCTAAGCGGCATCAGCATGGCCAACCGCTGGGTATTGCAGCGCGACAACGCGACGGTGGAGGCGTAGGGGCGACCCTTGGGTCGCCCGCCGGGTGAGGCAAGCCTCACCCCTACAGGGGCAACAGCATGACGACACAGGAACAGACATCCGGGTTCAACCTGAAGGCCGAGGGTAAGCGTGTGCTGCAGGGTTCGTCCGGCGGGCGCGTTGAGAAAAAACACAACCCGGTCGAGAAGGCCAAGGGCGAATACGACGTCATCGTGATCGGTGCCGGGCTTGGCGGGCTTACCGGCGCGAACGTGATGGCGACGCAGGGCTACCGTGTCTGCCTGCTTGAGCAGCACTACAACTACGGCGGCATGGCGACCTGGTTTCGACGCCCCGGCGGGCACGTATTCGACATCAGCCTGCACGGTTTCCCTGTCGGCATGAAGAAGTCCATGCGTCGCTACTGGTCGCAGGAAATCGCCGACAGCATCGTGCCGCTCGAGAGCATCAAGTTCGACAACCCGCAGTTCAGCTTCGAAACTGAGTTCACTCGCGAAGATTACACCAACAAGGTCGTCGAGGCCTTCAAGCTGGACCGTGCACACGTCGAACGCTTCTACGACCACCTGCGCAAGATGGAGTACTACAACGACGACGGCAGAACCATCCGCGAGATGTTCAACGAGTTCTTCCCCGGTCGAAACGACGTCCACCGCGCGTTCATGGAGCCGATCACCTACGCCAACGGCAGCACCCTCGACGAGCCTGCCATCACCTACGGCATCGTCTTCAGCAACTTCATGAGCAAGGGCGTGTTCACCTTCAGCGGCGGCACCGACACGCTGATCATGAAGATGCGCAAGATTCTGCAGCAGAACGGCGTGGACATGTTCAGCGGTGCGCAGGTAGAGCGCGTACTGGTGGACAGAGACCGCGTCGCCGGCGTGCGCGTGAACGGGCGCGACATCAAGGCGAAGACCGTGCTCAGCAACGCGAACATCAAGAGCACCGTGCTGAAACTGGTTGGCGAGGAGAACCTGAACCCGGATTTCGTACAGCAGACCAGGGAAGTGCGCCTGAGCGGCAGCAGTTGTCAGGTTTACATTGGCATCAAACAGGGCGAAGAAATCCCCTTCATCACCGACTTGCTGTTCTGCAGTACGGCCGACCACTTCACGTCGGAAGAACTGTGCGACCTGCGCACCAAGAGCCGCACGTTCAGTTTTTACTACCCTAAGACGCGTCCGCACCTGAAGAACGCCGGCTTCACGATTGTCAGCAGCAACAACGCGCGCTGGGCCGACTGGCAGGCGCTCAGCGACGAAGAATACGAGGTCGAAAAGAACGCCCTGATCGACCGCACGGTGAGTCACCTCGAGCAATACATCCCGGACGTGCGTGAGAAGATCGACCACCTAGAGGCCAGCACGCCGCGCACCTTCAATTTCTACACGCAACAGATGCAGGGCGCCAGTTTCGGCACCAAGTTCGAAGGCCTTGACGTGTCAATGAAGCTCAGCGAACAAGTCCCCGGGCTGTACCATGCGGGCAGCGTAGGCATCATCATGTCCGGCTGGCTCGGCACGGTAAACTACGGCGTAATCACAGCCAACAAGATGGCCGAGTACCTGCACGAAGTGTCGGCATGACGGTGCTACCCTGGGGCAACTGGCGCTCACCTCTGAGTTTTCAACTTGCCTACGCTGCCTATGTTCTAGATTGGATAAGTGAGGAAGAAGCGAGCGATGTCGGCGTACAGGCCTTGGTTGAAGGACTGGATAGCCAGGCGATTCGGGAGATGGCGGGTTGGACCCCGCAATCAGACTGGTCGCGGCCGGAGGTGATTGTCCAAGCTTTTGTCGAAATTGTCGGTGAGACCTTGGATCGACGGAAGGCAATTGAGTGTCAGGTAGCGTACCAACTGGAACGCATTGCAAACGGGACGCGAAAGGACCTTGTGGAGGCAGCGAAGGTTGCCATGGACTTCCACCCTTGGTACTGGCTACCCAAGGATGAAGGCTTTGAAGAGTCATCGAGCATTGTTCAGCAACTGAAGAAAATGCAGGAGTATTATTGGCAAATTGACGAAGCTCGCTCTTGGGGAGGGCGCGATGCCGACGCCCGCGATCGCCAGAGAGCGGGGAGCCTGATGCGTCGGTGCAGGCGGGAATTTCGGGAGTGGGCTCGCCGAGAACTTGGCGAACAGGTTGAAGGATGAGCGACCTCGACAAAGTCAAGCAGATCATCCCGCACCGCGAGCCGTTCCTGTTCGTGGACCGGATTGTTGAGCAGGGCGAAGACCGCATCGTAACCGAGCGCAAGGTCCGCCCCGACGAGCCGCATTTCGAAGGGCACTACCCCGGCAGCCCACTCATGCCCGGCGTCCTGCTATGCGAAGCCTGTTTCCAGACAGGGGCGATGCTACTAAGTAGCGCAGGCTTCCAGCCTGCACCGGACGCGGGTGTCCCGCCCGCGTCATCTTTCCAAGGCTTCACTGGCATCACCAAAAAAGGTCGCGGATACCTCCCACACTGGGAACGCGAAGGTGCAACTTACTTCGTTACATTTCGGCTCGCCGATTCAATTCCAGCCGACGCACAGAAAAGAATCGATACTGAAAGGCGCAACATAACCAGTACCGCGGAACAACTGGAACGTCCGTTAACTGAGTCTGAGCGCGAAAAGCTAGACAGACTTTACTCAGGTACTGTCGACGAGCTTCTAAATGCGGGTCACGGCGCGTGTTATATGAGGGATTCGCGTTGTGCCGAAATCGTTGCCGATGCGCTGCAGCACTTTAATGAAGAACGCTACAGACTGTATGCGTGGTGCGTGATGCCGAACCACGTGCATGTTGTGTTTCGTCCCTTTCCGAGTCATGAACTGCACGAGATCATGCATTCTTGGAAGTCCTTTACGGCCAAGCAGTGCAATGCTGTCCTTGAGCGAACTGGCGAATTCTGGCAGCGCGAGTCATTTGATCGCATCGTTCGGGACCCGTCCGAGTTTGAAAAGCGGGTTCGGTACACGCTTGAGAACCCGGTGGTTGCAGGGCTGGATGATTGGCCCTGGGTGGGTGGAGCCGCAGCCGGGACGCCCACGCCCGGTGCAGGCAAGATGCCTGCGCTACGCGATTCAGGCGCGATGCTTCTCGCGGGCGCAGGCGATAGTGTGGGGGACAAGAAACCTGTGCTTACTCGCATTCTGGAGGCGAAGTTTCGGGGCATGGTTGTGCCCGGTGATCTCCTGCTGATCGAAGTAGAACAAGAAGAGAAAATGGGCGAGGCCTACGTGATGAACGGTAAGGTCTCGGTGGCAGGCAAGAATGTGCTGCGGGTGAAGTTCATTGTGGCGATGATTGAGGTGTAACACGTGGCTGACTTTCTTGACCTTCGAAGCAAGACCGTCGTCGTGATCGGCGCCGCCAACCGCAAGTCAGTCGCGTGGGTGACTGCGCGAACGTTGGAAGAGGCCGGCGTGCGCGTGATTCACATCGTCCGCGATGAAGAACGCCAGGCCGAAATCGGTGCGCTGATCGACAAACACCGCGGGCTTCACGGCGGCGCGAGCGGCGTCTACGTCTGCAACGTCGAGTCACAGGAAGCAATCGACGCTGTCGCCAAGGCCATCGGCGAGAAGCACGGGCCAATCCACGGGTTCGTCCACAGCATTGCTTTCGCGAACTACAGCGAGGGTTTTAAGCCCTTCCATGAAACCAATCGCGAAGACTTCCTGCAGGCCGTGAACATCAGCGCGTTCAGCCTTGTCGCATTGGCGAATGCTTTCAAACCCTACTTTGACCCGCAGGCCAGCATCGTCACGATCGGCATCAGCACGACGCGCATGGCCGCTGAAAACTACGGCTACATGGCGCCGATCAAGGCCGCGCTGCATTCCAGTGTGGTGTTCCTGGCCAAGAGTTTCAGTGCCGACAGTCAGGTTCGATTCAACGCCGTATGCCCCGGGCTGTTGAAGACCAGCGCCAGCGCGGGCATCCCCGGCTATCTCGACAGCTATCTCTACGCCGAGCAGGCAACGCTGCGAAAGCAAGCATTGACGACAGAAGAAGTGGCGAACACGGTCGCGTTCTTGTTGAGCCCGCGCAGTAGTGGCATTAACGCGCAGCAGATTGTGCTGGATGCGGGCATGGGCGTGAACTAC
>JAGQRE010000093.1 GCA_020425695.1 Planctomycetota bacterium
CGTTGTAGGCACGACCAAGGCGTGTGATCGAGTCAAGCAGGATCACCACATCCACCTTGTGCTCAACCAGGCGCTTGGCTTTGCCAAGCACCATTTCGGTTACTTGCACGTGACGGCTGGTCGGCTCATCGAACGTTGAGGCGATCACCTCAGCGTCGACGGTGCGTTCCATATCCGTCACTTCTTCCGGTCGCTCATCGATCAGCAGCACGATCACGTAGATGTCCGGGTGGTTGGCTCGGATCGCGTTGGCGATCTTCTGCAGAATGACGGTCTTACCGGTACGCGGGGGCGCGACAATCAAACAGCGCTGGCCCATGCCGATGGGCGTTACCAGGTCAATGATACGCAGGTTCAGGTCGTTCTTGACCTCAAGGAAGATGCGCTTGTCCGGGTACAGCGGCGTCAGTTCTTCGAACGGGACGACCTCGGCCAGCTTGTTCGGGTCTTCGCCGTTGACCTTTTCCACCTTCAGCAGCGCGAAGTAGCGCTCGTTTTCCTTGGGTGGGCGAATCTGACCGGCGACCACGTGCCCTGATTTCAGCCCGAAGCGGCGAATCTGGCTTGGGCTGACGTAGATGTCGTCTGTGCTCGGCAGATAGTTGTAGTCAAGGCTGCGCAGGAAGCCGAAGCCTTCGTTCAGAACTTCCATGACGCCTTCGCCGCTGATGACTGCGCCCTGCTTCACGCGGTCTTTCAGCAACTGGAAGATCAGGTCCTGTTTCTTGAGCCCCGTGACGTCCTGGATGCCGAGCTTGCGCACTTCGCGCTGCAGGTTCTCCATTTTCATCTTCTGAAGGTCGTTCAGATTGATGAATACCTGCGGTCCCTTGGGCTCGGGCGGTGTGTCGTCGGCTTCGCTTTCGCCGTTGTCGTCTGCTGAAGTCGGGCGCGGCGCTTCCGCTTTGGCTGAGGCCATCGCGGCGGCAGCATCATCGTCAACTGCCGTCGTGTCGGTAGCTTCGTTTCCGTCTTTGGGCTTTTTGCCCGGGGCACCTTCTCCGTTTCGGGCGCGTGACTCCGCTTCTTCCTTTTCGCGTCGAGCCTCCATGCGGGCCATTTCGGCCTGCCTGGCGAACTCTTCATGCATCACGTCGGTCATGTCCTTCTTGCGGCCCGGCTTGCGTCTTGCGCCGCCACCACCGCCTGAACTCCGACTGTTACTGCGTCCACGACCACGTTTCCGAGGTGCTGACTTTCCTTCGGCTGCCATTCTTGCTCCAGCGCTCTTGCGAGTTTGACCTTGGGGCGAGGAACCCCTTGGCCCTTGTTCCCGCCGGGCGGCGGGAACGCCATTCCGGGATGGGATAGTCAATGGCCCCCGGCGGCCGAACGTTCAACGTATGTTTGCCAGACTTCCTCCACCTGGCGGTCCAAATTTTCAAGCGTGCCGTTGTTGTGGATGACGACGTCGGCGCGCCGTTTTTTCTCAACTAAGCTCAGTTGATTGGCCTGGCGTCGGGCAGCTTCGCCCTGTTCCCAGCCGCGCGTCTGAATGGCGCGTTCTTCGCGGGATGCTTCATCTGCTTCAACGAAGACCAGCAGCGAATACTTCCCTTCGTACGCACCGGATTCCAATAGCAGGCTTATATCAAGCACGACCGCTCTGACTTGTGGGTCGGTTAATGCTGCTTCGATTTTTGCCTGTGTGTTCTTTCGAATTCGCGGGTGGGTGATGTTGTTCAGTGTAGCCAATTTTTCCGCGTCGCCGAATACCAAAGCACCAAGTTTTTGTCGAAGAACTTCACCGTGGGCGTCAAAGATGTCGTCGCCGAAAGCGGCCCTCAGTTCCATTTTCACTTCGTTGTCGTGCAGTATTTCATGACCGGCCTTATCGGCATCGACCACGACCGCTCCGCGCTTCTGAAAACAGGCGCCTACCGCTGACTTGCCGCTCGCTACGCCTCCCACCAAGGCTATCACCGGCTTCATGACGTGGCCTTATGAGGGGCGGGGTCTTGGTTCGGGGCGTGCGAAGCCATCATTCTCCAGTTCCCATAGTCCCTGCATTCCAGCCAACTAGCGGCTCAAACTCCGGCGCTTCGGTGGCTGGCTCGGCGGTCGCGTTCGCTAGAAGCTTGAGTGCGGCGGCCTTGGCTGCCCGGCGTTTGTCGCCATCGACGACGCCCCGTGTGACCACTTCGAAGGTTAGAAGTTCGTTGCCGGCCTTGAGTATGCCGAGCAGGTTGTTTTCGGCGGCACTGTCGTCGTAGTCAAAGCAAACGATGGGCAGTGCCGCGCCTTCGGGAACGTAGCCTTCGGAAAACTTCCCGCTGGGCACTTTCAGGCGACGGTTGAACGTGGTGTCGCGCCGGAGCCGCGCGCGCAGATCGCCTTCGGTATCGGATTCTTTCAACCTGCGAATCAGAATCCACGGCTCGGCGCCCTCGCCATCAATCTGAATGGTCGAGTCACTACCAATCTTGCGCACAAGTTGGCTTTCGGAGATTGGAAGCCGAAGTGTGCCGTCAGCGAACCGCAATGTGCCCGCAAGCTGCTCATCCAGCGCGCTCGTGCACTTGTGTTTGGGCGAGCCCTCAAGCCCGATTTCGCGCTCAATGGAGATACCCTTCAGGATATCGAACAGCGGCTTTGGGGCCTTGGCTGGGGCAACACCCTTTGCAGCGGCTTTACATCGCACCTCAACGACTACGAGCCAAGTTCCAGTCCTTCCGAGAAGTCGCTTCGCCGCGTAGCCGTAAGTCCAGTCCCGCCCTTCCACGAACATTGCGCCGGAGTTGTTGTCGTCACCGTTTGGGTTCTCGGAGAGGACTGGTTCTCCTGTCGATTCCTCTCGTTGCGCTCTTTGCTTCGCGATGCCTAGTATATGAGCGTTTGCTGGGCTCGGTGCAGTACCATGTCGAGGACCACCGGAGTCGTTCTCGTTTGCTACGGCGACGCTGTACTGGTTCAATTCATCGTCATTCGGCAAGTCAATTGCCATCAGTTCCTTGCCGTACCAGTCTACGGGCCACAACTTGCTGCCCTCTGGAGGGTTAAACCGGATCAGAACGCGTTCATCCGAATCCTTGGGTGCCAGCCGTAACCGATTCTTCTGGTCGCGGTTCAGTCCTTCGAAGTACTCAGGGTAATCAAGCTGATCCTGCGGGTAAAACGACAGCCAGCTTTGGTCGTTACCGAGGTCCAGGAAATCCGACTGGGCCTCGCGTGGTCGCCAGTGGTCGCGGTGTTCGTCAACCTGGTTGTCCGTTGCGTTGTTCGCCTGCGGCTGACTGCACGCGCCCAGTAGCAGAAGCAGTGGCAGTACGTAGCGCAGGCTTCCAGCCTGCACAGGCCGTGGGCGTCCCGCCCACGGTGCCGCGGGCAAGTTGCCCGCGCCCGGTGCAGGCGAGACGCCTGAGCTACGCGTTACGAAACGAATCATTTCGCCTCCAGCCAGTTGGGGCCGATTCCGGCGTCTACGTCGAGTGGCACCTTAAGTTTCATGGCGCTGCTCATTACTTCTTTGGCGAACTCGGCGCAGCGCTTGGCTTCTTTCTTCGGCGCCTCAAACACGAGTTCGTCGTGCACCTGCAGCAGCATCTTGTATGGAAGCTTCTCTTTCTCGATGCGCTCATGTGCGTGCAGCATGGCCAGCTTGATCAAATCCGCGGCCGTGCCTTGCAGTACTGTGTTGAAAGCCTGGCGCTCGGCCTGCTTGCGTACCATGACGTTGCGGCTGCCGATCTCGGGTAGATAGCGCTTGCGCCCTGACAGAGTCTTCACGAAGCCGTTGGCGCGGCATTCCTCAAGTACCTGGTCGGTCAGCTTCTGGACCTTCGGGTGCGACTCAAAGTAGTTGTCGATGAACTCTTTCGCTTCGCCGCGCGAAATGCCGAGCCCCTGGCTTAAGCCAAAGGCGCTTTGGCCGTACAGCACGGCGTAGTTGACCGTTTTTGCGACGTTGCGCTGGTGCGTGTCTACGTCTGCGGCATCTACGCCGAAGATACCTGCCGCCGTCGCCTTGTGAATGTCGATGCCTTCCTTGAAGGCCTTGATCATGTGCTTTTCATCGGCGATATGCGCGAGGATGCGCAGCTCGATCTGGCTGTAGTCGGCGCTGACGAGATGGTTGCCTTCTTCGGCAACAAACGCGCGGCGGATCTTTTTGCCGTCGTCGGTGCGTACCGGGATGTTCTGGAGATTCGGGTCTTTGCTTGAAAGCCGGCCTGTGGCAACGGTCTGACGATAGGTCGTGTGCACACGGTCGTTTTCGTCGCCCAGCGCCGGTAGTGCATCTACATAGGTGGACTTCAGCTTGCTCAGGTGCCGCCATTCCAGCACCTTGGCGGGCAGCTCATGTAGCGGCGCGAGGGCTTCGAGTGTGCTTTGGTCGGTGCTGCGCCCGGTGCCCTTCGCAGTTTTTCCCTGAACGGGCAGCTTGAGTTCATCAAACAGCACTTCGCCGAGTTGCTTGGGCGAGCCGATGCTGAACTCACGTCCGGCCAATTCAAAGCACTCTTTCTCCAGGCGCTCGATCTCGGCGGCCATCTCTTTCGACAACTGCTCAAGATACGGCTTGTCGATGCGGATGCCCTTGTGCTCCATCTTTCCGAGCACTTCGATCAGCGGGAACTCAAGGTCCCTCGCGAGGTCTTCAAGCTCAAGTTTCTTGAGTTGCGGCAAAAGCGTGTCACTGATGCGCAAAGCGTAGTCAGCGAACTGCGCGGCGTACTGCATGACCCGCTCAGGCTCGGCGTCGAACACGCTGATGCGCTTCTTCTTTTCGCCGAACAGCTTGTCCCAGTTGACTGTGTCGAGACCCAGGTACTCGCGGCACAAGCTGGCGAGCTTTGCGTCTTCTCTTGACCCGTCAAGCATGAAGGCGACGAGCTTGGTGTCGCTTTCGATGCCTTGCAGATCGTGGCCTTCATTCAGCAGCAGGCGAAGGTCGTGCTTCAGGTCATGCCCGATTTTCGCGACCTTGGCGTCACTGAACTTGGTTTCGAGTGCGGCAAGGGCGTCGCCACGATCGAGGGTCTTGCTGTTCAGCGGCAGGTACCAGGCCTTGCCGGGCTCCGTCGCGACGGCAATGCCTGCGAGGTCTATGTAGTCTTCGGCTGCGCAGTGAATGGCCATGCGAGTGGTTTTGCTGATTGCTTTGCGGAAGCTCTCCAGACCTGCGTCGTCGTTGACGAGTGTGTAACTCTCGTAGGCGTTTACCAGCGCGGCATCAATGGGCGGGGCTTCTGGTTCGGGAACATCGCCGAAGAGGGAACCTTGAGCGCCCTTCGGTTTTTTTGATGCGCTTTTGCCGGAAGCGTGCTTACCCGTCGCTGGAGCTCCGGGCTCCTGTTTGGAGGCCTCGGTGGCGGTGGACATCTCGTCCTCCCAGCCGAAATCTTTCGCGACGGACTTGAAGTTCAACTCGCTGAGCAGCGGCAGCAGCAGTTCCTTCTTTGGCTCGTGGTATTTCGCCGCCTGCTTGTCGAGTTTCACGCCGGGTACGTCAGCCCTGATCGTCACCAGTTTCTTCGACAACTCGACTTCGCTGCGGAATGCGATCAGGTTTTCGCGGCGCTTGGGCTGCTTGATTTCTTCCGCGCGCTTGAGCACTTCGTCAGCGCTGCCGTACTCAAGAATCAGTTGCGCGGCCGTCTTGATGCCGATGCCCTTGGCGCCGGGGATGTTGTCAACGCTGTCGCCGGCGAGGGTCTGGATATCGATGAACTGCTCTGGTGTCACGCCAAGCTCGGCCTTGAGTTCTTCCAGACCGTACTCACTGTCGTCGTCGGCGTTCAGCATTTTGACGTGCGGCTGCAAAAGCTGCTTCAGGTCTTTGTCTTTGCTTATGATGCGGACATCAACGTCGTGGTTGGCGCTCTGCTTGGCCAGCGTGGCGATCACGTCGTCGGCCTCGAAGCCGTTGATCATCGCGATTGGAATCTCGAAGCTTTCCAGCATCTGCACGATGACCGGGATTTGGTCGCGCAGATCTTCCGGCATTTCGCCGCGGTTGGCTTTGTACTGGTCGTAGATGTCGTTGCGGAAGGTCGGCCCTTTGGGGTCGAGGACGCAGATCAGGTAGTCCGGCTTATGCTGCTTGATGAGCTTCTGCAGCATTCTCGTGAATATGTAGATCGCGCCGACGGGTTTGCCGCGAACGGTGCGTCGCCGGGCGGCCGGGCTGTAATAGGCGCGGAAAATCTGGCTGTGCCCATCAATGATGTAGAGAGTTTCGGTCACTGTTTGTGATCAGACCCGCTTACGGGACCTTATGACGATGCGTGTGGCGACTTTCGGCACTTGATTAGGCGACACGCTGGATTTCAAGTTATGGCTGGAATGGGGCCGGCTTCAGGGTGATCTCTGTGGCGATCTCTGTGCCGGTTGCATGACTTTCTGAGCTTGCTTTGTGTGACACAAGGGTGTCAAGGTTTTTGTTGGTGGATTATTGCCGCAGAGGGGCGTGATGTCTATGTTGGAAGCGCTTTCACCCCCTGTTGATACGGATGCACCTGTTGGTTCCGCAGAATATTCCTGCCGGGGCTGCGTGCGTCAGTAAGCGGAGTTTTCGATGTCGAGACACTCTCGCCGCGGGATGGTCGATCTGGTCGTCATGATCGTCATGATCGTCGTCCTGCTGGGAATGGGAACGCTCGCCTTCCTCACATACGACAAGGCCCAGAAAGAGAAGCAATATCTGGCCGCCCTGCGTGAGATACCCGCCCGCCAGCGGGCTGAGCTTGATTCCGTAAAGGCCCGGTACGCCGAGGTTTGCATGTATATCGGTTTCAAGGGCGAAGCCGCGTACAGCTCACCGAAGGCGATCCAGACTCTGCTGGATGAGGGTTCACTGGTCGTGGCCGACTACTACACGGCCGAGGGCGCCGGCGGATCGGCACTTTCCGGCACCGGAACCTCAACCATCACGGTCCGTGTGCGTGACCCGGAAACGGGTGAGATGAAGGATCAGAAGATCACGATCCAGACCATCAACAAGACCTCGCGCAACGAAAAGACCGTCTATGAACGGCTGGACACGACCAACCTGCAGGCCGCTCTGGGCCGCCAGGACGAACTGATCAACGGGCTGGTAACGAAGTACATCCCAAGCATCCGTGAACAGCGCCAGATTCAGCAGACACAGAAAGAGCGTGCCGGCGGCGAGAAGGCAACGCAGTCAGAAACCAAGTACAACGGCGTGGCCAGCGAAATTGAGACCGCCAACGCCGAGATGAAAACCCGCCAGCAGGAAGTTGCCAGTGCTGAACAACGGCTCGCTGAGTCCATGAAAGGCGAAAACGCTTCGTACAGGGAACTGGATTCAGAGCGTGTACGTGACATGCGTGAGTCGGCCTTTGAGGCTGCACGCGAAGCGGCGGTTGCCCGCAAACAGGCCCGCGACGCCATGGAAGCTTATCGGGTTCAGGCGGACAAACGGCGTATCGACGACAGCCGCGACCCGGACGGCGCGATCTTCCTGGTAGACAAGAAGTCCGGCTACGTCTGGATCAATGTGGGACAGAAAAGCGACGTGCGCCCGAACCAGACGTTCCAGGTGCTGCGCGCTGATGCCAGCCGCAACAGCGACCTGCAGATCGGCGAGATTCGCGTACAGGAAGTGCTGCGAGGCAACATCGCACGCTGCCGCGTAGACGCGCTGGATGACCCGGACGTCTACCCCGAATCGGGCGACATCATCCGCAACCCGAACTTCAGCGATCGCCAGTACCACAGTTGGGCACTGGTCGGTGAGTTCGGTGGGCAGTTCACAAGCTACACCCGTCAGCAGCTTACGGACCTGCTGCGTGGGCTTGGCTATCGCGTGACCACAAGCATTGATGCCACGACTGACGCAGTGATCATCGGCGGGAACTGGGACCAAGACCCCGAGTTCATGAAGGCCGAAGAACGCCGCCTCAGCTTCGAGAAATATCCTGAAAGTGAAGTGCTCTGGTTCCTGGGCCTGATCGGTCCGGACAGGGATAACTAGCGGGTGCAGACAGTGCTGTACCCGCAGTAGTGACCTTGAGAAGAAGCAAAACCAGAGTCAAAGGAACGAACCATGGCACAGCAGAACAAAGTCGCAAGCTGGTACTGGATCACCTCGGCGGTGCTTACGCCGTTCGTGATGATTTCGTGCGTCGTGTGGGCCTACTATGCCCAGCAGGTGCAGAGCTATCGCGCCCAGGGCACGCAACTGGTTTCGCAACTCGAAGAGAACCATGCCCAGCTTGATCCGCTGGTCACTCACATGAAGGAAATCGCCGACGTGACCGGCTGGAAAATGGGTGTGCCGAGGGGGGGCGTCAACGACGTCGTTTCCAAGGTGCAGGCTCCGAGTGTTTTCCAGGGTGAAGAGCGCACATTGCCGGCCGACAAGCGTAGCCCGCTCATGAATGCCTACCTTGACGCAGAGTCGCGGTTCTATGGCTCAGGCGACGGGGCCGGGTACGTTCATGACTATGTGGCTGTGCGCGACTGGCTGACGCAGTTTGAAGACAAGCTCAAGCGCTACGTGGCGTTCAAGAGCTATCAGTACTACACGGTTAAGACGATCGACATCGGTGGGGGTGAAAGCGCTGTGGTGGCCGAGGGCGACCTGGGTCGTGCCGTCACCACTCCCGCAGACGGCGTCCCGGTTCCGCCTGACGCACAGCTGAACGATGCCTGGACCAAATACACCAGCAACACGCCGCCGTCCGACCGCGTCATGCAGGAACCTACGAAGATCACGCTTGAAGTGATCTTCCGTAAGCAGACGCAGCTTGTTCGCGACCTCGTAAGTGCGAACCTGCACCAGTACAACCTGCTGTTTGCCGACGTCTCGGGCCTCGTGACCGTGCAGAACGAGGACGGCACCACGGAAGCCAAGTGGGTCGGCTTCGAAGGTGAAGAGAAGAGCCTGGCCGGCGTGCTTGAGAAGCTTTCAGGGCTCAGCCGTCGTGTCAGTGACCGCAAGGCCGAGAGCATCAGCCAGTTGGACGATGCCTTCAACGTTGCCGACCTCGCCAAGGCTGAGACCGATGCCAAGAAAGTCCGCCTGGAACTGATGGTCGTTGGCGCGGAGGGGCGTATCTCTGACCTTCAAACCAGCTTCCAGAACGAGAAGGCGACCCACGAAAGCGACGCACAGGAGTTCGAGAACCTGATTCGCAACTTGCCGCGTCTGAAGATCCCGGTGAAGCTTGAGAAGAGCGACCCGGACGGCGAAATCACCTACAGCGATTATACGCGAGGTGTGACGCACATCGACCTCGGTTACTCCGATGGCGTACGCATCGGGCAGCGCTTCGAGGTATGGCGTCGCCACGGCTTTGAAAAGGATGAGTTCGTCGGTGTCATCGAGGTCATTCGCATGCTTTCAGCGCACTACAGCCTTTGCACGGTGCTGACGCTTACGGACGAGAATGACCCGGTGAGCAAGGGCGACCAGATCATGAGCAAGATCTGGCATGACGGCAAGTTCCTGTCGATTGCGCTTCACGGCAGTTACGAACCACCCAACGAGGCCTACAGCAAAGAGCGCCTGACCGAGATGCTGAAGCAACTCGGCGTCACGGTGGTTGAGAAGGTCCAGCCGGGCACGGACATCGTCATCCTCGGCAGTAACCTGCTTGGCGATGAGTGGTACCGTCGCGCACGCAACGACCTTCGCTTTGAAACGCTGAAGGAAGACGACATCCGGATTTACGTCGACCCGCGCTAACGGCCGAGAACAGCACAAAACCCACCGCCCCGGCGGTGGGTTTTTGATTTGCCGTGAGCTTGCCACTGTGTCGTGAATACACTAACATTGCCTCATGCCGTACACCTACGAATATGCGAGAGCCGCCCTGGCCGTTGACTGCGTCGTGTTCGGTCTCGACGACGAAGATCTGAAAGTGATGCTGATTGAGCGTGGGCAGCCCCCTTTTAAGGGGCGCTGGGCGCTTCCCGGTGGCTTCGTGCGCCTCGACGAAACGCTGTTTGAGGCAGCCCGACGGGAGCTTGAAGAAGAGACGGGGCTGAAACGCGTGTTTCTGGAACAGCTCTACACGTTCGGTGATGTAAAGCGCGACCCGCGCGAACGCGTTGTCAGCGTCGCCTATTATGCTCTGTGCAACTTGCGTGACCACAAGGTACAGGGCGCTACGGACGCAAGCGCAGCTGCGTGGTTCGGGCTGCATGATTTGCCCAGCCTCGCTTTCGACCACGACGAGATTCTGCGCACGGCCGTTGAGCGAATCCGCGGCAAGGTCCGCTACGTGCCAATCGGCTTCGAGTTGCTTCCGCGTAAGTTCACGCTGACGCAGTTGCAGAAGATGTACGAGAAGATCCTCGACCGCCAGCTCGACAAGCGCAACTTCCGCAAGAAGGTACTGGGCATGGGCATTCTTGAGGAGACCGACGAGGTCCAGCAGGACGTAGCCCACCGCGCGGCCCGTCTGTATCGCTTCGACGAGTTGGCTTACAAACGCCTCGTGAAGCAGGGCTTCAACTTCGAACTGTAACGTGGTGTGGGCATCCTGCCTGCATCATCCGCGGGCGGCACGAGTGCCGCCCCTACAAGAAACGCCAAACCCGCGTACGATTACTTGTGTGGTCTAGACAGTCGCTTGCCTGTGAGGGTGAGAGGAAAGTCCGGGCTCCGCAGGGCAGGAGGGTTGCTAACGGCAACCGGGGGTGTCTCAAAGGCGCTTCCAGGGAAAGTGGCACAGAAAATGTACCGCCCGGCTTGCGTGTCTGATGCTCAGGAGAGCCCGAAAGCTCCGAGTACCGGTCGCGGCCTGTAAGGGCCCGGGTAAGGGTGAAAAGGTGCGGTAAAAGCGCACCGCGCGTCTGGCAACAGGCGTGGCAGGCCAAACCCCCTCCGGAGCAAGGCCAAATAGGGACCGATTGGGCGAAAGCCCGGCGAGGCGGCTCGTCTCGTAGCGAATGTGACGCGAGAGGTCCGGGTAGGCTGCTGGAGCTGCGGGGTAACCCGCAGCCTAGACGAATGACTGTCCCCGGCTTTCGGGCCGGGACAAAACCCGGCTTATCGGATCACAAAGACGGGGGGTTCGGGCGCCCCCCGCCACTAATTTGCAAGCGTCTTTCGGAGCGCGAAGCGTAAGCGAGCGGCAAGCACTGTAGGTCCGGTACGCATTACCGAAGCTCCTTCCGAATCACCAGCCGCAATCCCGACCACACGTCATCAATGGCGCAGACCTTGTTGTCCACCAACCCGGTCGGCAGAGCCACTTCGCGGACGACATCTTCCGTCATGTCGGTGGCTACCTTGCTGGCTTTCTTGGGCCAGCAGATCCACAGCCCACAGGCAGGCGCCATGCGCACACGCTGCTTTGGCAACTCACGCTCAAAGACAGCGCGAGACCTGGTGAAGAAAAGGATGACGTCGTAGGGGCCCTTGCCCGCCCGCCGCGAAAGCTTCACTTCGCCCGGTAAATCAAGCAGACCCTCAAAGCCGGCCGGAGCACCGACCAACAGCACACCAGCCCCAGGCTTGATACCCAGCTTCTTAACCAGCGGAGTCCCCGAGTAACCAGCCATCTTTCATTCCTGTAAACAGGAGCCCAAAGCGCCAGCGACGGGCAAGCGACTAGCTTGCAACAGTTTCAGTCTTGGCTTGTTGCAAGTCTATATGGTGCGCGTCTGTCAACTGATCGAATCTCTCCGGATGGCAAGTCATCACGATCAACTGCAAGTTCTGTTTTGCCGCATCGGAAAGCACGTCCAACATGCGGCGGTGCCGAGCGGGATCCGAATGGGCAAGTGGGTCGTCCAGTATCACGGCCTGTGGTTCGTCTTTGGCGAGCACGGCAGCATAGGCCAAGCGCACCAGCGTTCCGATTTGCTCGCGCTCGCCATACGACGTGGCCGACTCAAGGGCTCGTGCCTCATTGCTTACATTCAGACTTTGTACCGTCAACGAACTGCCGTCGAATTCGATCTTTGCCTGATCGTCGCCATTGAGAATGCGCAGCCACCGATGTACGAGATCGGACACCGGCGCTAACGAGCGTTGCGTGGCGGCTTCCTGCGCTTCGTCGAACCAGTCGCATATGAGACGATGCGCCTCTGCGTCGAGCTTGTCGCGCCTTGTCGCCGCTTCCATTTGTGTCAATCTCTGCTCCGCGGCAGCAAGTTCGCCGTGCAGACCTTCATACATCTTGAGTTCGCCTTCGATCCCTCTCAACCGGTCACTGATCTCGCGCTCGCGAGCACTTCGCTTGGTTAGGGCTTGGCGCTCTTGCGCGAGCGTTTCTTCAAGGCGTGCTTCGTCGTCGGTGAGTTGAGCGGCTGCGAGCTCTTTATCCAGTTCTTCCTTCTGCTCGGAGAGTTTGGCAATTCTTGTCTTCAATGCATCCTCACCGTCTGTGCGGTTGTTGGCGTCTTTTAACAACTCGCGGGCTGATCCCGCCTTTCCTTCCGCATCGCTGTGAGCCTTTTCAGCCTGAATGAATCGATCGGATACGGAGTCCCGGTTCTGTTGGGCGGTGTCGCGTGCACTGCGCGCCCTTCTAAGTTCGGCGTCAAGGATCGAGCGTTCTGATTCGACGCCGCCTAGTTTCTCCAATTCATCTAGTATCGACGCGTCGTCGACGAGGCCGATGCCCTTCTTGCGCTTGGCCAGTTCTTCTTCGTTGCGATTGACCGCTGCCACCAGCGTCTCGACTCCATCCGGCGCATCCTTCTCAAGCTGTTTGTCCAGCTGCTTCAGTTCGGCCTGTTTCGACTTCTTCGTCTCCGCCCGCTGAACCAATTCACTGGACCATTTTCCCCTTTCGACCTTAGTCAAACTCAGTAAGCCCACCAAGTCGTCTATCTCGCCGCGCAGGCGATCACGTTCCTGTTCCTGTTCACGCAGGGAGCCCTCCGCGTCGCCACGCTTGATGTTGATAGCGCCCCAGCCATGCAAGCGAAACTCTGCCTCGCGCAAGAACTGCACTTTGTGGCCGGTGCCGGAGGATAGGTGTTCGTCTTGATTCTCACCGTCCGCAACCAATTCAACACGGGTGTCGGCGTCGGGCGAAAGCGAAACATTCACGGCCGAAGCCCGCAGGTCGGCTTCAACGTTTCGCAGTTCCTCAACCAAACTATCGAGGCGCACACGGTCGTTTTCGTCGCACGGCCCGATTCCGGCGATCTCTTCCTTCAATGTACCGATCTGATTGATTATCTCGCTGGCCGACTCAACGGCTTTGCGTTTGACCGGCAGGTCACGTTCGATCTCTTCCAGTTTGCGCAGGGCTGCAACGCGCGCTTCCAGTTTGCGTAGCTCCGTGTCGCGCTCCTCGACTTCGACAACGGACGCCTTTGCCTCTAGTAGTTCCTTTTCGCAGCCGTCCAGTTTCTCTTTCAGCGGCTCTAGTGCCTCCAAGGCGGTGGTCGCCGCCACCTCGGCAGTTTCAACTTCCTTGGCTTTCGTCCGTACGTCCTGCACGTCAGCGTTGGCGTCCTCCTGCTGCTTTTCGTTCTCTCGCTGACGACGCTCAATGTCCTTCAGTTGATTCTTTCTTTCGTCCAGCGCTTTGACCTTGGGCTCAAGATTCTTGATTGTGTCCTTTGACGCTTCGACTGCTTCGTGTGCATTCTGATGTTCAACTCTCTTGTTCTCATGTTCATCGACAAGGTATGCCGCGTCCTCCCGTTTCTTTCGTAGGGACCGAACCTCGTCACGGAGTTCTTCGATCTGCTTCTCACGTTCTGTGACTGCCTTCGTGTCCTTACCCTTCGGAGTGAACCACTGTTCAAGCCTTCCGCCGAGCCGCTTTCGAAAACTGCTGTCTCCGGAGGCTACAAGTACGCCCAAGCGTTGTCGCAAGGCGTCGCCGAGAGGCGTGTCCACGGCTGGCACCTGAACGTCCCCCTGATTCATCCACAACAGACCACCCAAACCCTCGCTGGATTTAGCGACGCCAAGCAGGCGTTGGACCTCGGTAGTCGCCTCCTTGCCCTCCGCTGTGGGTTTGTTCGCGCCATCTCCAAACAACTCGGAACCGCCGTCTTTGTTCTTTGAAAAGCGCTTCTCTAACGTCCAAGGCTTGGAGTTGACAACGAAACCAACTTCTGCGCTCGGCAACCCGCCGCCAATCCAAGGTGTAAGCGCTTGCACTTCACGGCGGCCCGAATTGTGGTCAAAGTCCACTAAAGTGAATCGTATCGCCTCGGCGATTGTGCTCTTGCCGGCTCTGTTCGGGCCATGAATCACGTTGATGCCCGGCTTGAACTCCGGCAGTCGCACAAACTTGAGATGCTTCCAGTCCTTCAGCGTTAGTCTGGTGAGAATCATTGCGCGGTCTCCTGATTCAGCCGGTACAACACCAGTCGGGCGTGCTCAAGCAGCTCGCGGCGGTCCTGCGGTGGCTCGCTGGCAAGCTCTTCTTGAATGCGGGTCAATACCTTGCCGCTCATTCCCTGGGACTCCAATGCCGAGAGGTCCGCGTCCGTGGGTGTCAAAGTCAGCCCGGACTGATCCACGTCGGACCAGACGTAACGGTTGAGCATGCTCCTGATTCCGTCAAGCTCTGCCAGTTTCGCGATCGGTAGCACGCCACGGAGCTTTACTCGAAGCAGGGTTCGCTCAGGGGTTTCGGCTTCCGCGAGATTCTGAAAGACCTGCTCGAAGTCATCGGCGTTCATGACCTCATGCGCGGTGTCGCGCCAACGAAAGTGACCCACGGGGAC
Source organism: Planctomycetota bacterium (assembly GCA_020425695.1). GTDB lineage: Bacteria > Planctomycetota > UBA8742 > UBA2392 > UBA2392 > JACKID01. The sequence goes on from JAGQRE010000093.1 coordinate 14,614, forward strand.
CGATTCAACCACCGGCTTCTCGCCGTGCGCCGAAATCTCAACTCGTAGTGCATTCCCAAAACCATCGCCGTTGAATTCAGCAAGCTGGACGGATGAGCGCGACTCCCAACCAGAAACAAAATCGGTATCAGGAAAGCGCATTTGTTCGTGTGTACCGGGATACGCCATACAGCCGTCGGCGAACCGCCTCTCGCCGTGCCAATGCCCAAGCGCAACGTAGTCGAGGCCGCGGTCCTGCGGTGTGCTCTCTGGAATTGGATGATCATCAACCGGCAGCTGCGGCCGATCCATCACACTGCCATGACCGACGCCGATGCGGATCCCTTGCGTGTCATTGGTGTGAATCCAGTCGAAAGGGTCCGAAAGCGAGGTCTTAGACCTGACAGGGCAAGGCAACAAGGTTACGCCGTCGGCTACGCTCACTGGCGAGCGTTCGCGCAACACGCGTACATTATCGTCGTCAGCAATATCCTTCCATGGCGCTCGATCCCAAACCGATCCGGCGCATAACGGGTCATGGTTGCCGGGAAGCACGAACACTCCGCAGGCGAATGAGTTCAGCAATCTCAGCGCCCGTTCACTCGTTGATCGATCGACCGTGTTGTCGTCAAACAGGTCGCCGCAGACCAATATGAAGTCCGTAGGTTTCTCTGACGCTCGTTTTCCCACGTTTTCTAGGGCCTGGAAGCGAGCCTCTTGGAGTTTTCCGGCCACATCTGGCGCGAACCGGGTTGTCCGCAGTCCCAAGTGCAGGTCCGCGATATGCAGGAATCGAACCGCCATCAATCATCTCCTTCGATGCATCGCCACAGAATACAGTGAGGTGCGACAACTCCGCTTGCCTACCGGTCGCTTGCCTCGAACCGCGTGCGGTCCTTCACCAAGTTCGGCTTTGCCGAATGCTCCCGGCTCCTGTTTTCTCGGCACTGGGCTACTTTGTGGTTCGTGCTGGTTTGGAATCTACAATGAGACGATAACATCGACCGCGACATTTCGGTGAAACTGGCAGACGTTGCTCGGGCGCTTGCGTTGTTGTACACAAAGTAG
>JAGQRE010000094.1:0-13921 GCA_020425695.1 Planctomycetota bacterium
TTCGTTTGTGCGGGCTTTGGATCTGTGTGTGCTGACGCTACGAAAACAGGGTCTGACCCCTTCGCAGTTCTTCGTGCTGCTTGGTGGTACTTCGTGGTTAAAAAGTCTGTTTTTGGGCTTACTGGTCGTATTGGAGGGAATGTGCCTGATCTGAACGCAGTGCTTTCGGTTACAGCGCTGGAAAGCGGGGATTGATCGGGTATGATCCCGGTCCCCTCAATCATGGAGCCTTTATGCTGCAGCGGATTGGACTGCTCACAATCGCAGCCGGCGTCATCCTGTGTGCGTGGCAGGTCTCCATGATTGCGCAGGTGGCACCGGCGCCCGCGCGACTGAAGCCTGCGAAGCCGGTCGCCGAAGAGGCTTCAACAACACTGCGCATTGCGTTCTCGCCAAACGAGTCCCCCACGCTTGATCCCCATGCTGCGCGTGACCCGTTCAGCTTCCGCCTGATCTCGGCGGGCTACGAGACTCTCTATATGTATGAGCCGGGTGCGCACCCTCACGTGGTGCCGTGCCTTGCCAAGGACTTCCCGACGATTTCCGAAGACGGACTGACGGTCACCATCAAGGTAAACACCGACGCGAAATTTCACTCAAACATCTGCTTCGGCGAGGCGCGCAGCCGCAACCTGAAAGCTTCCGACGTAGTCCACAGCCTGAAGCGCCTGGCGGTTTATGGCGACAACGGCATGTACTGGCTGGCGGGCGGGCTCATCAAGGGGCTCGACGAGTACGCCACCAAGGCACGCTACGACTTGATCTACACCAGCACTGACACCGTCGTCGAAGGGCTGAAAGCACCCGATGACGAAACGGTCGTGATCACGCTAACGCGCCCGTACGCGCCGCTGGTGACCATGCTGGCGCACCCGGCCTTCTCGATTGTCGCGCGTGAAGGCATCGACAACCTTTCCGGCATGCTGAGTGAGCGCATGGTCGGCACAGGCCCGTATCGTCTGAATGCGTTGTCCGACGGCATGCTGTACGTCTTCAAGCGCTGGGATGAATACCGCGGCGACAAGCCCCACTTCGAGCGCGTGACGTTTTCGCGCCGGACTTACTGGAACGACTTCGTGGAAGGGCTCAAGACGGCGAAGTTCCACGAAATGCCGATGTGGCCTGAATACTACGACCGCGTCGTGAAAGACAACAAACCGGCCGGCGAGCTGGCCAAGACGCCGACCGAGATCGTCACTCAGGATGAACACGGCTACTACTTTCTCTCCTTCAACATGAAGGACGAAATCTGGGGCGCCCTCGATGACGACGGGCGTGCGCTGCGGCGAGCGGTTTCACTGTGCGTGAATCGCAACCAGGTGCTTGAGGACGCAAACTGGGCTGCCGACTGGAATGGCGTGCAAACGGGGCTGTACCCGAACGGCATGGAATTCGAGGACACCGACGAAAGGCTGAATTACGGTGGCTTCGACCTGGACCTTGCCAAGAAGACCCTTGATGGCAGCAAGTACAAGGGCGGGCTTGACCCGGCCACCGGCAAGGCCCTGACCCTCAGCTTCCTGGTGTACGACACGTCGCGCCTTCGCAGCGAGTACGCACGCCTTTACAACCAACTGATCGTCAACCTGCGGGCAGGGTTGAAGACGCTGGGCATCAAGCTGGACGTCAGCTATCTGGACACGACAAACTACCGCAACGAGGTCGTGAAGGCCGACGAGCAGCTGTTCATCAGCGGCTGGTTCCTGGATTACCCGGACCCGAGCAACTTTCTGCAACTGTTCTGGTCACTGAACGCCGACACCGGGCTTGAGTTCAACAACACCGCGCGTTATGCATCACCGGAGTTCGACCGCCTGTTCACCGAATACAACACGCTGCTGCCGACCAACGCCAACCTTGAGAAGCGCCGCGAGCTGGTTGCCGGCATGGCGAAAGAGATCGCGAAGGACCAGCCGACCATCCCGCTTGTTCACCGGCGCACGGTGTTCCTGCGTAACAACGGCGCTGTCGAATGGGCGAGCATGCCGCGCCAGACGTTCAACGACATCCGCTTCGCGAAGGGAACGGATAAATGAAGTACCTGAAGTCCTGCTTGTCACTCACGGCTTTCGCAGCTTTGTTGCTGGTAACCAGTCTGGTACCGGGCTGCGGCAGCACGGCCGAGTCGAACGCCGCCGAGGACGAAGGGCTGATCGTTGTGCGCCGTGACGAAGCTGGTGATCCGAAGAGCATGGACCCGCACAAGGCCGGCGACGTCGTCAGCAGCCGCCACTGCGGCATGACCTACGAGTGCCTGTTTCAGTACGACTATCTGGCGCGACCGGCCAAGCTGATTCCCGCGCTGGCCGCCGAGACGCCAACATACGACGCCGACGAATTGTCCTACACGGTAAAATTGCGCAAGGACATCTTCTTTCAGGATGACCGCTGCTTTCACGAAGACGCCAGGGGCAAGAGTTACCGCGACAGCGACGAGGGCGAAGGCGAACAGGACAACAAGGGCAAGGGGCGCAATCTCGTTGCTGAAGACATCGCTTATTCGTTCAAGCGCCTCGCCGCACTCCCCGACAGCGGCGGCTTCTGGGTGATTGAAGGGCAGATCAAGGGGCTCGATGAGTTCCGCAACGAAGCGCTGAAGCTATCCAAGGAAGGCCCGCCGGAAGACCCGGACAAGCTGTGGCGTGAGCATCTCAATGACACCAAGGTTGCAGGGCTGAAGGTCATCGACGACTACACGATCAAACTGTCGCTCAACCAGCAGTACCCGCAGTTTCTGTACGCGATCACGCTGTCGTACGGCGCGGCCGTGGCCCGTGAAGCTGCCGAATACTATGGCGACGACTTGTTCCGTAAGCCCGTCGGCACCGGGCCGTTTGTGCTGAAGAGTTGGCGCGCGAACTGGGAAGTCGTGTGGGAGCGCAACCCGAACTTCCGCGAAGAGTACTTTCCGACTTCCACCAAGCCCGAACATGCGGTTTACAAAGACCTGATGGGCAAGCGCCTGCCGATCGCCGACCGCGTTGACTTCCGCATCATCAAGGAATCGCAGGCCGGCTTCCTGAACTTTTTAGCCGGCAATATCGACACGTCGGGGCTCGACAAAGACCAGTTTGCGTCGGCCATCACCGCCCAGCGCGAGCTTACGCCGACGATGATCGAGAAGGGCATTCACCTTCAGAAGTACGAAGAACCGACGATTCATTACCTCAGCTTCAACATGAACGACACGACGGTGGGTGTACCCGCTGGCGAAAAGGGGCGCGCGATTCGCAAGGCTCTGGCACTGTGCATAAACCGCGAAGACTACATCGACCGTTACCAGAACGGACGAGGCAGCCCGGCGCGCCAGCTTGTGCCGCCCAGCGTGTTCGGCTACCAAAAGGACAACACGCTACAGAGCCAACGATTTGACCCTGAAGCCGGGCGCAAATTACTTCAGGAGGCGGGCTTCGAAGTGAAGCCAAAGGGCACCAAGTACGAGGCCGTGGACCCCGCAACCGGGGATGTCCTTACACTGACCATTAGTTTCCGCAGCCAGCAAGAGACAACAAAGCAGTATGCAAACTTCTTGAGCAGCCAGGCCGAACAAGTCGGCATCACGTTGCAGTCCGAATTACTCACCTTCAATGAATTCCTGAAGCGCCAGAACGACGGCAAGGGTCAGGCTTACGACGCGGGCTGGGTGATGGACTACCCGGACGCGCAGAACATGATGCAACTGCTCTACGGCCCGAACAAACCCCCCGGCATCAACAGCGCCGGCTATCAGTCAGAGGAGTACGACAAACTCTACGAGGAGATGTCCGTACTCGACGACAACGCACCAGAAGACCGTGACCGCAAGTCGGCACTGATCAAGCAGATGCACGATGTGCTTGAGCGTGACGTACCGTGGGTGCTGCTTGAATTCCGGGTGATCTACGCGCTGTACCACGACTGGTACCTGCCGGCCATGGACCCGAACCCGTTCGCCTACACGTACCTCAAGTTCGCCTACTCGAAATCCGAGCAGCGCTCTGAGAAAGCGCAGGAGTGGACGAATTCGCCCTTCTGGCCCGGCTTCCTGCTATTCATTGTTGTTTTGATACCTGTCTGTTTGATGGGCTACAAAGTCTCCCAGCAAAGGTAGAAACCCCGGATGTTCGCATACGTTCTGCGCAGAATGCTGTACATGCCGTTCATCCTTCTGGGTGTCATCTTCATTACGTTTGTGCTGTTCCAGATGTCCACCACGCCGGAATCACTGGCGAAGATCCAGCTTGGTGACAAGGCCAGCGCGCGGCAGATGTACGAGTACCTGAACGACAAAGGCCAGGTCTCATGGACCGACGCCGGCGACGCCAAGCGCGAGTTGCTGGGGCAGGGAGTACTCGACAACAAGCGCACGCAGTTCTTCGTCGCGGGCAAGCTTGATGAACTGGCCGGGAAGCGCGACGATTTGCGCGAGCGCATCCTTGAGTTGACAGAAGACATCGCAGAGCAAGAAGCCGAAGAACGCGCTGAGCACATCGAGGCTCATGGCAAAGACAAGCCGTTCAAAGTCTCCACCGAGTTGAAAGAGGCGAAGCAGGATCTCGGGCAGGCCATGAAGCGCCAGCTTGAAGTGCGCATCCAGATGGCCGAGTTCATTGAGGCCGCACGCCGCGTTGAAGAAACCTTGCTGCTTCGCCAGAAGCTTGAAGGCGAGGGCGCCAGCGCCGACAACCTCAAAGACATGACGACCGCGCGAGTTGGGGCCATACAGAAACTGGATGCCCAGCAGATTGACCTGCTGTTCCTTGAAGATGACCTCGCTGTGCTGGAAGAAGCGCACAAAGAGGTCAACGAAGACGAACCCAACGACACACTGGACGACGAAATTGAAGCCGCCAGGACGGCTGTCGCGGATGCCAAAAAGGGCATCGACGAAACGCTGAAGGCAGACGCAGAAGGCGTGCTCAAGAAGGACTGGGCCGCCTGTGCAGAGATTCGCGATGACTTAGCAATGGTCGAAACGATCGAGCCCGACCTCAGCTACACCGCGTGGTACGTGAACTTCGCCTTCTATATCAGGGACATCGCCACGCTCGACTTCGGCGACACCAACAACCGCCGCCCGGTCATGGATGTCATCAAGGAAGGCATGTGGCCGAGCCTAGCGCTTGCGATCCCCGGCTTCTTCATTGCCGAAATGATCGGCGTGTTCTTCGGCCTGTTCGCGGCGATGTACCGCCAGACCAAAATCGACCACGTCATCGTGATCAGTTCAATCCTGCTCATGAGTATCAACGCGATTGCGCTGATCATGTTCGGCCAGAAGTTTCTGGCCGCTGACTGGAACTACTTCCCGATCACCGGCTACGCGTCAGGCTTCGGCGCAATCCGCTTCCTGATACTGCCGATCATGCTGTACATCATCATCACGTTCGGCGAGCGCGTGCGCTTCAACCGCATCGTGATGCTTGATGAAACCAATCAGGATTACGTTCGCACGGCCCGCGCCAAGGGTGTCAGCGAAAACAACGTGCTGTTCAAACACATCTTCCGCAACACGTTGATTCCGCTGATTACGCGCTGGGTTGTGGCGATTCCGTCGCTGTATCTCGGCTCGCTGGTGCTTGAGACATTCTTTGCGATCCCCGGGCTCGGCTACATGACTGTTGAGGCCATCGGGAACAGCGACGCGAACGTGATTCGCGCCGTGGTAGTGTTCGGGTCAGTCAGCTTCATGCTGGCGGCTTTGCTTTCGGATGTGCTGTACGCCGTGGTCGACCCACGCGTACGACTGGAGTAGTGGATGCCCTGGAGGGAAGTAGTCCGACTGCTGTTGAAACGCAAGCTGGCCGTGGCCTGCTTTGCCGTGGTCGTGATTTGCGCCTTCGTTGCGCTGACGGCGCAGGTATGGGTGCCGGACTCTGACCTTGATGCCAAACCCGGCGTAGACTCGGCCGCCAACCTGATTGACCGCGAAACCAAGCTACGCAAGCAGGAGTTGCTGGACGACTACCCGGACATCGAAGACGCCGATGCCCAGAAACAAGCCGAAGAAGAAATCGCCGCGCGCTTTGACGGCGAAGAGATTGCCGTAACCGGGCTCAAACGCAGCTACCACCCGCCTTCGTGGGTTCTGGCCATGGACGCCGAACATCCCCACTGGAAGGAAACCGGCGGCGAACCAACGCCCGAGGCCGAGCGCGACTGGGGTTTCTTCAGCGCAAAGGCCTGGCGCTTCCCGATGGGCTGTGATGTCGAAGGCGTCAGCATTCTCGGCAAGTTGATCCGCGGGCTGCAACTGGCGTTCATCATCGGCATCATTCCGACGGTCATCAGCTCAATTATCGCCGTAATCATGGGCCTGCTGGCGGGCTATTTCGGCAAACTGCTGGACGACACCATCATGTTCATCATCTCGACGATGGCGAGCATCCCGCTGCTGCTGCTGCTGATTGCGTTCATCCAGGCCGTGCGCAACAGTGAAATGATCACGAACTGGTTTGAGGCGATCGGGCTGGGTGAAGACGAGAAACACTGGCGTAATCTGTTCCTGGTGCTGATTGTGATCGGCTTAACTACGTGGATCGGGCTGTCGCGCCTTGTCCGAGCCGAAGTGCTGAAACACAAGAACCGTGAGTACATCGACGCGGCGCGGGCGCTCGGTTACGGCACATGGCGGATTCTGTTCAAGCATGTGCTGCCGAACGTCTTTCATATCGTGATTATCACGTTCACCATCGGCTTCATCGGCGCGGTCGGGCTTGAGGTCTTCCTGAGCTACGTGGGCATCGGCGTCGAGGCCAAGCTGCCGACGTGGGGCCAGATGATTTCCGGCGGTCGTACAGAGCTTCAGCGTGACCCGTCGGTATGGTGGCCTTTGACCTTTGCGACGCTGTTTCTGTTCATCCTGTCACTTGCGTTCAGCTTGTTTGGTGACGCCCTGCGCGATGCGCTTGATCCGAAGTTGCGCACCTAGTAGCGTCACGGCTGAGGCTTGAATGCGGACTGGCATCTTCATCACTGGCACAGACACCGGCGTCGGCAAAACCATTGTCGCGGCGGGGCTCGTGCTTGCCCTGAAACAACGTGGGCTGAACGTCGGCTACATGAAGCCGGTCGAAAGCGGCTGCCCTGTCCTTGACGGCGAAGTCGTGCCGCAGGACGTGCGCTTCGTCCGGGAAGTCACGGGGCTGCGCGACGACATTGACCTGATGTGCCCGTATCGACTCAAAGCGCCGGCCGCGCCGAGCATCGCAAGCCGCCTTGAGGATATGCACATCGACGTCGCGTACATCGTTGACCAGTACTTCCAGCTTTCACTGATGCACGAGATCGTCGTGGTCGAAGGCGTCGGCGGGCTGATGGTACCGCTGAACAACAACGACCTGGTGACGGATCTAGTTTTGCAAATGGGCCTCGACATGTTGGTGGTGTCCCGCCCCGGGCTCGGCACGATCAACCACACGCTGCTGACCGTGAACATGGCCAAGATGATGGGCATCCCGCTGAGTGGCGTGATCATCAACGGCTTCGGGCGCGAGGCCATCGGCTTGCCTGAACGCACGAACCCGGACGAGATTGAGCATTTCGGCAACATTCCGGTACTCGGCATCCTGCCGTGGCTGAAAGATCTGGATTTCAACACCTGCAAGCCGGGCTCGCTGCTAAGCGAGTTCATGGAGCGCGTCAACATCGACCCGCTGCTACAGAACGACGACGATTCGTTCCTGTAATCAGAACCGCGACCGCAAGGGAGCGGCTGCACTGCGTCACGCAACGACGCTAAGAGCGCTACGGGCGCGACGAACTGCAAACTGCCAAAAGCAACCATAGGTGCACATAAGTAAGCATGTGTTTGCGTGTGTGGCTGGCATTCAATGAAGAGCAGTAGCACAGACATTCTTGTCTGTGGTCGCGGCGCTTGCGCTGCGACGAATAGGACTTCGATTCGCTCAGCCCCACAGGCAGGAATGCCTGTGCTACTAAGCCAGTTGTAGCTCGTTGCGCCTTGGCGTCGTTGCGCGCCGCAGTTTCTTGCAGTCAGCCGCTCCCTTGCGGTCGCGGTGCTGTTAGTCGTGGCTGCCGCCGGTTACGACTCGCTTGCGTAGCGGCACGGTGCCGCGTTTCAGGAACAGCAGCGCGAACGACGTATCCACCGCGTTGCCCCAGCCGCCTTTGTCGTCCTGCAACGTGATCAGTGCAGACGCGCCCTCGTGGTACCAGTCATGCGTGCCCATGTAGTGGGCATCCGCGAGCATGCCGATGCGCTCAAGCCCGTACAGATAGTAGTAGTAAAAGTAGCGTCCCTTGTTCGGGTTGCGGCTGATGCTGAACCAGTGCTCCATCCACGTCATGCCGCCTTCCAGCGAGTCGTTGGCCTGCCGCAGCCAGTTGTTGTACTGCGACTTGCCACCGAACTCTTCGCGGCGGGTTTCGTCGTCCATGTTTTCCGCGATGTCCATGCCCGCGATCAGGCAGGTGATACCCGCGCAGGTCATCGAGCCGTAGGCGCTTGTGGCCAGCGTGTCTTTGTCCCACGTCGCGGTGTAGGTGTACGCCCAGCCGCGCGCCTTGACGTTCTTGGTTGAAAGCGTGACCTTGTCGTCCTTCTTGCCGCGCTTGCCCTTGCCGGGTTGATAGTCCACGACGCGCTTCACTTCAGGCCCGTCCTGCGCCTGCCTGTCGCGAACGAAATCGACCAGGTTGCGTACGTAGCCGGGCGGTATCCTGATGCCGCAGCGCATAGCCGAGCCGAAGCCAAGCAACGCGTACTGGGTCACCGAGAAGTCGTAGCGCGCCTCGTTTTCGGGGTCGCGTTTGTAGTTCCACATGACGTTCGGTTCGTTGCGGTTCTCAATCAGCCAGTCGGTCAGGCGTTGCACTTCCGCCTTGTCTTCCGCGCTGAGTTTGCGGTCGCCTTCGTTCGCTTTTTCGCCCTTAAGAAAGGCTTCGCGCTCTTCCTTGCTGATGTAGCGCGCTTCGTAGGCCATGATCGAGACGGCCACGTCGTAGGTCGTGACGAACTCGGTGTCTTTCAGCAGTTTGAATGACTCGACGACGCGTTCATCGTTGGCGTCAACGCCGCACATCATCAAAGCCAGCAATGACAGCGCCGTGCCGCCGCGTACGTGAGTTGAGTAAGGCCAATGGCCTTCCTTGTTGCGCTGCGCCCACAGGCGGTCAACGCCGTCGAGAATCGCGATGTCGACCTTCTTCTTCAGCCGATCGGTATCTCGTGAGTCGATAATCGGGGCCAGGCGATACTCGACATCCCACAGGTAGTTCTTGCTGACATCGGGATCTTCGGGCTTGGGCGCCTTCTCAAGTTTGGCCGCGCGAAGGCTAATCTTCAGCGCTCGAAGCAACTTGGCTTCGTCGTCGAACCAGCTTTCGGTAGTGGCTTCGAAGCGTGTCCAACGTGGCACCGCTTCACCGGCGTCGGGTGTAAACTTGTGCGTGCCGACGATGTATGCGCAATCGAACTTGTCGAACGCCCGGCGGTCTTTGAATTCATAGCTTGAGGTCACGCTAAGCGCCTGCGTCGATGAGACGCTGTCGAAGTTCCAACTGCGCTCCCAGGTGTCTTCGGCGCGCGACTTGGTGTTGGGCACGAACGCACCGAGCTGAAACAGGATTTCCTCAAGGACCCACGGCTTTGAGCGCTCGATCAGTACGCCGTCCGGGCCGATCTCATAGCCCATGAAGTGCACGTACTGCAAGTTGGGCTTCGGGTCGGCTTCTTCGCCGGCGGTGGTCTGTGACTCGACGCGGTAGTGCAGGTAGGCGTAGTCATCGGGTGACCAGTCCAGCTCGGCCTTTTCGCGTGCGAGGGCCTGCACGTTGCCACTCAAGAACAGCGGCAACGCAGCGGCGAGCAGTAGTACGAACTTGATGAAGCCGGTTCTGATCAAACTTCCCCCACGATCAGTCGATGCTGTCGAGTCTTGTCTTGGCTGTCTTGCGCAGCTTCTGGACCTCCGACTTGCGCTTTTCCAGCGTAGTCTTGAGTTCCTTGGCGGTGTCCACTAGCAGCTTGCCATCGTCGGCGTTGCGCAACTTTTCTTCGGCGTCAATCAATTGCTGCGCCTGTTTGATTTCGGTATCGATGCGTTTCTCTTCGGCGTTGCCCCATGCGTCGTAGGCCTGCAACTGCACCTTGTCCTGCTTGCGGATGGCCTTTTGTTCCTGCGGATCAACGATGCCTTCAAGGCTTCTGAGGCTTGGCACCGCGGGCAACTTGCCAAGCGCGCCATCCCAATCATCCAGCGCGTGGTTCGCCTCAACGACCCGCACGTCCAGCTTTCCCGCTGCCGAAAGTTGCGACACGGCGTACTTGGCCGCGGCGCCCCGTAACTCGCCCTGTTTGTTCGCGAGTTGCTGCTCGGCCTCGGCCAGTTTGTCGGCCTTCTCGCCTGCCGCCTTGGCCAGCTTCACGCCCTCGGACTTGAGCGCGTTCAGTGCCGCGCCGGTTGCAGTTTTCTGCGCCTTGCGGTTCTCGTTGAGTTTGCTGTCGGCATCGGATTGTGCGGAACGCGCATCCGAAACGTTCTTCTCAAGCTTCGGGATTTCGTCTTTAAGCTTCTTGTAGTCCGGTGCAGCAAAAACAGTACCGCTTGCGGCAAGCGCAACCAGGACCACGAGCAGCAGACGCCCAAGATTATTCAGGCTTCTTGAGACCATACTTTTTCATCTTGTACTGTAATGCTGTCCGGCCCACACCCAGTATGCGCGCAGCGCGCGACACATTCCAACCTGTTTCCTTCAACGCATTCAGCAACGTGTTGCGCTCAATGCGCTCAAGGTCGCCAACCAGCCCCTGTGGCGCTTCTTCGCCGGGCGGCAGGCGCGTTGCCTGTGTAATTTCGGGCGGTAAATCTTCGACGTTTATCGCGTCACCGGTCGCCAGCGCGATGCAGCGCCGAATCACGTTCTCAAGCTCGCGCACGTTGCCCGGCCAGTGATACGCCTCAAGGCGCGCAAGCACGTCTTCCGGCATTTCCAGCTTCGTGCCTTCCTTCTGCAGGAAGTACTTCACCAGCTTCGGGATGTCGCCCGTGCGCTCGCGCAGTGGCGGCATGGTGACGGTCACAACGTTCACGCGATAGAACAGGTCTTCGCGGAAACCGCCGTCTTTCACCATCTCGCGCAGGTTGCGGTTTGTCGCGCAGACCAGACGCACGTCCGTGCGCAACTGCTGCGAGCCGCCTACGCGCTCGAACGTCTTGTCCTGCAACACGCGCAGCAGCTTTACCTGCGTGGTCTGCGGGATCTCGCCCAGCTCATCCAGAAACAACGTGCCGCCGTCGGCCGTTTCGAAGCGCCCCTTGCGCTCGCTGTCAGCACCGGTGAACGCGCCTTTTTCGTGCCCGAACAGTTCGCTTTCCAGCACGCCGGCATTCAGCGCACCCGCATGCACGGCCGTGAATGAGTGGCCCTGGCGCGGCGAAAGCTCATGCACGGCCTTGGCCACGAGTTCTTTGCCCGTGCCGCTTTCGCCGAGGATCAGTACCGGAACAGTGCTGCGGGCCGCGCGGCGCACAATGTCAGCGACTTCCAGCAGTTGCGGCGCGGTACCAACCAGCCCGGGCAGAGCTTCAGCGCCGGTTGGCGGTGTCGACTCAGCGGCGGCGCTGCCCTCCTGCAAGGCGCGCTCGACCTTGAACTCGAACTCCGCCAGCTCGAATGGCTTCTCCATGAAGTCGGCGGCACCCAGCGACATTGCCTCAACGGCGTCTTTCACACTGCCGTGCGCGGTAATCATGATGAACGGCGGCGGCTCGCCCTTTTCGCTGAGTGCGCGCAGCAAACCCAGCCCGTCAAGTTTCGGCATCTTGAGGTCGCTGACAATGGCATCGAACTTCTGCGCGCCCGCGGCCTGCAGTGCTTTCTCGCCGTTCTCGGCCTGCGTAACGTCCATGCCCTTGGCCGTAAGCGCCATGCTGAGCATGTCACGCATGCTGGCCTTGTCATCCACCACAAGCACTTTGGGTTTTGCTGCCACTTTTGCTCCCTGAACTACTGAAACTGCTTGAACTGCTGAAACCACGAAGGGCCACGAAGAACCACTAAGCCGGGTTTCGCGATGCTCAACCCCACAGGCAGGATTGCCTGTGCCACGCGGCTCGTGCTTTCACTCTTTGCGGTTCCACAACTCATTAGTCTGCCTCTTTCTGGAATGTCGCGCGGAACATAGTACCTGAGGAGTCGCTGCGAATCAGTTCCAAGTCGCCGCCGAGATCGCGTAACAGTCGCCGCGCGATTGGCAGCCCGAGCCCCGTGCCGTCGGCCTTTCCTGTTACGAACGGCTCGAACAGTTTATCCCGCACTTCTTCGGCGATTCCGGGGCCGCTGTCCTGAATTTCCAGTATCACCAACCCGCCGCCGACCTGCGCACGCACGCTGAGTTCACCGCCGTCGTCGCGCATTGCCTCGGCTGCGTTGACAACAACGTTCGACAGCGCTTCCCGCACGGCCGTGGAGTCAATCTCAAGCTCAACGCCGGGCAGGTCCTGTTGCTTGATTGAAACTCTCTCTCCGCCGACAGCGCGTGCACTTTCAACCACCGGGCGCAGCACCGCCTCAAGCGTCAGCTTCTCGACGGAGCCGTGCGCGCCGCGACTAAACTGCAGGAAGTCACGCACAATGCGGTCCAGCGCCCCAACCTCACTGACCAGCTTGTCGGCCAGTTGCTTCTGCATCGGGTCGCTCAGCCCCCGCGCCAGCAACTCGACATAGCCGCGCAAAGCAGCCAACGGGTTTTTGATCTGGTGCGCCATGCCTGCGCTGAACTGTGCTTGCTCGGCCAGTCGCGTCTGCCTTGAAAGGTCGCGCTGCAAGCGGTTCCAGGCGCGGGCCAGCAACAGCGCGGCCGCCAGCGTCACGAGAAATACGCAGGCGACGGTCAAACCCATCGTCATGCCGATGGCGTTCAGCTTGTCGGCATAGTCGGCCTCCAGCTCAACCGCGACAGCATACTCACTGGGCGTTCCGTCTTCGTTCGGTACGGGCGCGAAGCCGTTTCGGTACAGCCCGCCGTCTTCGTCGGTGTAGGTGATGGTTGTCAGCGGGCCCTGTTCAAAACACTGTTCAAGCTCGTTGGCGTCGGCGGCGAAGCCATAGTCGCGGCTGCCGAAGTCGTGACCCTGGGTGTCCAGAATCAGGGTGCCATCACGTCGAAGCACGGCCGCGCGACGCACGCCGCTGTTCTGCTGCAGGGCCATCAGGCGTTTGCGGTAAAGCTCGGCCAGCGCGTCGTCCGTTGCCGCGATACCTGACAGCCCACCCGGGCTAAGCGTCGCCGCGGAGCTTGCGGCATAGGTCTTCAGGCGACGCTCAAGCTGCTCCTCATAGCCCGAACTGATGATTCCATATGCAACGAGCGCGCCCACCAGGAGCGCGCCCGCCATAATCATCGTGAACGCCCAGCTGAGAAGAAAGCCGGTTCTCGTGCCGGGCTTTGCGCTCATTACCAGCCGATCTCCAGGAACGCCGTCACTTCGTTGACAGCATAGCCGGCCATATCCACATCGCTGGTGCGGCGCGTGTAGCTGTAGCGCGCACCGACTGCGAAGAACTCCCAGAACTGCCAAGCCAGCTCAACGTAGGCCTTCAGGAAGCGCTCTTGTACCGTGGCGGTACCGTTTGGCCCTACGTTGTCGACGTCAATCCGGTCATCGTATTCGCGGGTCCAGAAGTGCCCGCCGACAGTCAGGCGCACGTCACCGACCAGGTTCAGGTCAGCCGCGCCGCGCAGACCGTACTGCCAGTAACGGTCATAGCCGGCCGCCGAATCGTCCTGGCGAATGCTGTAGACGCGCCCTGCAGCCTCGATGAACGGCAGGTTCAATTTGAAATCAGCGCCGTAGTTGAACTTCAGCAACTGCAGCTTGTCATCGTTGCTGAGCGGCGTGCCGTCGTCCTGACGGTCAACCTGCTCACGGAACCACTCGTAGTCGAAGGCTACGTATGGGTGCAACTCAAGGAAACC
>JAGQRE010000094.1:14018-15519 GCA_020425695.1 Planctomycetota bacterium
GTGCCGTCGTCCTGACGGTCAACCTGCTCACGGAACCACTCGTAGTCGAAGGCTACGTATGGGTGCAACTCAAGGAAGCCGAAGATGTCGAAATAGACGCTGAAGTCGAGCCCGACCGTCCAACTGTCCGGGCTGGGCATCTGGTTTTCTTCGCTGAAGTCGGTCGTCTGGCCTGTAGCACCGAGCTCAAAGATGATGACGCTGGCGACTTCGTAGCCGACATACGCGCGGCCAATCGCGCCGCTGGCGCGCAGGTCATCCTGTCGCGTGATCGGGCCGGTGATCTCGTAAATCTGCAACTGCTGGTACAGCACGTCGCCGCTGATGCCGAAGCCGAAACCACCGTTGTAAGGCAGCTTGAAGAAGCCACCAAGCTTCAGGTCCCACAGGTTGGCGTCGGGCTCACCGAAGTACAGGCGCCCTGCCAATTGCGCGCGCGCGCCAACGGCCACGATGCCGAGGTTCGCGCCAACGTACGCGTAGCTTGCGCCGTCGATGAACAGCCCGGTGTCGTCGTCGCGGTCTTCCTTGAAGATGTTGGAGTCCCAGCCGAATGAGCCGCGCGCACGAAAGCCGATGCCCGTGCGGTCGCGACCAAGGCTGAGCGGCAGATACTCGCCGTCGGCCAATCCGCCCACGTCAAAGTCTGCCCAGGGATCAACCGCTTCTTCGTTGCTGTCAGGGTCAGTGCCGGAGTTGCCGCCGTCTTGCTGTGCGAACACAGGTGCGGCGAATAGCACTGCCAGAATCACGAGCCACTTGGCCATTACTTCCACTCCATCGGGGGTCAGGGGACGCGCCTACGTTAAAGGTGTGTTGGCAAAGTGACAAGCTTCGCGGGCACTCTCCTGAAATGAGTATGGCAGCCGGTCGGTGGGGCCATACCGCCGGCTGCCTTCCTCATTTTGCCTGAGAACCCTCGTCCCAGACAAAAGTAGATAAAGCAGGGGGCGTGCCAATCCCAATTGGCGCCATGCCAATTCGCCCGTAACCCATACTGCTGGCTGGCTACAAGGCTTTTGTGCGAAAAGGCCCGCTGCCGATGATTGCCGTGTTTCCGGCAAAGTTGCAGGCGAAAGTGCCAGATTTCCGGCAAGCCCCTCCCATGCTAGACTACCGGATTCTGGCCCGTTGGGCCTTGGAGGTATTTAAGCGTGGCTGATTCCCGTGGACCGGCAATTGTACAGGCAGATCTGACGATCCTGCTCGAAGTCGATCATCCCGACTACGAGGCGGCCCGTGATGAACTGGCCGTGTTCGCCGAACTGGTGAAAAGCCCCGAGCATATTCACACTTACCGCATCACGCCGCTAAGCCTCTGGAACGCCGCTGCATCAGGCGTTGTGGCAGACAACGTGCTTGCGGCACTTGAGAAATACTCGCGCTACGAAGTGCCTGATCTCGTCCGCACCGAAGTCATTGAATACATCAGCCGCTACGGGCGCCTCGTACTTGAGCTGATTGACGGCCAGTACGTGCTGCGCAGCGACGACGCGGTACT
>JAGQRE010000095.1 GCA_020425695.1 Planctomycetota bacterium
TCGCGACGGTTTTGTCGCGACAAATCAGGGCTTCGCTTTGCTCAGCCCCACAGGCAGGAATGCCTGTGCTACTTTACTGCGCTACGCGTCTTTCAGGGCCGCTGCTACGCCGTAGTACCTTGGCTCGATCAGGGCTTTTACGTGGACGTCGCTGTCTTCGTAGTTGATGTCCAGGATCTTGCCGTGCTGTTGCAGGTAGGCCAGCAGCTTTCCGTTGCCGGCTGAGAACGTCCAGTCCAGCGCCGTTTCGCGCTCTTCGACTACTTCCTGCACCTTGTTGGCCAGCTCGGTGATGCCTTCGCCGGTTTTGGCGCTTACGGCTATGTGCTCGGGGTAGGTCATCTGCAGGTGCGTTAGCTGCGGCTGGTCCTGGATGTTGTCGATCTTGTTCAGCACCATCAGCGTGCGGCGGTCGTCGGCCCCGACCTCTTTCAGTACGCTGTTTACTGCGTTCACCATCTCGATGGCTGCGGGGTGGCTGGCGTCCACGACGTGCAGCAGCAGGTCGGCGTGCAGAACCTCTTCCAGCGTGGCATGAAAGCTCGCGACCAGCCTGTGCGGCAAATTCCGGATAAAGCCTACGGTGTCGCTGAGCAGCACCTTGTGGTCGGGCAACTTCCAGACGCAGGTGCGCGTATCCAGCGTGGCGAACAGTTTGTCCTCCGTCAGCACGCCTTCGTCGGTGAGCGCGTTCATGAGCGTGCTTTTGCCGGCGTTGGTGTAGCCGACGATGCTTACCTGAAACAGCTCATGGCGGCGTTCAACTTCAACGGCGCGGCGGCGTCCGATGTCTTGCAGTTCTTTCTTGAGCGCGCTGATTCGGTTGCGCAGCAGGCGGCGGTCGGTTTCGATCTGTCGTTCACCCGCGCCACCGACGGCGCCCACGGCCGCGCGCTGACGCTCAAGGTGGGTCCAGAGGTTCTTGAGGCGCGGCAGCTCGTACTCGGCCTGCGCAAGCTGGACCTGCACCTTGGCCTGGCGCGTGCGGACGTGCTGGTTGAAGATGGACAGAATCAGCTCGGTGCGGTCGATGACGTCGGCTTTCACGGCCTCTTCGACGTTCTTCTGTTGGCTTGGGCGCAGCTCGTTGTCGAAGATCACGATGCGCGCGCCGGTGTCTTTGACCAGCTCAGCGATCTCCGCCACCTTGCCCTTGCCGATGTACGTGCGCGGGTTGATGCGCTCAAGGTTCTGGTAAACGCGACCTACGACATCCATGCCGCCGGTATCGGCCAGCGCGGCCAACTCATTGAGCGGGTCGGTGTCGAAGGGTTCGTCGTCCGGGAGCGTGGCACTGACGAGAATCGCGGGGAGTTCGCGGTACGAAAGTTGGTCCAGAATGGTGCGTTCAGTCATGCGTTGAGGGTCCTTTGGCGTCAGTTGCAGCATAACGCGGGCGGGTTGCAAGTTACAGGCGGGTTGTCCGGGCAAGGATGTGGGTTTTTCAGCCAACTTTGGGCGGCGATTGTCGTAAAACCATGCAGCACACTTTCGTGAGGTAAACCGGGTGCCAATCGCGTTTTACATCGAATATCCGCGCATCACGGCCGTTGAGGTCGGTGGCAGCGGTCGCAAGCCCAAACTAAAGCGCGTGGTGGTAGGCGATCTGCCTGAGCCGCGCAACGACGACGGCACGCTGATGGTGGACCGACAGGGCTACCTGAATGAGCACATCGGCGCGTTCGTCAAAGAGAACAAGCTGTCGGGCGGCAAGTGCTATCTGCTGGCCGGGCCTGACGCCATGCGCTATCGCGACATGACGATGGCGTTCTCGGACCAGCGAAACATTGACCGTGTGCTGCAGTTCCAGGTTGAGGGTGTGATTCCGAACATCCCGATCGAAGACCTGACCGTCGGCTATAACATCCTGACCAAGACGCCCGAAGGCGCGCGACTGCTGGTGCATGCGGCCGACAAGGGTTACATCCGCGAGCGCATCATTGCGCTGGAAGAAGCCGGTTGCAGCGTTGAAGCGGTGGACAGCCACCTGTCCGGCACGCTGAACCTTGGGCTGCTGCACCCCGAGCTTGCGAAAGACAAGCCGCCTACCTTGTGGATCGACTTTGCGGGCACAACCGCCGCGATCTCTGTTGTGTTTGGCGGCGAAGTGCTTACAAGCCGCGTGTTCATCAGCCCGTATCTTGCCGGCGCCAGCGGTGCTACGGCAACCGCCGAGGGCGCAAAGGAAGAAGCCCGCCACGCACAGGCCGAAGCCGAAATGCACGCCCGCATGACGCAGGAATACGTGCTGCTTGAGAAGGCCGAGAAGGAAGACGCTGATCTCGATGACGTTGCCGAGGCCGCGTTGCCGAAATCCGAAAGCGTGAACATTGGCGAAGCGCAGGTGGCCGACCGCATCAAGCATATGAGCCGCGATGAGTTGATGAAGTTCATCAGCCGCGTCTCGATTGAAGCGCGTCGCACGTTGCTGATGACGAACCTCGACGTGGAGCCGGAGCGGTTGCTGGTTTCAGGGCTAGGCCCGGCCGGTCGTGACCTGACGGCACTGCTGGCGAACGAGCTTGAGCTTGAAGACGCGCAGGACATCGAGTTGATGGAAGTCGTGAACCCGCCGGGGCGTGGGATTAAGACTCCGGACGTGGGCGAGGCGACCTACCTGAGCGGCGTGGCCCTGAAGGGGCTGGGGCGTGACTACACCGGGATTGACTTCCGGTATGGCGACCTCGCGCCGGGCACGCTGTTTGATTACGCCAAGACGCCGCTGGCGTTTACGGCGACGCTGGTGCTGCTATTCGCGGGCATCATGTTCCTGATCAGCTTCAACCAGGCGCAACAGTTTGAACGCGATATCTTCGCCTTGCGCGATCAGGACCGCGGCCCCGAGTACTACTTCAAGGCGGCCTTCTATCACGTACCCAAGGACGCGAAGCCTGCCAGCAAAGAAGAAGCGAAAGAGCGCACATACCCGACGATGGCCGAAGACCCGGCCAACGAAATCCGCAACGCGGCCAAGCGCCTGAAAGCGCACCAGGCACGTTTGCAGGGTGCCGTTGAAGACGTGTACGCCGAGCCGCTGCCGGCCGACCAGATTCTGGCCGAGGTGCTGAAGACGATCGAGAAGGCCGTGCCGAGTTATGACTTTGCGTTGCTGAGGCTCGATATTGTTGAGTCCGGCGTGACGCTTGAGTATCTGGCCAGCCTGACCGAAACGCAGGCCGAGCGCGACCGGCTCAAGGCCGGCAACATGAAAGAGGCTGACCGCATGTTTGCCGCGTTCCGTGAGCTACACGACGCGCACCCGGAATGGTTTGACCGCCCACCGGAACAAAGCCTCGGCAACCGTGCTTCGACAGGCCCCGAAGGCCGGGTTGCGGACCAGATGACACTCAAGCTCTACCTGAAGAAGGTTGAGCCGCCCAAGCGCAAGAAGACCACGGAGAAGAAATAATGGGCGACGGTGAAGGCAGCAAAGCCATGACCATCTATATCGTCGCTTGCTTCTTGCTCGCGATGGTGGCGCTGGTTGGCTACAAATACAAGAACGAAGAGCGCGAAGAACTCTCGACTGAATACGTGAACCTGGCCGGCCAATTCGCTGACATGAGCGCGGCCTATGCACCGAACATCAACGACTATTACCGCAAGGTCGAGGCCGGGCTGATCAAGCGCGTCGACAAGGACGTGCGCGACCAGACCCACGTAGCCCTCGGCAAGATTGCCGAGAAGCTGGGCATTCTCGAGGCCGCCGGTAATGACGACCATCTAGACATGGGCACGCCCCGCCAGAAGGTCATCAACAAGATGTACACCGAGTACACCTTGCAGATGAAACTGAAGAACGTGACGCAGACGGAGTGGGCCGTGTTCCTGTCGCAGGCTCAGCACGAAACGCACGAGTACGCGCACATACAGTCAATCCGGATGGACCGGGTCATGCGTCGCTTTGACCGCATGAACATCGTGGCCGACAACGGCAAAGACGACGCACTTTGGACCGTTGAAATTGTGATGGTGTGGTTCGGCCCGCTGGATGAGGCCTAGCAACGTCTTGAACAAGTTTCGTCAAGCTAGCCCCGGCAGTCATGCCGGGGCAGCTTTGTTAACGAGAGGGGGCAGACCCTGTTTTTGACACAAAAACAGGGTCTGCCCCCTTACTTCAGTTGTGCCGCGTGGCACAGGCATTCCTGCCTGTGGGGCTGAGCGAAGCGAAGCTCTCTGCGTCGCGGCAACGAAGCCGCGACCACAGACAAGATTGTCTGTGCCACCCGCTTTCAGACCCTGCAGACCAACAATGAAGATGCTTTAGAGGCCGCGTAGCGGCCGTCAGATCTTAGCCCAGGACAATGAGCGCCGGAGGCGCGAGGCAGCGCTGGGTGAACTAGCTTCATTGTCGCTTTCAGCGACCCCCGCGCTTTCGCACGGGGCGGAGCTATTTGGTCAGGTTGCGGATGCGGACCTTTTGGCCTTCGCGCAGCAATGACTGCCCTCGCACAACGATCAGTGATGTGTCACTGACCTCCTGGCCTTTCTCAAGCCCAGCCGGCGCGGGGCGCAACTCGAAGTTGCCTTCGCTGTTCACGCCGCGGCGTCTTGACACGTCAATCTTGCGGGCCACGCCATTCTCGCCGTCTTCCGAATCGACAACCCAGATCACTTCGGCGTCACCAACCATGGCGGCCCCCGGCACCAGCAGCACGTTCTTCTCTACGTTCGTTGAAATGCGCGCATCCACCCACATGCCGGGTCGCAGCCCCAGGCGCTCGCCTTTGCGCACGCGGTCTGCCGTGTTCTGCACGGCCGCACGCGAGTCCGGGTCAAGCTGATTCAACAGTGGCGCCTGTGCGTCTGCGTTGAGGGCTTCGGGCTGAATGATGCGCACGGAGGCGACAATCATGCCGCGCGTCTCGTCAACGGTGGGGGAGATGCGATCGACATAGCCCAGAAACCGTGCATTGGCGAAGGCCGTCACGGAGATGAGCACGGCCTGAGCCGTTGATAGCTCAACTTTCTCGCGTAGCCCGAACAGCGTCACGGCCGGGATGCGCGCCGGCTCACGCAGGTCCTGCAGGCTGGCTTCCGCAACATCAAGGCGAACTTCCAGAACCGAAAAGTCGGCAATCTTGAACGCGAGGGCATTCATCGACACCAGTTCATTCTCACGAATGTTGCGCTCAGTGATTACACCGGTGATCGGCGCTTTGATGACGGTCTGCGAAAGCTGCAACTGGTTTACGGCCAGTTCACCGCGGGCTTTGTCGAGTGAAAGGCTGGAACTTTCAACGACGTTGCTGGCCTTGTCGTACTCGAGCTTTGCAGCATCGTAGGCTTCCTTGCTGTAAAGGCGAGAGGCTTCAGGATTCTTGGGGTCGAAGTACTTTTCGATACGGGCGAAATCGGTACGGGCCTTCTCAAGGTCCAGTTTGTTTTTGCGGTGCAGCAGCTCGGCCTCCTGCATGGCAATCATGCTGGCGGCCACCTGCAACTCGGTCTTGCTGCGATCAAGCCGTGCAAGCACGTCGCCGCTGTTTACGCGGTCGCCAACATCTACAAGCACTTCATTCGCAACTTCCGTTACCTGCGCGTAAACGTCGGCCAGTGTGTGGGCGTCAATGCGCCCTGTGCTGCGTTCAAAGCGTGAGATGTTGTCGCGGCGCACGGGTACAACTTCGACCAGCGGGTCTTTGCGCTCAACCTCTTCACGGTTGCCGCCCCACTTGCTGTCGCCGCCTGAACCACCGCCGCAGGCTGAAACCAGCAGGGTTGCGACCAGTCCGAATAGCCAGATGTACTGCCGCATGTTCATGACCCCGAATACTTCGCAAGTGTGTTTGCCATGTCAGCCATGGCCTGCGCAAGTTGCTGCAGTGTTAACGAGCCGTTCATACTAACTACGGGCGGCACATGAACGAACCCGTAAGGAATGCGTGAACCGAAGGCATGCATTCCACGATAGAACAGGTGATTACAAAGGTAGCCACCTGCGTCCTCAGAGATTTCGCAATCGTAGCCCGCTTCTTTCAACGAATGTCTAAGGCTGTCGGCCGGGAAACTCGCCGCGATTGTCTCAGGGGCGTCCGCCACGATGACGCCGCCTTCGCGAGTCACGCCCGCGTTGTCGGGTTTGCCGGCGTTGTCGCGGTTGCGGGCGACGCTCTCAATGTAGATGCAGGATGACGCGGGCGTCTTCCCGTCGAGGTCATTGGCCTTCTGAAAGCTGGCACTGTCAAGTCGCGAGCCGTAGACACCGAAGCTGATGGCGCCCTCGGGCTGGTGTGCTTCAAAGGCCTTGGCAAACACGTCAAAAGCGTCGGTGTACGTCACGGGGATCTTTACGATCGAGACGTGATCGCCAAGCAGGCCCTCACTTTCGGCCAGTGCCAGCGCGTCCCATGACGGGTTGGTTTCGAAGGTTCCGAATGGCTCGAAACCGCTGAGGAGGATCCGTTTACTCATCCGCTTTCAGTGCAAGCTTGAAACCGATGATACGCCAACCCTGGTCTGTCTGGCGGAACGCGAAGTGCGTGACATAGGTGTCGTGGCCGGTGGGGGTGGCGGGCGCGAGACGAATTTCAGCGACGCCGTTGTTTTCAGTTTTCTGGCCGCCCTCACCGAAGTCGAGCCCCTTGTAGTCGTTCCAGACAGGGTCGTTCTTGGGGTTGTTCGTGATGTCCTGCAGACCGTCGTAGTTGAGCACGCTGGGTTCGCACAACCCGTAGGCGCCCCGCACATCGCCGCGCGCCATGAGTTCCATGAAGCGGTTGGCGGTGTCCTGGCATGACTTCAACTCATGCCCGGCGCCGCAGGATGAACACAGGAGTACCAGAACAAGCAGCGGAAACAGTCTCGATATGCGCATGGGGGCTTTCCTCAAGTCCTTGCCGTGAGTTATAGCTGACCGCATGAATGAAGAAAGCCCGAACGGGAAGCTTGATGGTCTGCGTATCGCCACGACGCGTGAACATGCCGGCGTACTTGACGACACACTGCGTGCCGAGGGCGCGGATGTTCGTCACATCCCGCTGATACGCGTTGTTAGTGCAGCGGACGAGTCGGGTCTGCAGACTGCACTTCAGCGAATCGGCGACTATGCATGGCTCGTGTTCACCAGCACCAAAGCCTTGCGCCTTACCATGGCTGCGGGCGGGCAAGCGGTGTTGGCGGCGGAATCGTTGGCGGTCGCCTGTGTGGGTGAAACCACTGCGGCGGAGGCGGCGGAGCTCGGACTTCAGGTTTCAATGGTGCCGGAGCGGCAGCACGTCAAAGGTCTGATCGAAGCCTTTGCAGCCCTGGAAAAGCGTGACGTGCGGGTGCTGTATCCGCGCAGCGAAATTGCACCGTCCACGTTGAAGGAAGGGCTTCAGGCGTTGGGCTTTCTTGTCGATGACCCTGTGGCCTACAGAACGCTGCCAGACGACCACGGAATGAAGCAACTCAAAGATCAGCTTGATGAACTGCACGCGATTGCTTTCGCGTCGCCTAGCGCTGTAGAGAATGCGTGGTCCGCGGTGGGCGACGATCTTCGTAGTGTCCACATTTACACGATCGGCCCAAGCACTAGCGCGGCCGTGCGAGCACACGGCTTGACCGTTCAGCGTGAGGCTGCGGTGCACAGGGCCGAGGCCTTAGGCGAGATCATCATCCGTTGCGAGTGTCATCATGACTGATAGCGCGCCCGTCGCGACGGAGGCTTCACGCGCGCCGAAGGGTGGTGTGCTTGGGGCCCTGTTCTGGCCGCTCCGCGTGCTGAAACGGCTGTACGCCTGGGTAGTCGGTTGGGCTGACACCCGTTACGGGTTACCGGCACTGGTTGTGCTGTCGTTCACGGAAGCCAGTTTCTTCCCGCTGCCACCGGACCCGCTGCTGATTGCGCTTTGCCTAGGCAAGCAGAAGCGCGCGTTGTGGTACGCGGGGGCGTGTACCGTTGCGTCGGTGCTTGGAGGCATTCTGGGCTGGTACATCGGGCAAGCTTTGTTTGGCAGTGTTGTTGACATGATTGAAGCGGTCGGCTGGGGCGCTAAGTGGTTTGGTACGCCGGAGTCCGCCGCGACTCTGACTGCGCAGGAAGTGGCTGCCCTGCCCCGTGCCGCTGACGTTGTGTTCTATCCCGATGGGTTCTTTTACGTCGTACAGCAGAAGTTTGAGCAGAACGCACTACTGGCGTATTTCAGCGCGGCCTTGAGCCCAATCCCTTACAAGGTCTTCACCATTGCGGGCGGTGTATTCAACGTAAGCCTGCCGATGTTGATTGCGGGCAGCATCGCAGGGCGAGGGTTGCGCTTTTTCGCACTGGGTGGGCTGATCCGCGTGTTCGGCGACAAAGTAAAGCCGATCATCGAGAAGTACTTCGAGTGGATCACAATCGGACTGGTTGTACTGCTGGTGTTGTTTTTCGTCGTGCTCAGGTACGTGGCGTAAGGGGGTCAGACCCTGTTTTCGCCGTTCTAAGCTGGTCGTGTACGAGTAGTCATATCGAGCGAAAACAGGGTCTGACCCCTTTCATCCCTTGCGGTCGCGGTTCTGTTAGGGTGTCCAGATGGCCATTGGTCGCCCTGGGTAGAGCCTTAGCTGGGCCTGGACTTCTTTGCTGATGTGCTCTTCCAGCTTTGGCTTCACGTCCTCCGCACTCAAGCCGAGCAACGCACCGAGGCTCATGTCGCGTCCGTATTCGACGACGGCCGCGTTCTCGACACCTGCGAGTTGTTCGGCCTTGGCTTTTGCGTTCTCGAAGTAACCTACTTCGTCGATGAACCCGATCTTCAGCGCCTGTCGTGCGCTCATGATGCGACCGTCGGCGTAACTCTCCCAGTCTTGTGCCAGACGCTCTCCGCGACCGTCCTTGACGATTTTTTTGAAATGCGTGTGCATCTCGTCGACCAACTCCTGAAGCAGCGCGCGGCCTTCTTTGTACTCGTCGCTTTCCGGGTCGGCGAACATGCTGCCCATGGTCTTGTTGTCGCCCGCCTTAATCGTCGCTTCCTGGCCTTTCACGACCTCCGTCAGCGTGCCATGAAAGTTAAAGCCCTGGATGATTACGCCGATGCTGCCGGTCAGCGTCGTCTCGTTGGCGACAATCCAGTCGGCCGGTGCACTGACGTAATAGCCGCCACTGGCCGCGAGGTCTTTCATGTAGACGACGATGGGCTTGTTGGTCTCTTGCTTGAATTCAAGGATTGCGTGGTGGATGAAATCGCTGGCCGTGACGCCGCCGCCGGGGCTGTTCACCTCAAGGATGACCGCGTGGACGTCTTTGTCTGCCGCGGCACGTTTCAGCCCGTCTTTGGCCATGGCGACCGGGTCAACGGCGCCGCCGCCGAACAGCCCTCCACCGCCGCCTTCCATGATGACGCCGTCAATCTTGATGACTGCGATCTTGCCGTTGGAGCCCTTTGAGCGTGAATACTCCGTGACGCCATGCGGGTCCTGTTGCCCGCCTGCGAGGATTCCTGCACCGCCGAACGCGGCCAGCAGAAACAGCAAGTTGATCCCGATCACGCCGATGAAGATCACAACTCCCAGTGTCCGCCAGATGCCCGTGCGCGGGCGTGACAGGCGGTAGTTGTTGGTCGGGACCGGCCCTGTAGGCATGCCCGGAGGAGGCGGAGGCATGTGCGAATAGCCGGGTTGCGGCGGCATCGGCGGTGGTGGTGTGTTTTCGCCGCTCGGTGTCTGGTTAGGCTCTGGTGGGGGATTCGTCATGGCTAAACCTCTTGTGTAGTGCGTCGTTTCGGTATTTCGGTTCTCAGATACTCAGCTATTTCGCGTGTGTCGGTGCCGGGGCCGAAAAGCCTGCCGACGCCCTTTTGTACCAACGCCTCGGCTTCCTTCTCGGGGATGACTCCGCCGCCGAAAAGCAGGATTGAGTCCGCCTTGTTGGCCTTCAGCAATTCAAGCACGCGCGGGAAAAGCGTCATGTGCGCGCCTGAAAGGCTGCTGAGCCCGATGGCGTCGGCGTCTTCCTGAATGGCCGCGTGTACGATCATTTCAGGCGTCTGGCGCAGCCCGGTGTAGATTACTTCCATGCCGGAATCACGCAGGCTGGCCGCGACAACTTTCGCGCCACGGTCATGTCCGTCAAGCCCGGCCTTGGCAACCAGTACCCGTATCGGCCTGTCATTCGATGTTTGCGAGTCGCTCATGTTCACTTTCAGCGCTTAGTTAGCCCGAAAGAGGTCAGACCCTGATTGCGCCGTGTGGGCATATCCGATCAATCGCGCGTTACTCGGGCAAAATCAGGGTCTGACCCCCTCACAATTTCCTTCCTTTGCATAATCCGTTACGCGTTCAGGAACTGCTCTTTTGCGTTGTAGCTGCTTCTAACGTAAGGGCCGCTGGCAACCATCGGAAAGCCTAACGCCTTGGCTTCGTCGCGGATTTCATCGAACTCACGAGGCTCATAGTACCGGGCGACCTCGGCCAATCCCGGTTCGGGTTTCAGGTACTGCCCGACCGTGAGCATATCGACGCCGGCCATGCGCAAGTCGCGCAGTACATTGCTGACTTCCTGTCGCGTTTCGCCCAGCCCGACCATCAACCCGCTTTTGGTGATCATGCCGGGTTGAGACTGCTTGACGTATCGCAGTACACCAAGGCTGCGGTCATACACGCTGCCGGGCTGGATGCGGCGATACAGCGAGGGGACGGTCTCTATGTTGTGGTTGAAGATGCGTGGTTGGGCGGCTGTGACGGTGTCGATCTGGTCTTCCCGCCCTTGAAAGTCGGGTGTCAGCACTTCAATGGCGGCCTGCGGCAAAGCTTCGCGCAGCGCGGTCACGACGGCGGCCCAATGTGCGCTGCCGCCATCGTGCAGGTCGTCGCGGTCTACACTGGTTACGACGACGTGCTCAAGTTTCATGGCCGCGGCTGTTTCTGCCAGCCGTTGAGGCTCGCCGGGATCCGGTGGGTTCGGCGGGCGTCCTGACTTCACGCTGCAGAACTGGCAGCGGCGGGTGCAGACGTCACCGAGAATCATGAATGTGGCTGTGCCGTGGGCAAAGCACTGGGCTTTGTTGGGGCAGTTTGCTTCTTCGCACACGGTATGCAGGCGCTGCTCATCAAGTAGCGTATCGAGCGCTTTTTGGCCCTTGCTTCGGGGTAAAGGGCGTTTCAGCCATGGCGGAAGTCGTCGTTTTACCGGTGCGGTGCTCATGCCCTGAACTATAACGGTACTGGACTAGTTGATGCCATACCCACGTTTGCATTAACAGGGCGTTGGTCTATCTTTACCGCTCGATTCTGTTCTCAGGAGACGTTCATGGACCTTAAGGGTCGCTTGCAGGCACTGGCCACTACTGAATCCCAATACCCACACGTTTTGTCGGTCTATCTGCGCTGTCGAGACGGCGGGCGGGACCGGCGCAAAGAGAACCTGATCTTTATCAAGAACCGCGCCGCAGAGATCGAGGGCGTGCTCGGAGGCGACAAAAAGGGCCTCGATTTTCTGCGCCAGGGCATTGAGCAAGTTGAGCTGATCCGGCGGCAGGACCTCAACCCGAACGTGATCGGGCTTGCTCTGTTCCTCAAGGGAGGCGAGGTGTTTGAACGTTTTGAAACGTCCATCCCGTTCGAAGACCAGATTGCGTACCGCCGGTTCCCGTTCATCAGCCAGCTCGCATTCATCGGTGAAGAGTTTGAGCCGTACGCCGTCGTTCACCTCGATAGCCGCAGCGCGCGCATCTTCGAAATTGCGCTGGGTGAACTCGTTGACAGCAGCGACATTGAGAACGAAATCCAGCGCCGCATTCACCGTGGCGGCTGGTCACAGATGCGCTACCAGCGCGGCATTGAAGGTGAGAAACACGCGCACATCCAGGAAGTCGCGGACGCACTGGCGGACCTTGTCAGCCGCCACCGCTATAAGCGTGTTGTCGTGATCGGCCCGGACAAGTCACGCAGCATCCTGCGTGACTGCCTCACCAGCGACGTTGCCCGCCGCATCGTTGACGGCGAACGCGTTGACTCACGGGCTGCCGACCACCAGTTGCTGCAGACGGCCGTTGACTACTTCCGGTCCGCGGAGAACGACGAAGAAGACAACAAGATGGAGCGCGTTGTGCGCGAAATCCATTCGTCAACGATGGGCGTCAGCGGGCTTGAAGACACGCTGAAATATCTCGCTCGCGGGCAGGCTTATGAAGTGCTGCTCCCGGCCGACTTGAAGCAGCAGGGTTCACAGTGCAACGACTGCGGCATGGTGTTCAAAGACCAGACCAGCAAGTGCCACGCTTGTGAAAGCGAGAACGTCTCAGGTGTGGACTTGAGAGAGGTCGTGACACGTACAGCCCTAAAGTACGGCACGAAGATTGAGTTCGTGAAGAACCACGACTTCCACACCAAGTTAGGCGGTGCGGCAGCGTTGTTAAGAAGCCCAAGAATGCACTAAGAGTGTTTGCACGAAACTAAAGCCCCCCGTGCCAACGGGGGGCTTTACGCTGGAACACAAACTGCGCACAAAGCACGCCAACAGCCCACGAAGCATCTCTTGAACAAGTCGCCCGATAAACGTCGTTCCACGCAAAGCCCCCGCTTTGCAGCGGGGGCTTTAGTTTCGTGTTTGAGTAACCGACGGTTTAATCCACCGGCTCGCCGATCAGGGCGCTTACCTGCTTGAACTTTTCCTGCAATTGTTCGCGGCTTGAGGCCTCGAGGTTGAGTCTGACCAGCGGCTCGGTGTTGCTTGCACGCAGGTTGAACCACCACTCGGGATAGCTGACGGTCACGCCATCAAGCTGGTCAATCTCGCCGTCCTTGAAAGCTTCTTGCACGGCGTTGAACACAGCGTCTTTGTCCTTCACCTTGAAGTTGATTTCGCCGGTCTGGGCATAGCGTTTGATTGGCTTGACCAACTCCGAAAGCTTCTCGCCACTCAGTCCCATGGCAT
This sequence comes from Planctomycetota bacterium, assembly GCA_020425695.1. Classification (GTDB taxonomy): domain Bacteria; phylum Planctomycetota; class UBA8742; order UBA2392; family UBA2392; genus JACKID01. The sequence goes on from JAGQRE010000095.1 coordinate 12,839, forward strand.
TAAGAACTTCGATGACAGCGATGATTGAGCTGTCCGCGTAGAAGTTCTCTTTGAAATAGTAATGCCCCGCAAGCTCGCCCCCGAAGATGCAGCCAACCTTGCGCATCGTGGCTTTCATGAAGCTGTGCCCGACGCGTTCACGCAGCGGACGTCCACCCGCCGCTTCAATGACTTCGGCAACGGCCCGGCTTGAGCGCAGATCGAACAACACAGCGGCACCCTTGTGACGCTTGATCAGTTCCTGACCCAGCAGCGCAGTGATCATGTCCTGCCCGACCGGCGTGGCTGTTTCGTCAACAAAGACGGCGCGGTCCGCGTCACCGTCGAACGAAACACCGAGTTGGCAACCCTCGCGTTTCACGACGTCACACAGGGGCTGCAGATTCTCAAGCTTGCTGGGGTTCGCTTCGTGGTTCGGGAACGTACCGTCGCACTGGGTGTTGATGGCCACCACATCAAGACCAAGCGACCGCAGCAACCCAAGGTAGATGCCGCCCATGCCGTTGGCTGTGTCTACTGCGACCCTGAGCGCGTCAGGTGTCCGCTTCACGAAGTGGCGAATGTGCCGCACATACCCCTGGAACACTTCAGGGTTCAGGCCAAAGGGCGTGGGGATGGGGTTCTCGTCCGGCTCAGACGTCGGCAGTAAATCGACAGACGGCATGGCCGCCCACTTTGCCGGTGCCTCGGGCGCTGCCTTGGCGATCTCTTCAATCTCCGCCAGCCCTGTGTTGTAGGCAATTGGGATGGCGTCTTCGCGGCAGAATTTGATGCCGTTGTATTTCGCGGGGTTGTGGCTGGCCGTGATCATGGCGCCGCCATTGGCGGGCGTTTCGCGCCCGGCCACTGCCCAATACAGCATGGGCGTGCTGCAAGGGCCGATGAACTCCGCCTTTGCGCCGCCGGTAGCCAGCCCATCCATGAACGCTGCCGCGATTTCCGGGCCGGTGGGTCGGGCGTCTATGCCGACTGCGACGTGGGGATGCTCAGAATCCTCACCCAGCAGCTTGGCAAACCCGTAACCGATGCCGAAAGCGATCGACGCGTTTAACTGGTCGGGCACGATGCCTCTGACATCGTACGCCTTAAAAAGTGCCATTCCTTTCTCCCGATGCAGTGGAACAGCATAGGACTCAGTGTCGGCGGCGCTACAGGCTGCGCCTTTACAATCGCTGCATGGTCGGCATGATTTCGCGAATCACGCAGGGGAACACAAATGAGCGACATTCGCGGACGCGACTTCCTGAAACTGGGCGACTTCGAGACGGCCGACATTGACGAAATTCTGGACCTCGCCTTTGAAATGAAGCGCGAACAGCGCCAATGGAGCCTTAAGGGCAAGACAGTCATCATGCTGTTTTTCAACAGCAGTCTGCGCACGCGCACCAGTTTTGAAATCGGTGCAGCGCATCTTGGTGCGCAGCCAGTCGTGCTGAACGTCGGCCAAGACGCCTGGAATCTCGAATGGGAAGAGGGCACGATCATGTCCGGCACGTCGCCGGAGCACATCAAGGACGCCGCGAAGGTGCTTTCGCGATACGGCGACCTGCTGGCGGTTCGCAGCTTCCCGCGCATGCAGAACTATGAGCAGGACCGCCTTGACCCGATCCTGAGCTCATTCAGCAAGTACGCGTCGGCGCCGCTTATCAACCTCGAAAGCGCCGTGGAGCACCCCTGCCAGGGTCTGGCTGACCTGATGACACTGCGCGAAGTCTTCAACCAGAACACACGCGGCAAGAAGATCGTGCTGACGTGGGCGCCGCATGTGAAACCGCTGCCGTTGGCCGTGCCACACAGCTTCCTGCTTGCGGCCGCCATGGGTGGTTGCGACATCACTGTCGCGCACCCGATGAAGTTCGAGCTTGAAGAAGGCGTCATGAAGCACGCCGAAACCGTGGCGAAGAAGAACGGTGGTAACATCAACGTCGTCCACGACCAGGAAGAAGCGCTGAAAGGCGCAGAAGTCGTTTACGCCAAGAGCTGGCTGAGCCTTGAGCATTACGGCAAGGTCGAAGAAGAGATGGCCTACCGGGCAACGCTTCCGAACTGGACCGTGAACGAAGAAAAGATGGCCCTGACAAGCCGCGCAAAGTTCATGCACTGCCTGCCGATTCGCCGAAACGTCGTGGCAACGGACGGTGTGCTGGACCACGACGATTGCGTGGTGTACCAGCAGGCCGAAAACCGCCTGCACGCCCAGAAAGCACTGATGGTAAAGATGCTGGGCGAAAGCTAACGACCAGACGTGGTATACAAATTGCTGAGAAAGCCCTTCCGCCGGTGGGGCTTTCTTGCGTAATGGAGGTGCGTTAGGAACGCGAGGGGTGTTTTGCCCCTCCTTATTTTGACTCAGGAGATACGTATGCGAACCAGCCATGTGATCGGCGCGCTCATGCTCGCCACGGTCCTTGGTACCGCGTTGACGGCCGCTGAAGAAGGC
>JAGQRE010000096.1 GCA_020425695.1 Planctomycetota bacterium
TTCGCCGATCACGCGGGTTGGTACTTCGCGCTCGTACTTTTTGCTGACTTCGTTTTCGATGCCCTGCACGATTTCGTCCACCTGCGCGGCGCTGACGGGGCGTTTTTCGCAGGCCCGCACGACGCCGTGGCGAATTTTTTCGCGGTCGAAGGGCGCGCGGCTGCCGTCTTTCTTGATCACGCGCAGTGGCGCTTCTTCGATGCGTTCATAAGTCGTGAAGCGCTTGGTGCAGGCCAGACACTCGCGGCGGCGGCGCACGACACCGCCGTCAGCGCTTGAGCGCGAATCGACAACACGGTCATTATCTACGTTGCAGAATGGACAGCGCATGGTTACTCCGGCCTGTATGGTGCCACTGGTTGTACGTTGGCGAACAATTTAGCAACCAGAGGCCCAATCTGCGAGACCCGCTTTCATCGCACATACTAAACTTGGTAGTGATGCCTGCCCACGGCGAGATGGGTCCACTTTGTTGTGCCCGATATGGGCTACCCAACCCGTAGATGCTGATTTTCCAAGTGAGCCGCAGCGCTCTCACTCCACTAGTAATACACAGATTAGGATCGCGCAGCTGGGCAGGCGCGTGCGACCACAATTCCAGGACGAACCATGCGCAACGCAGCAGTTGCTTCCATTTGCTTTGCTTCAGTCATTGCCGTCATCGCGGCATTCCATACATCGGCCGGTGCGCAGCGCGTGCCGGGCGGCGGACGCTTCCCCGGTGGCGGAAAGATCCCGGGGGGCGGTCTGCCGGCCCAGGGCTCGGAGGGCGACTGGTACAACCTCGGCCCGATCGGCGGCAAAGCCACGATGGAGAAGAACACGCTGATTGTGCAGAAAGTTTTTGACGATGCGCCCGGCGCCAAGGGCGGGCTGATGGTCGGCGACGTGATTACCGGCGCACCGAAGTCGTTCAAGAAAGACGCCTATCACGAACTTGGTGAAGCGATCGAAGCGGCCGAGGCCCAACGCAAGAAGAAGAGCGCCGTCGTTGAACTGAACATTGAGCGCGACGGCAAAGCCAAGCAACTCGAAATCGATGTCCCGTTCTACGGCAAAGACGCAAAAGACTTCCCCGGCGGCAAGATGCGCGAGGCCATCGTCGATGACGCGCTCGCCTATCTGGCAAAGCAGCAGCAAAGCGATGGCGGCTGGGAGTGCCACCTGTCAGGCGAAAACGGGCGCGTTGTCATGACCAGCCTGTGCGGCATGGCCATGCTCGCGGCCGGCAACTCGGCATCCAAGGGCACGTACAAGTCGAACGTCAAGCGCGCGGCAGAGTTCGTGTCGGCCAACGTCGGCAAGGAAAGCGAATTCGGACGCATGGGCGGCAGCGGCGCAAACTGGAACCAGACCAACTGGGGGCTCGGCTACGGCGGCATGTTCCTGGCTGAAGTCCAGAACGCTTCGCCGGTGAAGGGCGTCGACGACAAGCTTGAGTGGATCGCCGAAACGATCCTCGCCAACATGGAGGCCACGGGCGGCTTCGCCCACGGCCCCGGCGGCCCGAACGCGCTGAACTATCTTGAGCTCGAAATCGTCAGCAACTACTGCGTCGCGGCCCTCGGTGGCGCGATGGCGAACGGCGTTGATGTTGATGCGAAGAAGGTCGAGAAGGCCCTCGATTACATCCAGCAGTGCGGCGGCGGCAAGGGCGGCGTCGGTTACAGCACGCGCCAGGGGCAGGTTGGCTGGGGCGACCCCGGGCGTACCGGCGGCGCGATCATGGCCTTCGGGGCTGTGGGGCGTGACGATCACTCGTATTACAAGTCGATGGTCGGCTACCTGCAAGGCAACCTGCATGAGATCATCGAAGGGCACGTCAGCCCGACTATGCACCATCTGTCAGCGGCCGCGGCCTGCTATCGCGAAGGCAGCAAGGCATGGGACCGATACTGGGAAGCCCAGCGCCACGAGTGCACGATGCTGCGCAACCCGGACGGAACGTTCACCGCGCGCCCAACCAAGGAAAGCGCACAGATGGGTCGCAACAACGACCTCGATCTCGGCACCGACTGGAACACAGCACACTGGACGATCATCCTGTGTCTGGAAAAGGACAACCTGCCCGTCTGGTTCGGCAAGAAAGGCAAGCCCAAGAACGCCGACAAAGAAGAAGACAAGAAAGACGACAAAGACCCGGTAACCGGCAAAGAAGACAAGCAGGACAAAGAAAAGAAGAAGCCCGAAAAAGAAGAACCCGACATGGACGAGATTCTGGAGTAGCAGCAATCCTTGTGTTTGCCGGGATCTAGATTGCCTGTGCCGTAGTCGAGACGACCACGGCGCATGCAGGCGAGACGCCTGCGCTACGGATGCCTTGTCTCACCGGCATTGTATGCTGCCGTCATGCCGGGACGAGTGATTCAGGGTGACAATCTCGAAGTACTGCGGAAGCTGGATGATGCTTCCGTGGACCTAATCTATATCGACCCGCCCTTCAACACCGGGCGTGAGCAGAAGCGGCGTTCAGTTAAAACCGTGCGCGACGACGCTGGCGACCGCACCGGCTTCAAGGGCGAGCGTTACAAAACCACTGAGCTGGCTGCGCGTGCATACGGCGATCGTTTCGAAGACTTTCTTGAGTTCCTGCGCCCGCGCATGCTTGAGGCCTATCGCGTTCTGAAGCCAACCGGCTCGCTGTACTTCCACATCGACTATCGCGAGGCGCACTACTGCAAGGTCTTCTTGCTTGATGCCATCTTCGGGCGTGATTGCTTCCTGAACGAAATCATCTGGGCCTACGATTATGGCGGGCGACCCAAGCGCCGCTGGCCTGCCAAGCACGACACGATCTTTCTCTACGTCAAAGACCTGAAGCGCTACACCTTTAACCAGGACGCCGTCACTCGCATCCCGTACATGGCACCGGGCTTGGTCGGGGCTGAAAAGGCGGCGCGTGGCAAAGTTCCCACTGACGTCTGGTGGCACACCATCGTCGCAACCACCAGCAAAGAGAAGACCGGATACCCAACGCAGAAGCCGCTCGGCGTGGTGCGTCGCGCGGTGCAGGCCAGCAGCAATCCCGGCGACGTCGTGCTCGACTTTTTCGCGGGCAGCGGCAGCACCGGTGCCGCGTGTATTGAAGAAGGACGCGAGTTCATCCTCGTGGACAACAACCCGGAAGCCATCGACGTAATGAAGAAGCGTTTCAAAGAAGTGAAAGGCATTAAATGGCAAGGGTAGCCAACAGTGTGGCACGGGCGCCCTCGCCCGTGGGCATATTGATGTTGCTGCTGCTTGGCCTGCTGCTTTCGGCGTGCGGTGGGGGATCGACCAAAACGACACCGCCCGCGCCAACGCCGACACCAAAGACCAATGCGAGCCCGCGTCCGCAGCCCAAGCCGCGACCGTACGAGCCGCCCGCTGCTTACCCAATCTCCGTCGTCGCGCCCGGCGCCTGTACGCTGGACGGCTACATTTACGTCACCGGCGGCTACGGCCACCGCGACACATTGAACGAGGCCGAGTTCGTCGCCCGCGCCTATCGCTATGACCCGCGCGCCAACATCTGGGAGCGTCTGCCCGACATGCCGCGCTCGCGCTGCTTTCACGCGTGCGTTGCCGCTGCAGGCAAGCTGTGGGTGATTGGCGGGATCACCCAGGTCGAAGGCAAACCCGGCGACATAACACCGGGCGAAGTCGACTGCTACGACCCCGCCACTGATCGCTGGACCACACCAACCAGCCTGCCCACGCCGCGCAATCGTTTGGCTGCGGGCGTGATCGGCAATCGCGTGTACGTCGTCGGCGGCATGAAACGCGAAGACGGGCTGAAAGACAGCGACGCCGTTGAAGTGCTTGACGCGTCAACGACCAAGTGGACAACAGCGGCAAGTTTGCCAAGCCCGTGCCACGGCCTCGCTCTCGCGGTCGTTGGCGACAAACTCGTTGCCGCAGGCGGCAGCCGTAACATTGAAGGCACGTGGGTGTACGACAGCGAAGAAGACGAGTGGCGCGAAGGTGCGAAACTGCCCGGGCCCACGTTGTTCGCGGCGTCCGGCGTCGTGGACGGAAACGTCTTTCTCATCGGCAACCGCCAGCAAGGCGACATCCCGCTGCTGCGCTATGACGTTGCCAAGGACGAGTGGACCGTGGTTGCCGAGCAGTCTGTCGAGACCCACCGCATGGGGGCCGCAAGCCTTGACGGCAAGATCTATGTAGTCGGCGGTGAGAACCCAAAAGGCGGCGAACTGAACCGCCTGTCCATCTACGATCCATCCAGCGCCAAGTGGGAACACAGCGACTAGAGCACGCTGAGTTCGTCCTGTTGAAGTGTTGAAAAACACAACTGCGGCACGCAACGACGCCATGAGCGCGACGGGCGCAACGAACTACAACTCCAATAGGTAAGCGTCGGTGCGCAACGGCTGCTCGGCTGAGATGTTCACGGATGTGAACTTATGGGCACTCTGAGATGTCCGTTGCGGCGTGGCAATCGTAGCGTCGTCGCGTGCTGTAGTTCGGTGGTCATGTCCCATTCAGGTACGCACAGCCACTTCAGCCGAAGCCTGAAAGTTCCACTACTCACGTCGGCGTACCATCAGCCAGGTTGCCCCGCCTGCGACGATCAGACACAGCACGAAGCCTGACCACGCGACGACGACGACAGTGCCCCCGCTTTGCAGGCGGCTTGAGGCCGCGATGCGCAGCGGCGGCAGGTCAGGTGTCGTCAGAATCTCGGCGCCGTACTCTTCGTCTTTCGGGAAACTTTTTTCAGCGAGGTCGCCGCTGACCCACCAGCCAATGTTTGCAAATCGCCTCGGCAACCAGCCGTAGGGCTGCATATCTTCGAGACCCCGTTGCGTGCGGTATTCATCCTGGGCGTATTCAAGGCGTGGCTGGAAGTACGCGCCGCTGAACTGCACCAGAGCGCTGACGGTGATCAGAATCAGACCGGCCGTGCGCAGCCGCCCCTTACGCATCCGTAGCCAGCCTACCCAGATCAGCGGCCCCGCCAGCAGCACACCATGCATCAGGTAACGCGGGCCCCACGCCACGCCGACCGCATGCCCGACGTACTGAGGAAAGCCGGCCAGCATCACGGCGTGCAGTACCAGCGTACCTGTAATAAGCCCGCCCAGCAAACACAAGCGCAGACGTCGGCCCTGCAAAGGCAGCAAAAGTAAGAGCGGTGCGAACCACAGCAGACCGAAGTCCGGCAGTATCAGCAGGTTTAGAAACAGCGAAGGGTCGAAGCTCCAGCCAGCGTCGCCGGTCTGCCAGCCCATTTGCAGTGGACTGCCGAAGCGGTAGGTATTCCACCAGAAGAACAGCGCCAATGCGGGCAAACTACCCAGCAGAAACAGCGCGACCGACTTCAGTCGCGCCGTCGGCTGCGAGATCAAGAACCAGAGAAACAGCGCCCCGGCGATGAAGACGGCGTTCGGCCTGATGTTCGCCGTGAATGCGCTCATGAAACCGGCGAAGCCCAGCCACCACGGGCACCTGCAAAGGCGCCAGCGAAGCATGCCGTAGAACGCGCCGAGCAGCAGCGCGCCGGTCAACGCTTCCTCCTGCATGGAGCGTCCCCAGATCAGCCACGGTGTCAGCAGGAACAGCAGCAACGTTCCGACGGCGCTCGCACGGGGCGGGATTCGCAGTTTGCGGAACACGCCGAAGCAGCCCGCAGCCAGACCGAGGTTCACGATCGTCGCGTAAAGCAGCACGACAACAGCATCAGCGACCAGCCCGCGCGTGCCCTTGGAACCCGGCTCGCCGACCGTGCGAGCGATGCCCACCAGAGGCATGAGCACGAGAGGCTGCCCCAGCCCGTATACCGTGTACGCTTGCCCGTCGTCACCACGTGCGAAGAAGTTGGACCACGTCGGGTCATGGTCGGCCGAGAGCCGCCCGCCAAGCATGTTGCCGGCCTGCTGCATTCGGAAGCGCGCATCAAGTTGGTCCACGGCCGGTGTGGTCAGGGCGAAGGTCAGGGCGGTGATCGCGACAAACAGGCACAGGCGCGGGCTAAGGCGCGACAGCAGGGCTGGCTTCTGTGCAGACGTTTCCAGCGCGGCCTAGTCCTTCCATTCCGGCGCGTCGCCCTCGGGGTGTTTGGCGGGGGCGGCGTATAGTTCGATCGTGTTGCCCATGGGGTCCTTTACGGTCCAGCCCCAATAGCTTTGCTGGCGCCATGTCGGGTTTTCGCTGGCGGCCTTGATGCCGGCTTCGCGGGCTTGCATCACCAGCTTGCGGAGGTCGCCTTCGTTGTACTCAAGCGAGAAACTCATGAGAGGCGCTGCGCCCTCAACGCTTTCGCCCGGCTGCTCGGCCCAGCGGTGCTCATGGGGTAACTCGCTGTCCGCGCGGAAGAACATGTACTGCAGGCCTTCGCACTGGTACGCAAGCCAGCCGAAGTCCTCTGTGTCCATGAAGCTGACCTCAGTCATGCCAAGCAGGTCGGTGTAGAACGCCCGGATCAATTTCACGTCGTTGCAGAACGTGTACAGGAAACGGATGTTCGCCTTGGGCTTCGGCTTGATGTCGGGCTCGGTCATCGGTTCCTCCGCAGTTTGTCTGTCCGAGTATCACAAATCACTGAGTGGATGCGCCAGTCTGCCTCTCGCGGGCTTCAATTCCAATCGCGCTCAAGAAACTGGGCGCGTATTGCCGAAGTCCCGGTTGGTCCGTGTCTTGCACGGGCCCGCAGGTCACGAAACGGAGTGCAACATGGCAGGCAAGATGCTCAGCGGTCGCGAATCACTCTCACTGCAGCGCGTCGGCAAGTTGTTCAAGCGCGAGATGCTGCAGGAGTGCGCTGCATTGAGCATGATCCTGATTGTCGCCTTCCTTGTACTCAGCATCGTGTCTTACGACCCGGCCGATGTCCCCGGCGCAGTCTGGCCGCTCAACGAGCAGCCCAGCAACCTCGGCGGACGCATCGGTGCAATCTCGGTTCATCTTGGTTACACCTTTCTCGGGGTCGGAACCTACCTGCTGGTTGGTGTCTTCGGCGTCTACGCCAGCCTGATCTTCTTCCGCCGTAAAGCTGCCGACTGGCCTGTACGCCTGATCGGCACCACGATGCTGGTGATCACCTTCGCGGCCCTGTTCGGTGACAGCTACGCCGACAGCGGCATCATGCCCAGCCGCGGTGGCGTGATCGGCACAACGATCTTCGGCATGTTGAACGCCAACTTCGGCATGACCGGTACCTACCTGGTACTGGCATTCACGACACTGCTCAGCTTCCTGCTGGCCACGGATGTGTTGTTCTACCCGATCATTCGCGACCTGCTGCACCCACTCGGCAACGAGAACGAAATCAGCGGCCCCCTTGAGATGCCCGTCATCTCAGAGCCCATCATGCCCGGCGAAGAAGAAGAGAAGACTGAGTCCAAGTCGTGGTTCAAGAAACTGCTCGGCAAGGGCGGCGACGATGACACGTCCGAAGACGAAGACGATGAGGGGCTGGATTTCGACCCTGACCCGACGCTGATCCCCACGTCAGAAGCGAGCCCGGCACCGGAGCCCGAGAAGCAAGGTGCACGCCGCCCGGCCGTGAAGCGACCGACACCGGCCGCCGAGCCCGCATCGCCCGAAGAGTGGGAAGAGGCGCTGGCGAACTACTCATTGCCTGACGTCGCGATGCTGAACGTCGCAAAGAAGAAGGACAGCGCCAACGCCCGTGCTGAAATGCAGCGCGCGGCTGAGATCATCCGCCAGACGTTCGCGGCTTTCCGCCTTGATGTGCGGGTCAGCGACTACACACGCGGCCCGACGGTTACGACCTACGAAATGGAAATCCCGCCTGACGTGATGATCAACAAGATCACGCGCTACAAGGACAACCTGGCTTTGAACCTGCGTGTCAGCACCGTCCGCATGGTTACGACGGCCGGCAAGAGCACCATCGGCGTTGAAGTGCCGAACCACACCCGTGACATGGTTGGCTTCCGCGAGATTCTGGAATCGCCGGAGCTTGAAGAGGCCCGCAAGAAGATGGAACTGCCGATGGCCTTCGGTAAGGACGCTTTGGGCCAGACCATCGTTCGCGACCTCGCCAACATGCCTCACCTACTGGTCGGCGGTGCAACAGGCCAGGGCAAGTCGGTGTTCGAGAACGTGATGCTGGCAAGCCTGCTGATGTGCTGCACGCCGTACCAGTTGCGCCTCGTCATGGTTGACCCGAAGCAGGTCGAGTTCACGCCCTACCAGGACGTGCCGCACCTGCTGGCGCCGGTGATCGATGATTCACGCCGCGCTGTCAGTGTGTTCGAGTGGGTCGTCGAGGAGATGGAGCGCCGTTACACGCTGCTGAAGAACACCGGCGTACGCAAGATCAGCGAGTTCAATGAACTCAGCGAACGCGAACTCAACAAGCGCCTCAAAGAGAAAGACATCGATCCGGACGAAGTGCCTAACCAGCTTCCGTACATCGTCTGCATCGTGGATGAGCTGGCCGACATGATGTTGGTTGCGGCGGACACCAAAGTGGATGAACTGATTGCTCGCATCGCCGCCAAGGCTCGTGCCGCCGGCATCCATCTGATTCTTGTGACTCAGTCGCCCCGCAGTGACGTCCTGACCGGGCTGATCAAGGCGAATATCCCGGCCCGCGTTTCTCTGCGTGTGAACACCGGTACGGAGTCGCGCATCGTGCTGGACCAGACCGGTGCAGAAGACCTGCTGGGCAAAGGCGACCTGCTGATGGTTATGCCGGGCGAGCCCAAGGCCCTGCGTGCCCAGAGCGCCTACATCGCTGATGATGAACTGAACCGCATGCTTGACAACCTGCGTGCGCAGCTCAAGCCGAACTATGTAATCGACCCGAACAACCTCGCTGAGCCCGGCCAGAGCGGTGGCGGAGGCAGCGTCGGCGAACTTGACCCGGACTTCATCCGCGCAGTGGACGAAGTTATGTCGGCCGGTCGCGGCAGCGCCAGCTTCCTGCGTACGGCCATGGGGCTTGGTCACACCCGGGCTACGCGCATCATCATCCAGATGGAGAAGTGCAACATCCTTGGCCCGTCGCGCGGCAGCAAAGAGCGCGAGATCCTGATCAGCTTCGAGGAATGGGAAGCCCGCAAGAATTCAGGCGACCCGTCAGGCCGAGGCGGCGTCTACGACAGTATGGCGGCCTAGCGTTTCTTACACGGAACTGCCACACGCAACGGCGCGACGAGCGCGACGACGCGACGGACGAAGGAAAGGGAATGGAAGTACCGGAAGAGAAGATCATGCGAGATGCCTTTGATGTAGGCATTCGAATCCATCGCGAACTCGGACCGGGGTTGTACGAGTCGGTCTATGAAGCGGTCTTCTGTCATGAGATGAACAAGTTGGGTTATCGACTTGAACGCCAGCGTGAAGTTTCGATTGAGTGGGATGGCCTGAAGTTCGAGAAAGCGTTTCGGCTCGACTTGCTTATCGACGACTGTGTAATCATCGAATTCAAGGCTGTGTCAGAGATGCACAAACTGTTTGCACGCCAGATATTGACCTACTTGAAGCTGACTCAAAAGCGACTCGGTGCCGTAATGAACTTCGGTATGGAACTGTTTAAAGACGGCTTTGAAAGAGTGGCCAACGGCATGCCCAGATAGCGTCGCGTCGTAGCGCTCGTAGCATCGTTGCGTGCCGTAGTTGTGCCCATCCGGAGAATCACAATGCGTTACATCAACTGGTTTACCATGCGCGCCAAATGGCTTGTCCCGGGGGGCGTCGGCTTCTGTGCCCTTCTGCTGGCGTTTGACCTGCTGGCGTTCTGGGGCTTTGAAAGACGCCCGGTTCTGAGCTCGTTGGAAACCACGACGCTGGTCTGGGCGCTGTTGATCGGCTCGGCTTGCACCTACGGCGCGCGTTGGGCAATTACACGTGAGATTGCAACCCGGCGCGCGCTGGCCGCGACTGTCAGCGTGATGGTCCTGATGTCGGCTCTGCACCCTTGGCTGAACGGCTGGGGACGTGACGCAGCACAGCCAAACGCGCCAACGCTCGTGGCTCAGCCTGAGACGCAGGTGCACGAGGCCGTTGTGTTTCATGGCGGTGCTCTGTCAGCCGCTGACGACTCTTCTAACTGGTAGGCGTATCCGAACTTCAAACGCCCGTCTGCTGAAGACGGGCGTTGTCGCTTTAACAACCCGTCGTCGTTCAAGTAGTCTTTACGCGTCAACATCGAAGTTTCCCGTTGCAAGCGCCGCAGACGGCGGTATGCCTGTGGGTTGAACTGAAAGGATTGACCATGACCGACCATGCGCGATTGAACGAAATGGGCATCTACCACAGTGCTGACTTCACCATGCCGGGCGCTGAAGCCCACTACCCGCCCGACCTTGAGCTTGAGCCCGTACACCTCGACATCGCCCTGCGCGTTGACGTAGCCAAGCTGACGGCGGAGGGTGGCGTGACCAGCACGATCCGTGCGAATCGCACCGGGGCCTCAAAGATCAGCCTGCACGCTGCGGATTTCGAGGACGTCGACGTGCGCGATGCCGACGGCGGCAAGCTGACGTGGAACTACGACGGCAAACAGATCCACGTCGAGTGGGACGACGCCTTCGAGCACGGGGACGAGCGCAAGCTTGTCGTGCGTTACAAGGTCGAGAAACCGGTCACCGGGCTGTTCTTCAGTAACCCGACCAAGGAATACCCCAACGCCGGCACATGGGCCGCCACCGACCACGAAACCGAGCGCGCCCGTCACTGGCTGCCGTGCATTGACCTGCCGAACGTGCGCCCAACGCTGAGCTTCCACCTGACGGCGGAAAAGTCGTTCACGATTCTCGCCAACGGCGAGCTGGTTAAAGAAGAAGAACACGACGACGGCACCAAGACGGCGCATTGGGAGCTGAAGCAGCGTTGCCCAAGCTACCTGACCTGTTTCGCGCTGGGTGACTTCACCCGCTGCGACGACGGTGAGCACAACGGCAAGCCGATCGCCTACTTCAGCAGCCGTGAGTTCAGCGCAGAGGACCTCAAGCGCACCTTCGGGCGTACAGGTTCGATGCTCGACTGGATCACAAAGAAGCTGGACGACCCGTTCCCGTTCCCCAAGTACTTCCAGTTCGCGCTTCCCGGTATCGGCGGCGCGATGGAGAACATCTCGCTTGTCAGTTGGGATGACATGCTGGTTCTCGACGAAACTCTGGCCAAAGAATGGACCTGGCAACTCGACCAGATCAACCTGCATGAGATGGCACACACGTGGTTCGGCGACCACATCGTCTGCCGCGACTTCGCCCATGCCTGGCTGAAGGAAAGCTGGGCGGTCTACACCGAAACCTGCTACCTCGAAGACACCAAGGGCGCTGAAGAGCGCGACTACGACTTCTTCGCGAACCTTCACAATTACATCGCCGAAGCCGACGGCAGTTACGTGCGCCCGATTGCGACGCGTGTGTTTGACCACTCGTGGTCGATGTACGACCGCCACCTGTACCCCGGCGGCGCGGTGCGTCTGCACATGCTGCGCCACGAACTCGGCGACGAGACATTCTGGGCCGGCACCCGCGACTACGTCAAGAAGTTCGGCGGGAAGACCGTTGAAACTGACGATTTCCGGCGCGTGATGGAGGAGCATTCGGGGCGGAGTCTCGTCAAGTGGTTCGACCAGTGGATCTTCGGCAAGGGCTATCCGTCTCTGAAAGTCAGCTTCAGCTACGACGCCAAGAAGAAGGAAGGGACCTTCGAGATTGAGCAGAAGCAGCCCGACAAGAAGAAGGGCGTGCCGCTGTTTGACTTTGTCACTGACCTCGGCTGGGTGATCGACGGCAAGCTGCACACCCGCGAAATCAGGCTTGAGCGCGACAAGCACGCGTTCACAATCAAGATGGACAGCGACCCCGAGCAGGTCCGCCTTGACCCGAACGCCCGGACGGTCTGCAAGATCGACTTCAACCCGGGCGACGACAAACTGCGCAAGCAGCTTACGGACGCTGAAGACGTGGTCGGGCGAATTCTTGCCGCGCAAGAGCTGTGCAAGACCGGCAAGCGCAAGAACATCGAGGCCGTGCGCGACGCCTATCGCAAAGAGAAGTTCTGGGGCGTGCGCGTGCGCATGGCGGGTGCGCTTGGCGGCGCGGCGAGCCACACGGCTGTCGAAGCGCTGGCCGATCTGCTTGGCGTTGAGCAGGACGGGATGGTCTGCGAAACACTCGTGCGCGCGGCCGGCAAGTACCGCGACCCGTTGATTCGCGACGCGCTGCAACGCTTCCTTGAAAAGGGCCCGCAGCTATACCGGGCGCGCGGCGCCGCGTGGGAGGCCTTGGGTGCTCAGCGCCAGAACGCACCGTTTGAGCAATTGATCGAAGCTGCAAAGCAGGACACGCCGCTGGGTTGGGAACAGCAGGGCGCCCTGCGTTCACTGGCAGAAACCCGCGATGCCAAGGCGTTGCCTGTCCTGTTGGAAGTGTCGAAGAACGGCGCGACCAGCAACCGCGCGCGTCACGTTGCCGCGCTGGCACTTGGTACGTTTGCCCATTACGCCGAGACTCATGACCGCGAGCAGGCCGTTGAGCGTTTGAAAGACCTGCTGCGTGATCCAACCCAGCGTGTGCAGAAGATGGCCGTGGCCGGGCTGCGCGGCGCGGGCGCGACCGAGGCACTGGGCGCTATTCAGGCTTACGGCAACGCGCTTAGCGAGCAGGAACAGACGGACATCAAGCGCGCGATGGCAGGCATTCGCGCCTCGACCAAGCCCAAGTCGGCCGGCGTCGACAAGCAACTGGATGAGTTCCGGGAGACGGTTCGCAAGCTGAATGACCGCATCGAGAAGCTGGAGTCGCGTCTGGATTCGGAATAGGCAGGCGAGGAAACACAAAGCGGCGCGACGGTAACCCGTCGCGCCGCTTTGGTTAACTTACATACGAACGGCGACGTTCATGATGATGCTCAGGACAATCCAGATGATGCCCATGATGATCGACGCGTAGGCAAGACCAACACCGGCATTGCGGCGTTTAGCTTCACCGAGACCGACGGCGGCCAGAATCAGACCGATCAGCGGGCAAAGCGGCAGGATCGCAAGCACAGCTCCGGCGATAACTGTGCCGGGAATACCTTGCGCCGGCGGCGGGCCGTAGCCCGGCTGCCCGTAAGGCTGCTGTTGCGGATACGGTTGCTGTTGCTGTGGGTAGCTGCCTTGCTGCTGCGGATAGCCGCCCTGCTGTGGTGGGTAACCACCCGGCTGCTGTGGCTGTCCGCCGTTTTGCGGCGGATAACCGCCCTGTTGACCCTGGTTGTAGCCTGGTGGTGAGCCCGCCATGTCCTCTCCTTAGAAATGTAGGCCGCCCAATCTAATACCGGCGCGAGCGCCCGTCACCTGAATGCTGACAAATGTCCCGTTTTGGTCCGGAAGCAGATCGGCCTTGCATAGGCTACAAAGCATAGAAACGGCACGTGCGCCTGTCAGCGGCATGGATTGACGCAACAGGGGCAGGGCGTGAAGACCCGCCCCTTTGGGACAGCAGCCGTTCTTATCGACGCTCAACGCCGGAGCGCCGGGCGATGCGTTTGACGGCCTCAGGTAGCTTGTCCTTGTAGCGCAGTTCGCGGGCGATGTTCTGTAGGTCTTTCAGGTCAAGCTCGCCCCGGGCCTGCACCTTGCCTTCCATGCGACCGCGGATGTCGGCGACGTTGGCATCGTCGGCCCCGCGCATTCCCAGTGCCAGCGCATACACCTGCAACAGCTCAACACTGCCGTACATGTTGGCGACCTGTTTTTTGCGGTCGTCGGACATGCCCTCGACACCCTGTACGCCCTTGGATGGTGCGTCCTTCGATTCACACAACAGCAGCCACGAGGCCAGCACCAGTGCCTTCTTGTCGAGCGTATTGGCGAGGGCGCGTGCGTATTCCGTCCCAGTGCCCTTGGGTGCAAGCCCGGCGATCAGCGCTTTGCGGTCAAAGAAGCCGCCCTCGGCGCATTCAACCAGCGCCCATTCGCAAACTTTGGAAGTGGCGTCGTTGCCGGTTGATAGCCTGGTTGCCCAGACCGCGGCGCGCCCTTCAACGTCGTGACGCAGCAACCAGCCGAGGACGCTTTCCAGGTTCTCGCGGGCGGAAAGTCGGCGCAGGGCTTCCAGCGCTTTGCTGTCTTCGACGTCTGCAGGACGTGTTAGCGCGAGTGCGCCGTTGCCTTTGCCTTCGACGAGTGCGCTTGCGATCTCGGCGCTTTCTTCGTCCAGTTCACACGTCGCTCGCAGGGCCAGCTTCGTTAAGCGCTTGCGGTCGGAATCGCTGAGTGCGGGGCGTGGGAAGTCGCCCAGGTCGGGCGTGTACTGTGCCAGGGCGCAGAAGTCGAACAACAGGTCGGCGTTTGGTGAAAGGTCGCGGAAGTCGTCGCGGGCCATTTCGTCAAATTCGCCCAGCGCTTTTTCAACTTCACTCTGTGCGCCGGGCAGGAGCTTGGACAGCGTGTCGCGGATGCTCTTGGCGCGTTGGATGCGATCATCAAGCAGCTTCAGCAGGTCGTTGCCGGGTGCGCCGTCAATGCGTGTGGACTCGCCGGGCAGGATCATGCCTAGTTTATTGTTGAGGGTGCAGCGGTCGGCAATGATCGTGAACTCGTCGCCTTTCTTGAGGCGTACAGGGTTATCGAGCTTGACCGTGGACTTCTCGGATGCGGACGTTACGCGCAGCTGCCCCTCGGTGTCTGTCGCGACCATGCCCAGCACGATCTTCTTGACCTCGCAAACGGCCCAGTCGTCGTCATAGAGGACGCTGCCGTCGTCGTGTTTTTCAGCGATGGTATCCGCCCGTTCCATGCCCACGACTTTGACGTGGACGATGAACTTGGCGCGTTCAACGGAGGCATCCAAGGGCGACGCGCTGAGTGAAGCTGAGATCAGTGAGCTGATGCAGAACAACGCAACGAGCGAATACAGTTTGTTCGACTGGCAAAACAGTGACGGGCACAACATTGGCCGGCTCCTGAGAGTCAGCCCCGGGAGATATTCAGAACGGACAAGCGTGCGGAAGGTTCGAACGGTTCAGTCTGATGGTCGGTTTCGATCCTCTCGCAAAGTTCGCCAAGTCCGCCATTAACTACGAAAGCAAATGGCGGGCTTGGCGGACCTGGCGAGAGGCTGGTCTTTGCAGTTCTTTGTGGCTTAGTGGCTTCGTGTGACGCTGCCTTTGTCGTTCAC
>JAGQRE010000097.1 GCA_020425695.1 Planctomycetota bacterium
AGGCCGCCGGGCAAGTCACGCGGGCGACCAAAGTTGCGCTCGAACCAGTCGTAGCTGCGTTGCGAAACCAGGTTCACCTGCCGCCCGACACTCTTGCCGAACTTCTTGTCACCCTCAACGCCTTTGCCTTCAACCAGGTTCACCGCGTCGCGCGCTTCACGATGAATCGGCATGCTGCTGCCTTCTGGTCCGATGGCCAAACCCAGTACCGTTGCTTCCGTCATATCCGCACCCTCCGTGATCGCAGAATAGTCGAAGCTTGAGCGGTCGGGAAGTCTACCCTCATTAATGTCGCACGATCACAGCAACGGGAAATCCAGCCCCGGCGGGATGGGCTTCCCGAGCAGGCGGCACATGGCGGCAATCTGCCCCTGATGCTGAAAGATGTGCGTCTGGGTGCGCATGATCACGTGGGCCGGGGCAAGCTCGCGTTCGTGCCCGCCCCAGGTCGTCATCTTGCGCGGGGTATTGAGTTCGGGCTCGGATGCGTTACCAAGATACTCTGCTGTCACGCCCGCAACAGTTTCACGGAAGGCGCGCAAGGCGCTTACTGAAGCCATGTTTGCAGGGTCTTCATCGACCAGCATCTGACTGTTGAGTACGCCCACCCAGTATTGCTCCGCGCCGATCAAGTGATGAAGCTGGTGCGCAATCGACGGATAACCGAAGCCTTCAAGTTCGCGGGCCAGTTCGGCATCCGTGAAGCCCTCGCAATGATCCATCAGTTTCACGAGGCTCTGGTGACTGCGCGTGTGAACATCCAGCAACGCTGCGGCTGAATACATTGACTCTCCTTATTGTGCGTCGTCGCCATCCTAGCGTGATGTGCGACAGTGGACGGACGTCGCCGAAAAAAGTTGCTGAAACTGATTCGGGTGCCGGCATGGTGTGGGTATCCGCGAACCTGGAGTTGCCCGCACTCCGTTTTCACGCACCAAATCGGTCTTCAACGGTGCGTCTGCGACCCTCCTGAAAGCTTCGCTTAAATGACTCACAACCACCCGGCAGGGTAGTCCGTAGGGACACGCTGCTGCGTGTCCGCCCATTACGCGTCGAAACACCACGCCACCAGTAGCACAGGCATTCCTGCCTGTGTCCCGCGACGTTTTGGCCTTCGCTTTGCTCAGCCCCACAGGCAGGAATGCCTGTGCTACTAACTACTAAGTCGCGTACGCGGTTTGCAGGTTTTCGTGCAGTTCCTGCCCGGCCTTTTGTGCCTTGAACGCTTTCTCAATCGCGTTCGTTTTCGGCGCGAACAGGCCCGGGTTCGTGGCTTGCAGCATGGTCTCCATCAGGCGCAGGGCCGAGATCGCGATGCGCATCAGGCCCGACAGCGCATACGGCTGCGCACGCTTGATGCGCTTCGGCTTGTCCTCTGAGCCCTGTTCGCCAAGCTGCCGCGCCTCGCGCATGACCTCACGCGCGAACTTTTCGTCGGCCGCGTGCTGCGGGATGGCATCGAGCGCGTTGCCGCACAGGTTCGCGATGTGGTTCATCAGGATCGCGCCGTTGGCCAGCAACCTGCGCGCGAGCTTGTCCGGCATCGGGTTGTCGGCCTCGGGGTCAGCTTTCGGCGTCGGTTCTTCGGTAAGTCCCTGGCCCAGCAGAGCCTCGGGGACGCCGGGCGCACGCCCGGTTTCAGGGCCACCAGCGGCCTTTCGGTATTTCGCATTACTCATAGCAGGATCCTCAAAAAGAGAGCGACCCTGAAAGCGTACAACCGGTTGCGACATGAAATGCGGTACGCAACGATGCAACGAGCGCGACGACGCGACGAACTGCCAGCAATAAAGGGGTCTGGCTCCGCGAGGTTGCGGTGCCTGACCCCTTTTTGCTCGCCTATACTTTGCGTCTTAGCGGCTTGGCGGTTCAAACGCGGTTTAGTTGCTGCGCAGTTGCACGCGGGCGGTGCCGGGTAGGCCCTGGCGCAGGATTTTGCGCACGCGCACCAGCGTCTCGTGGTCGGGCAGGGCACGCGTCGGCAGGAAGTTGTAAATGCCCGCCGCCTGCCACAACACGAAGCCGAACGGCGTCTCGGCCACGCGCTGGAAGTTGGCCAGCTCAAGTGTGGCCGACAACCCTTTGCCATTGATGGTGACCTCCGTCGGGCTGAGCATCCAGTGGAACTCGTGGCGGAAGGCGGGGTTGGCGTCGAAGCTCTTGCGCGTGTGGGCGGTCACCCCGACCAGCAGAAGCGGGTAGCCCAGCAGCCCGCCGGCCAGGCTCGCAATCATGAACGTCTGGCCCATGGCCTGGTCGGCGTACCACCAGATCAGCAACCCCACCAGCAGGAAGAGCGCGGCAATGCAGCCACAGATCAGGTACGTGCGCGGGCTGCGAGCCACAACCCAGCGCGAGGCCGAGATAAAATCCTCAACCCGGTACTCAAAAGAAACAGCAACCGAATCAGCCATCGCAGGATTGTAGTTAAGTCAGAACGCGTGGCACGGGCGCCCCCGCCCGTGGGTTTTAAAAAACATGGGCGAGGGCGCCCATGCCACAAACACAAAAGGCAGCGCCCATAGAGCCCCGTGCGAAAGCGCGGGGGCGCCGGTTAAAAACCGGCGAAGCGGTCAGGGGCACCCGTGGGGCAGACTTCCAGTCTGCCGGCAGCCTGGAAGGCTGCCCCACGAACTACACAAAGAACTCGTCAGGATGCGTTCTTATGTACGCGGCCTGCATTCTTTCGAGGATGCTGTCGTGGTCCTCGCCCGACGTTTTGTCGTAGGTGGATTCGTAGTAGGCGTCGTCGAGTTCGTCGCACTCCTCCTCGGTTGATTCGTAATCGGGAAGGCGGTCCGTGCGCTCATCCGTGTCACGTGGATAAGGCTTCATCCCGAAGTACCGAAAAGCTGCCTTGACGCAGTCGGCCGACTCGCCCATGCCGATCACTCTGAAACCCGCCAGGGCCTCTGGGCCCAGCATGCCGGTGCTGTTCTCAAAGAACTGGTAGAAGCCGCCGTTCTTGACTTCCCTGTCGAGCCAAGTGGTTGCGTACACGGCGCGTTGGCCGGTGGTCAGTTCGTCCATCTGTTCGACAAACGGCGGATACTCACCGTAGAAGTCGGCCCATTCCCAGATCACTTCGATGACAAGCCACGCAAGCTTGTCATCCGGCAACTCCCGCCAGCCCTCAGGCGCATTCATGCGAAGTTCAGTCATTCAATGAAGTCCTCAAAGCCGCCCGATGAAGGGCATCCAGAGCTACAGGGTTGCTGCCCGCCGTCTCATTCTGTAGAACAATACTACACAAGGGGGCAACCATGGCGATTCCTAAAAAGGTCCGTGAACGCATTGTCGCGGGCCTGAAGAACTACCTTCCCATCATTGATCAGCAAAAGGCCAGAGACGTATCCGAAGCGGATACCGTCACGCTGGTGAAGGACATCATGGCCGATGTTCTTGGCTACGACAAATACGCCGAGTTGACGGGCGAATACGCAATCCGTGGTACATACTGCGACCTCGCCGTAAAGTTCGACACGAAGCTTGTGCTGCTCTGTGAAGTGAAAGCCATCGGTATCTCGCTCGATGACAAGCACGTCAAACAGGCCGTTGATTACGCGGCCAATCAGGGTTGCGATTGGGTGATCCTGACCAACGCCGGAATCTGGCGGCTCTACAACGTCACGTTCGGCAAACCGATCGACAAGAAGCTGATCGTCGAGCTGGATTTGGCGGCACTCAACACGCGGACTGATCGTGATATGGAGTGCCTGTATGCCTTCACGAAAGAAGGCATCACGAAGGGCGCACATGTTGCTCTGAAAGACTTACACGAAGCCACAAGCCGCCACCTGATCGGCGCGTTGCTGGTCGAGAACGACAAGATCGTCAACGTAATCAAACGAGAACTGAAACGCGTCGTCGAGGCCACCATCGACGAAGCCACGATCAAACGAGTGCTGACCGAAGAGATCTTCAAACGCGACATAGTAGACGGGCCGGAGTGGAAAGAGGCCGTCCAGCGCGTGAACCGCAAAGAGGGCAAGGCACTCCGCACGCGACGAAGCAAACCAAAGAAAGCTGAAGCGACAGGCGATCCACTTCCCCCCGCAACGGCCGACATCCAACTACCAAGCCAGTCACCATAACGGTTCTCTTCAGCCTACAAACATCGAACGCAACTCCCGCCAGCCCACAGGCGCATTCATGCGATGTTCAGCCATGCCCGGATTCTACCCAACAACAAGCCCACGACGAAAGCTGCGGGCGAATGCCTAGTTTCAGGCCTTGTAAAGTTGCGTGCATACTTCTTCGGTTCCTCAGTCCCTACACCCGATGGCCATTCCAGCAACGCAGTATTCTCGCTATCGCGACTGGAAACAGGCGTCGTGAGCAACTACGCTGGGTTTGGCACACGGACAGCACGAGTATAGTAGGCATGCCTGAGCACTCCGATATCGCAAGAGACGGCGCATACCCACGTCCCGGGGGTCACGGATCTCGCACTACCCTCACCGCACATTCCGGTTACCCCTTTACGGTTCCACTCTATGCACCACCGCTAAACAGCTCTCGCAATCCTTGGTGGGTCACCGCGCTGGTCTGTGCTGGCGCAGGCGTGTTTGTGGTTGGCACCGCGGTTGCCGCAGTTGTGCTGTTCTTGTCGTCAATGAGTAGCGGAGATTCGCGCATTATCGTTGAAAAGTCAGAGGTGGTCGAAGCCATCCCGGCGCAAACCCAGTGGGTTTCGTACAACGACGTCGGCAATATGTTCACCGCCCGTTTCCCCAGCCGACCGAACTTCTCTACCAGCAAAATAGAAACCAGAATCGGCCAGCGCGTCCTGCATCGCGCGAGCATAGCCTCCGGCCCGACAAGATTTGCGATCGAGTACTTCGACATAGAGTCGGCGAGAGGTGGCTACTCAGTTACATTTATAGACGGACTTCTGGACTACGCGCGGTCCCTGAACGCCATTGTCCTTGACGCCCATGAGTTTGTCGTCCAGCGCCAGGAAGGCGTCACAGCGACGCTGCTAATGCCGGACGGCAGTCACACCCATGCGGTGCATATTCACGCCGAGCGTCACTACTACATGCTGCTAGTTGAAAATGCACCGCCAGAGTCAAAAGGTGACTTCAACTACTTCGTCCAGAGCTTCACACTCTCTGATACCGCGCTTCGCATCGCTCCCCTGACAATCTCCGGCCCCGATAGTTCCGCCGGCTGGGCCGACGCGGCGTTCGCTTTCAAGTGGCAGAGTTCCATCAAGATCACAGGTGGCCGCAAGCCATACTCCTTCACGATTAGCCCACCACTTCCAGACGGGCTAACTGCATACGGATCCACTGAACCGCCTACGTCCAACGGACAGTACATGAGCAATGGCTCTATCAGTGTCGCTGGCGTGACATCGCACGTGGGAAGGTTCCCATTCACTGTATCAGTGATTGATGACGATGGCCGCGCTGCGTTGTTTGAAACCGAGTTGGTGTTGGCCCCACTGCCTGACACACTTGGACACCTCGCGGTTAGCACCGTGAGCAATTCACACAGGAACTTTGAGGTTCCGCCCGACTTGCATTTTCGGGTGAAGCCATTTCAGCGTTTGTTCATCGAGGTTTATCACGTCCCAGGGGGGAAACACATTCCGCTGGAGTATGAATGGTCCTACGACCGCCGAGACCTTCCATACGACTTCGGAAACCTTCCGAAAGAGATGAGTTACTCGAACTCAAAAAACCTTTCGCTCGGTGGGTTGCCAGTCAGGACAGGCGAATTCGACGTTCCCGTGAGTTGCACTGTTAAGGTACAAGGGAGCGACCGCGTCGAAGTAAGCTCTCTGACAGTGACCATAGAAGTGCTGCCTTTGGAGCCGAGTGAGATTCCAGAATCGGCCGGATCCATCCCAGAACCGCTTGGAATCTTCGAAGGGTCCATGGTGCGCGCATATTTAAGACTTGACGTCATTGGGCACCCTGTTCTCAGGACAGGTCAAAAGTGGCCTGCCAAGATTACATGGAGTTGGGATGAACTGTCTTTGCCCAAGGGTATGGCAATCACGGCGGACGAGGACCCGCGAGAACCAGACTTATTCATATATGGCGCTGCGAAGGAAGTAGTTCCAGGGACTTACGAGATAGTGGTCACTTGCACAGTGGAGCTTCTGTTTGTTGAGCAACCTTATGAAGTGACTCGTACAGTGACATTCAATGTCACTGAGTAGAACATGACAGCATCAGACCGTTCATCAGAAGTAGTCTATGGATTCGATGACTTTCAACTGTCCGCACTGCAACTTCCTGATCGGAGTTCCGGTCGGGCACTCACACTTTCGGCCCCTCTGCCCGAACTGCCAAGGCATTGCCTCGCCGGACGACTCGTCGGCTCCTGGTAAAGATAGCCATCCGGATTTCATTTTCCACAGCGTCCGGCACCCCACAAAGGTAAGGCTCTCGAGGCTGGGTGTCTTTGGGATTATCGTATCTGCCATCGCAATGATTGCAGGCATTTGTACGGGGCTATTCGGCATCCACTACGCATCAAGGAAAGTCTACCGTGGGGCTACTACCACCGGTGAAGAAACCACCACTAAGCAGGCGAGACCTGATCACCCGTTACGAATCGCGCATGAACCAAGTATCCCGCCAGAGAAGGACTGGGTGCGATATGACGAAGACGACGGCTACCACAGTGAGTACACCTTACGCTTTCCACGGAAGCCAATCGAGTCTGAGGAACCCCGTGACCTAGGTGGCGTGAAGTGTACAAGCACACAAGCAAAGTGCATCTATGATGGCGCCGTCTTCGTGTTCGAGCAGACGAGGACTTTTTCGCTAGTCCAGTTCAAAACTACCGACTTGATGCAAGTCGTAGCGGATCAGGCAGGCGGTAAGTTGGGCAACTCAAGGCAGATCCACCATCTGGGGTTAGAAGCCGTACAGTCTGAAATTCGCGGGATCGATGGCGTTGTTGGATACGTGGCCGTGTTCGAGTATGAGGGCATCTACACCGTGATGGCCGTATTTGGCATTTCGGACTCATCGGCTTTCGACACCTTCATAGGCGGATTCCGACCATCAGATCGCTACATTGCGGTCAACTATCGTGAAGCCCGCGGAGACTGACACGAATCGCCGGGTTACAAACAACGCCGGTGAGAAGCTGTCTCTGTCAGCGTTCTAAAACCGCGTAGACCGTGTGATGGCTTCAATGATCCACTCCGCTTGCGGCAGGATGGCTGGCTCTAAGGCTGTGCTGAAGGGGATTGGGGCGTATTTGGCTCCTACCCTTTCCACCGGTGCGTCGAGATATTCGAAGGCGTGTTTGGCTATCCAGGCGGCTACTTCTCCGCCGAAGCCTCCGAACTCGGGGCCTTCGTGGGCTACTACTACGCGCCCGGTTTTCTTTACCCACTCGAGGATTGTGTCGGTGTCGAGGGGGACTAGGGATCTTAGGTCTACCACTGCAACGCTTGTGGGGGCTGTTGTGCCTCCTTCGTCGGCACCACCGACAGGATTGTCGGTGCCACCCGCGGCCAGTTCTTCTGCTGCTTTTAGGGCCATCATTAGGGCGTTGCCGTAGGTGAAGACTACTACGTCGGTGCCTTCGCGCCTTACTCTGGCCTTGCCGAATGGTACGTGAAAGTCTTCGGGGATGTGGCTGCGGGTGCGTGGGTCGTTGTATAGGGCCTTCGGTTCCATAAATATGGTCGGGCCCTGGCTTTTCATGGCCGTGCGCGCGAGCCCGTAGGCGTCGTCCGCGAACGTTGGGTACACGATGCGCACGCCCGGGATATTCGCGAGGCAGCCCTCAATCGTCTGGCTGTGGTACAGACCGCCGCCGATGAACCCGCCCGATGCGAGACGAATCAGCACGTTCGGCGTGAACTGGCCCTTGGTGCGGTAATACTCGTGGCTGCATTCGAGGTACTGATCCATGGCAGGCCAGAAGTAGTCGGCGAACTCGGCGCCTTCGACGACGACTCTGATCTTGTCCGAGTAACGGCTGAAACCGTTGGCCGTGCCCATGATGTAGTTCTCGGCGATGGGCGCGTTGAACACGCGGTCATGCCCGAACTCGGCCTGGAAGCCCTTGGTAACGAGGAAGATGCCTTCCTTGTCTTTGTTGGCGATGTCCTGGCCCCACAGGAAGGTGTCGGGGTTGGCGCGGAACTCGGCCCGCAGCCCGGCGTTGATGCCCTGGCGCAGGGTCAGCCCTTTGCCTTTGGTGTCTTCGAGAGCCTCGGCAAGCTTGGCCCCATCCAGCTCGGGTACGCCGTCGCCGCCTGGCTCAAAGGCTGGGGCGAAGACGAATTCCATGGCTGTGGCGGGGTCGGGCTTGGCGGCCTTTTCGCCGTAGTCGCGGGCTTCGTTGAATTCGTGCTCGGCGCTTTCCTCAATCTTCTTGAGGTCGGCTTCCTTGAGCCCGTTTTCCAGCAGCCACTTGCGGAAGATCGGCAGCGGGTCGCGGGCCTTGGCGGCCGCGAGTTCTTTTTCGTCGCGGTAAAGCTGGTGGTTGTCGCTATTGCTGTGGCTGCCGATGCGCGCGCAGACGGCGTAAACGATCGGCACGCCCTTGCCCGCGGCGGCGTATTCGGCGGCCTCGTGCATGGCTTTGAAGCAGGCGATGGTGTCGCGCCCGTCAACGGTCCATATTTTGGCGCCGTCGATGCCTGCGAAGTTGTCGGCCGTGTGTTCGTTGGCGGTCTGGTCGCGCTTGGGGACGCTGATGCCGTAGCCGTTGTCCTGCATGACGGTGACGACGGGCAGGCGCTCTTTGCTGATGCCGTTCAGGGCCTCGAAGACGTAGCCTTCGGAGGCGCTGGATTCACCGAAGCTGGCGAAGACGATAGGAGAACCGACAGGATTGTCGGTTCCACCCCTGTAGTACTTGACCGCGCGACCGAGCCCGGCCGCGTGCTGGATGTGGTTAGACACGCAGCTGCTGACGTTGTGGACGTTGATTTCGGGCTTGGCGAAATGGTTGCTCATGTGACGCCCGCCGCCGGCGACGTCTTCGTCTTTGCTGAGCCCGTTCAGGATGATCTCTTTGGCGCTGAGACCCGCGGCCAGGGCGGTCGTGAGGTCACGGTAATACGGAAACAGGTGGTCTTGCGACGCGCGGAACGTGCAGCCGAGCGCGAGCTGGATGGCGTCGTGCCCTGCGTTGGGGGCGTGGTAGCTCCAGCCCATGGCCTTGCGCAGGAAGTTGGGGGCTTCGTTGTCGATCAAACGCCCGAGGAACATGAGCTTGTAGGCGTGCTCGTGCCCGGGATAGTTGGGCGGCAGCTTGTCGGCTTTGGCTTTCTTCTTTGTCTGCGCTTTGGCTTTAGGCATGTCGATCCGCGTTGCGAGTGGTCGTAAATTGACGTCAGTCGGGCGGCGTTTGTATCAAATTCTACCGGCCCAAGCGACGATTCAAGAAGGGGGAAGCCCGACGCGCAAGTAGTTCAAGGCCGGAGGTTTAGGATGTTGTCCACGGCAGGGAAAAGCAGTCAGGAAGTTCACAGGATTGTGCCGCGCAGTACGCCGGTCCGCGACCGCCAGCAAGCCAGCCAATCCTCTCGCGCGGAGCCGTACACCCGACGGCAGCTGCTGGCGCTGGTATGCGTTGCCCTGTCAACAATTCTTGGGGCTGTACAGGTGCTGGTCTATGCAGGCCTGACTCTAGTGTCGTCGTTACCCCTTCAGGAAGGCGAGGAGGTCAATCCCTTGTACCCGGTCACATTTGCTACCTGCGGGCTGGTGATGATCTGCTGCTGGTGCTGCGGTGCGTTTGGGTCAGGCGCCAGCAAACAGCAATCGCTGTGGCGAAAACTCGCGCTGCTGTTTCTCGTTGCCTGGTTTGTCGCGGGCTCGCCTTTCTGGCTTGTTGCGCTAGGTAACTTTGAAGAACTGTTTGAATTGCCATCGGTTGTCGTGCTTGCGCTGTTCACCTTTCCGGGTGTCGTAATGCTGAGCGCCGCCGCACCATGGATCGCACCGCGTCGCCCGGAATGATTCGCCCGCTGTTTCCCGTTACGTTTGTGTACCCGAACGTAAGGAGACAGCCATGATTAATGATCTGATTAACTCGCTCGGGGGCATTTTCGGCGCCGCGCTGGCGCTGATGCTGGCGGCCGGTATCGCCGTCGGCGCGATGGTCGGCGCTGTGCTGGTTGTGGCCCCGCTGTTTGCGGCACTGAGCCTGCCGACGCGCAAGAAGACCGGGCTTGAGCTGCGCGATGCACAGAAAGATAAGCAAGACAAAGAACCCGCACACGCGCACTGATGTGTTGACGCGTAAACACCTGTCAGTTCGCACACCGCGCCGTCCATACAGGACGGCGCGTGAGTTTAACCCAAATAAGGATGCGGGGCCGCAAAGCGACCCCGCCGAGGCGGAACGATAGAGGCAGGCGGTGTGCTCCTACGTCGGCTAGCCTTCCTCCTTCAACTTCAGTGAGTCAGCCTGATCGGTGGCCTGAAGACTCTTCACGTCGAGACCGAGTTTGTCTTTCAGACGCAGCTTCATGCCCGCGACACCAGGCGCGCTGTCGGATATCACGGCCGGAATGAAGTCTTTGCCCGCAACAGCTGCCGTCAGGTTCTGGATGCGGCACCCGGCGGGTTTGCCGCGCACACGTGCTACGCCCATGCCGATCAGCACGATCCGCTCGATGTTAACGTTGTCGTCCGCCTTGATGCTCCAGGTGACGTCCGTGGTTGAGCCGAGCACGAGGACAACATCGGCCGTGATGCCGCTGACCGTCACCTCGACCAGCGACTCTTCCTCTTTGCCGGCCACCGGGGTGCCCTTGCCCACGCATAAAACGTGGACCTCTGCATCGAGCGGCGGCGGTTCCAATTCGGCGAGTCCGGAGTTCACCTCGAACTTGTCACCACTGTAGGCACCCTGGAAGCTGGTGATCTCAAGGCCAATCAGATCACGCAGTATCAGGGGGATGCGGTCGAAGTCGGCATTCTTCTTGTAGGCGTAGAAATGGGGACCGGAGCCGCCATCGCGGTCGCAGTTGATGATCTTGACGCTATCAGGAATTCCCGAAACGGTCTGCCGTTTGTATCCGCTAAGGATGACCGCTGTCAGCTCTACTCCTTCGTCCAACTCGACAGTCCAGTGAACGGACTCGTACGCGCACAGCACCAGCACGATCGGAACCCCCGCGCGCGCGACGTGCACACTAGTCTCACCGGTGAGTTCCTCCCTGAACTGACGCGGCCTGGGGTATTTCCCCTCGTATGCGCCCACAATGTGCATCTCGGCGTCTTCCGGCGCGACGAAGGCCCTGTCGGTGACGCGGCCGATCACGAACCGGTTACCGCCACGGCCAGTGTGAATGGAGGTAACTGGATGACCGAGGAATGCCTCGAGAGCACCACGATACACCTTGTGCGACGGGTCGGGGTCCTCTTGAAGCGTGCGTGCAAAGAGCTTGGACTTGTCGCCATCGACCTCGAATTTCGATTCCACTTTCACGCCCAAAGGCGCGTTCAGCAGCAGCTGTCGGGATTTGCCCGCCAAGATGACCCGCTCAATCACCACGCCGGGGCCGATGTCCAGCTTCCACTCAATGGGACCTCGCCCCGACAGAATCAACACTTGAGGCACGCCCGAGCGGGTAACGCGTACTTCGCACTGGAAGAGCGGCTCGCCGTCGAGTTCTCGTGGCGTGGCGGCCATGCGCATGCCCTCGCTGACACTGCAGGCGTGAAACTCATGCAGCCCGCGCGACGGTGGTGCACCGCTCTGGCAGGAGACGCCAACGACTTTGTGCTCCAGCAGCTCCACGTCTGAAACAAGTGTCCCTCCTTGCTCCCACTCTCGCCAACGCCCTGTGCGCACGCCCTGCTCGAAGCCGCCGGATTCCTGAACAGCACCGTCCGGAAAACAGAACGTCCATTGCCCCTGGCGCTGGCCGTTTACGTATGAGCCCTGATAACTTGCAGCACCGCTGGAGTGATAGCCGATCCATAGCCCGCGTCGGTGACCTTCATAGAACTCTCCTTCCTCGGCCGTCTTTCCGTTGTCGTAGAAAGACTTCCATTTGCCGTGGCGCACGCCTGCAAAGTACTCGCCCTCGCTCTTCAACTCACCATTGTCGTGGAATTCGGTCCAACTACCGTGCCGCTTGTCTGCGAAGCACTCGCCGAGGACGATCAGCTTGCCGTCTTCATTCCACTGGATGTACGCACCGGTACGCAGCCCGCGCACATAGTCAATCTCGAAGCGCTTGCGGCCGGTTGCATCGCTGAAAGTCCACTTGCCTTCACGTTTGTTGTCTGTCGTCTGCCCGGCGGCGGTGAGGTCCGTGGGCGGTTCATCCAATGCGAAAAGCGGCTGGCACAACAGCAAGAACAGAATCAGCGGCAGAATAACGCGCATAGCGGTCTCCGATATTTGAGACAACCAGAGTACTTCTACGGGCGGCCGGGGCGTAAGGATTTAACGGCAGGGATAAGGAAGGGCCCTGCATTCGTCCCAATTAAAGAAAGCGGGGCCGCTGAGCGACCCCGCCGAGGCGGAACGATAGAGGCAGGCGGTGTTCCGCCTCCGTGGGCTTGCCTTTAGGTTTTGCGTCCCGTCAGACTGCGCACGATGGCCACAACACCGGCCACTACCGCGAAGGCCAGCAGCAGGTGAATCAGCCCGCCGGCGGTTGCCTCAAGCAGGAAGCTGATCAGCCAGATGGCCAGCAAAACCACAAAGATCGTCCAGAGTACTCCAGCTAGTGCGTTCATCTTATTCTCCTGTCTTGTGCGCCGTTCGGCGCGTCTGTCTCTTGAAATCAAAGTCGGGCTAGTGGCGCCGTCCAGGACGACGCCACGTACTTGCGACTAGTCGCGGCCGGCGGTTGCGCCGACACCAATCATCACCGCACCGACAGCAGCGCCAATAGCGCCTGCAATGCCGAGGGGCGGGAACTCGCCCTTGTCTACGACTATGTGCATCTCGCCGATGTCAATCGAGTCGCGGTCCTGGTACATGACCACACCGCCCCAGATGACGCCAGCAAGACCAAGGGCCAGAAGGATTGAGCCTGCAATCGTTAGAGTTTTCATTTCGTTCTCCTTTAGAGTCGTTTTTGAGTGTTGCTGTCCTGCCCGTGCTAAGCCCGCATTGAGCGAACGATGTCGATCACGACGGCCACCACAATCAGCACAAGCAGCAGGTGGAGGATTCCGCCGTAGGTCATCTGGGCGATCATTCCGATCAGCCAGAGCACAAACAGAATCGTTACGATGGTCCACAGAATCGAAGATAGACCTCTCATGACTGTCCCCTTTCTCTTCGCGTAGCGGCGCTAAAGGCAGCAGGGGGCCGAGACGGGCCAACCGTACGGGCCCGCTGCTGCGAATGGGTAAAGCTACTCGCGGTCAGGCAACGGAATCCGAACCGGGAGGGGGTAGCGGTTCGGGTTCGCAATGACGCCCAAGGCGGTGCGCGCCCTCAGCCCGCCATCAAGGATGGGCTCGGTGGGGCTGCGCGGCTGGTCGTCAACGTAGAGATGAGGCTCGCGGTAATAGTTGAGTGCGAATTCCGCGGCGTTGAGCTTTGCGCTCTGGGCCTCAACGGTGTGAAGCAGGGATTCAAGCAGACTGCAGATTTCTTCGGAAAGACCGGCGTCGAGAATGGTGTAGCCGCCCTCCAGTTCGCGCAGTAGTTCGTGCGCCCTTTGCAGTGAAGCTCCCATGACCCTCTCCTGTTTGCGGTGCGGTCCGCCGCACCATCCGGAATCAGGTATAGCCCACTGTAGAACTTTTGAGAACTGCTATTTCGTAATAGTACTGTCACGGAGACTTTAGAACTTTTCGGTGTGCGTTCTGGAACTATTGTAAACCACGTGCTACACTTAGTTTCCGTGGGGTTTGGGACCAAACTGGAGGATGAGCTATTGCCTTCTGAGCACAGAGAAAAGCTTGAGCGCGGACGCAAAAAGGTCGGCGTGTACCTTAGCAATGAAGTGATTGAGGACCTGAAACGGGTCGGGCTCGACCTTCACAACCGAGGCTTTGGCGGCAACATTTCTGACGTGCTGCGCCTGGTACTCAGGGTCTGCAAGAACAAGGACATGCTTGACGCCAGCTACCTGACGCGCGCGGCCTCTGAATTCGGCAGCAGTACAGACCTGCGCAAAGACTAGAGCCCAAGTGACAGAGTCGGGGCAACGAAAGAAGCCCTGACTAAGTCAGGGCTTCTTTCGTTGGTGCCGGGAGGGGGACTTGAACCCCCACGCCCTTTCGGACTGCGGATTTTGAATCCGCCGCGTCTGCCGATTCCGCCATCCCGGCACTGAGTTGTTTGCTGGTCGCAAGTCTGCCAAGCGAATCGCCGCCTGACCAGTATGGGTTTTCGTAGCACAGGCATTCCTGCCTGTGACCGTGGCATCGCCTTCCAGGCGATGAGTGCCAGCGGCTTCCAGCCGCTGTGCCCGCACCCCTACGGGTCAATCTTCTTTCGCAGCTGTTTCTTCTCGCTGTGTTTCTCGCGCGCCGCACGTCGACGCTTCTTCGCGCCTTTGCTGGGCTTGGTCGGGATGCGCCGTTTCGGCGGGCGTGCGACAGCTTCAAGCATGGCCTTCAAACGCTCGACAACGATTTCGCGATTTCGGTGCTGGCTGCGGTTTTCGTCGCAGTCGATCACCAGCACACCGGCCTCTGTGATGCGCGTACGATACTGTTTCAGAAAGCGCTGCTTCACAGGCCCCGGTACGCCGGGCGACGCGCCGACGTCCCAGTGCAGAATCACTTTGCTGCTGGTCTTGTTAACGTGCTGGCCACCGGGCCCGCCACTTCGCGCGAAGCTGAAGTCGAGCTCGGAGTCTTCGACGTGGATGTTCGGCGCAACATCAATCATCACCACAGCCTACCGCAAACCCTGCTACTTATGCGAGCACCCGGAAATGGGGTCAGGCACCACAACGGCGTGGAGCCAGACCCCATTTCCTAACGAAAGCAGGT
>JAGQRE010000098.1 GCA_020425695.1 Planctomycetota bacterium
TGCATGCGCTGGGTGTTTCCTGACCCAAACGACAAAGAAGAGAACGCGGCCCGCACGGCGGTTGTCTCTCGTATCGAACGCTGGTGGCAGTCTTTCGCCGAGCACGCTGACGAAATCCGTGACTCGTTCCACGATGACTCGGAGTTCGACATTCCTGCGTTCATGCGAGCCAGCATTGAGCAGATCGACCAGCGCCTCGGCTGGGAGTTTGGACCGGCCTTGAACGGCGACGGCGACCGCCTCGTCATCACGCCCGAACACAACCTGGGGCTGCGCCCGTTGGCCGACGCCATCATCGCCCGTGCGCCAAAACTTGAAGGCTGGGAGTTTTTTCACGCTCGCCCCGCAGAGCCAGCCAACATTGCGCTGGCCACCGTCGAAGGCGAAACCGAAAACGAGTTGGGCCACTGCGAAATCAGCGCGGTGCTGGACGAGATGAACCGGGTCACGCTCAAGTTCTATTTACCCGACGCCATCGACCGCGAGCTTGCCGCCGTACAGGGAACCATCGCTGCAGAGGCCATGCTGGGTGAGGAATCGTTTGCACGGTGGATCGGGCGTATCGAGGTCGTCGAACGCGACGAAGGCGCCGACTGGGCACCGTTGGAGACCATCCACAAGAAAGTGTTCGGCGAGGTTGAGAAGATTGACGAGACGCTGTTCGACACCCCCCTCGTGCTGAACGTAGACCGCCTGCAATGGAGCCTTTGGCGCCTGAGCCCGCCGCAGAAAGATGAGTATCCGCGCCAACAGGACCTCATCATGGGTAGCAGCGCACTGGACTCAATGAGCGCTTGTGCGCAGTTAGGGCAAAGCTTTGACTCACGGCGCTACTCCCGAATGGGCGAGACGTTCTGCTTCCTGAAGTTCGACGGCGAGGGTCGCAAAATTGCCGCGCGCATGGATGAGCGGAAAGTCGTCGAAAAGAGTGTGAACGAGGCGCTGATCGCGGACGAGCTCGGGGTAGTTGTCGGCACCGGCACCGGCAAGAAGTACAGCTATCTCGACTTGGGACTCACCAACGTGAATCAGGCAATCCCAATCATCGTTGAGCAACTGCGCACCGCAAAGGTCGCCAACCGAAGCTGGCTGCTGTTTCACGATGCGCATCTTGCTGAAGAATGGGTGGGCATCTACGACGACACCCCGCCACCTCCTCGCTGATACACGCCGACCATTCATCTTTCTGGAATTCGGTGGACCTGAGTCAGTCGTTGGCCGATGCGCCCATCAAGATGAAAAAAGGTAGTACCGATTCGGGAAAAACATGAAACCCGGTTCGTTCATGCTGCGTATCAGAGGCAACACCAACCCGGAGATACCTTCATGAAACTTCCCGCACTCACCATCACCGCCCTCGCTTTACTCTTTGCCCCTCTGTTTAGCGGCGTCACCAGCGCTTGCCCCAGTTGCGAGGCACGCTGGAACGAGGCCAAGCCGTTGAACGAGCACAACGTCTGGCAAGACGCTGACCAGCGCGACATCATTCTCGACAACAATCTGGACGTTTGGACGGAGCCGTCACTTCGCGATGTAGTCCAATCAAACGCCCTCGACGTTTACACCGAACCCACATTACGCGATGAAATCCGCCTAAATGCGTTGGATGTATACAGCGAACCGACGCTGCGCGACGAGATCAGGCTGGAAAACGACACCGTCAGCAACTAGCGCGCCGGATCAAGAAACAGCAAGAAGCCCCCGCATTGCGGGGGCTTTCGTTTGCTAGCGAGGGTAGCGAGGGATCGGAGGCGTCTCATCGCCTTCTTCGGCGTTGCTGTCAGGGTTCTGGTTAGCGACCACCAGAATTCCTTCTTTGCCGCAACGGAACTCGGCCGTGTTCTTGCCTGTCTCAGTCAGTACGAGTTCGCGCGTTGTTCCGTTCACCGATAACTTCACGGTCAGGGTCTCAACCTTGTCAGCGTGCTTGTCCTTCTTGAGTTTCAGCATGATCCAGACGCGACCGCCGGCCTCACCTGAGACGGACTTGTCCATGACAAGGGCCGTAACCGGGTTGAAGTCCTTGTCGCAGAAGTGCAGCCCGGGCGTGACCTGCATCTTCTTCGACTTCTTCTTGGTCACCTGGATGTGCTTGTCGACTGCTGCCTCAGGCGCATCGGAGTCGCCGGTGCTCACGTAGCCGGTACCGCTGGTCTCGCCACCGGTGCCGCCTGCATTTGTAGCCCCACCGCCGGAGCCGCCAGACGGCCCAGGCCCACTGTTGGGCGGGCTTGAGTTGTTACGACGGAAGCCGGTGTTGTTGCGCCCACCCGGTGCCGCTCTTGGCTCAGTTGCACGCGCCGGTGTCGTGCGGTTAACACGCCCTGAGTTACCGTTGGTAGTGTTGCGGTTGTTTCTGTTGTTGCGGTTGTTTGTGCTGCTTTCAAGCGGGCGGGAGTTTCCGGCCGGGTTGTTGATTGACGTGCCACCGGTTGTCGAGTTCGTGTCAGTGCTCGCGCTCTCTTCACTTCCTGTGGCGGGCGCTGGCTCACTTGGCTCGGTGTTGTCGTTGCTGCCCTCGACGGTCGTCTTGGCGGTAAAAGCGTTGACGACCAGTGCACTCTGATTCGACAGCGCGGCGCCGGTGACTTCGCAGGCTAGTGCGCCTTCCACACCGCCGGCTAACGCAAAGAACTGCGTGTTGTACTTGATGCCATCAACCCGCACGGTGACGTTATTGAGTGCGACGTTCCCAATCGAAAAGTTGAATACGGTGTTCGACTGTGCCAGCGCCGGTGAATTGATGTCGCCGTTGTCGATCGTTGCTGTTGGAAGCTCGGCAAAGTTACAGCCTGTGGGTGCTGTGATGCTTACGCTGCCTGCCACTGCGCCCTTGATTACGATAACCCCTGCCGATTGCGGGTCGGTGCTGTTTACCTGCACCAACGCCACACTTTCAGCGCCTACCTCAGCTTGCGATCCGCCCACGGGTGTTGTGCCCGTCACGCCAAGGGTGGCGCGCAGGGTCTTCAGTGTGGCAGTGCCGTTGACCGAGAACAGTTCCAGTTTGACCTCAATGGTGCCTGCAACCTCGTTGTCGACGTCTACCGCACACTGGGCCTCGTTCTGGTTCAGAAGCTGGAAGCTCCCGGAAACCAGTGTCACACCCGCACCGAAAGTCAGAAGCGGCGGCTTGCTGCTGCTGTTGGAAAACCCGCCCGGTTCGTTCGAGACCAGACGAATTGCGAAATTCTTTGCGCCTCGTTCAACACTGGCCGGCTGAAGGATAAATGACTCTTTTGCGGCTGACGGGTCAGGCGTTTGCGGAACGGTCTGCGCCGACAGCGGCAAGCCGCATGCAACGAGTGTCAGGATCGCTAGAACAATTCGCATGGTTACTCCTGCTTTTCTGCTGTTTTCGCGTCCGTTTTCGCGACTTCCGGCGCTACAAGCTCAGGCTGGTCCATGTGCTTCCGAACCGTTTCCTCGCCGGTGTTCCCAGCGCTTTCGTTGCTGGCGGGTGTAACTCCGTCTGACGCAACTTGCTTCGCAGCCTGCTCCAGTTCCGGCCTGATCGGCCGCGTAGGACGTCTTCTGGCACTGCCCCCCGCCGAAGTCTGAATCGCCTCAATCTCTTCAGGCGTCAGGACTTTGATCTTTGCGCGGCGTACACGGTGTCCTTTCACGCGCGTCGCGGTGATCTCTATCCCATGATACGTAGCGGTGTCGCCTTCTGACGGAATATTCCCGAATGCTTTGAGGGTTAGCCCAGCAACGGTATCAAAGCCCTCAAGTGCTTCGGGCGGCAGTTTCAGCCCCAATCGCGTGACCAGACGCTCGTCAGTCACGCGACCGTCAACCTCCCAGGTGTTTGCGTCAACCTGCTCAAACGGCGTGTTCAGTACGTCATACTCGTCTTCAATGCGCCCGACTAGCATCTCGACGACGTCCTCAAGGGACAGCAACCCGGCCGTTCCGCCGTATTCGTCCAGCACAATGGCGAGATGAGTTCGCTTGCTGCGCATTTCGCTGAGCAAGTCGCCGATGAACATTGACTCGGGGACGAACAGCGGCTTATGCAGAAACGCCATCAGGTCGAATCCCCGCGCGCGGGACGGGTCATGGCGCAGGAACTCTTTGAAATTGAGGATGCCGACAATGTCATCCAGGTCGCCCTGGTACACCGGAATGCGCGAGTAGGGCGTCTTCTGGAACAGCGCGCGGATATCGTCGAGGGGTGTGTTTACATCCAGCCCTTGTATGTCCGTTCGCGGAATCATGATTTCTCGCACCCGCGTGTCGTTCAGGTGGGCGGCACGCTGGATCAGCCCTTTTTCCATGCTGTCGATCACGCCCATTTGTTCGCCGAGGTGGGCGACTGTGTGAATCTCATGCAAGTCGAAGATGTCGTCTTCGCCGGGGCGTTTGCCCATCAGGCGCATGATTCCGTCACTGAACTTGATCAACAGCCAGGTCACGGGCATGGTTGCCAGCATCAGCCCGAAGACGAAGTAGGCGCTGGCCAGCGCCCACTGCGTACGAAACGTGACGGCAATTGACTTCGGAACAACCTCGCCGAAAACCAGCAGAAACGTGACCGAACAAATGGATGCCACAATCGGCGCTGCCCAGGGTGGTAGCAGGTTGCCGTCCTGAATGAACCCGTCAAAGACAACGGTCGCGTAGACCGCCAGAATCACGTTCACGATGTTGTTGGCAACCAACAGAGCGGCGATGACACGCCCCTTCTGCTGCAGCATCTTCTGGAGAATTCTGGCCGGCTTGCTGCCTGCGTCAGCGAACCGTACGAGACTTACGTTCGATACCGCCGTGATTGCAGTTTCAGTCCCGGAGAAAAGCCCCGAGAGCGTGATGATTCCGAGAAAGATGAGTACCGATCCAAAATCCATTTTAACCGCGGTTCTCGATGACCAATGGCAGTCGACCGATCAAGACGGCGGTTCGCACGCGTCTCGACGGAGGTTCCGTTTCTTCGGAGTAAGCTACTGACCGGGCATTGGACATGTGTGTCTGGCGCAGGAGCGCCTACTTTCTTCCGTTGTTTGCACGGGTGTCGCTGAAGTTGCGCTCAAGATCGTTGATCAGGTCCTGGGCGCCCCGCTTGTCGCCACGCGCTGCGAGGGCGTTTGACTTGCCGAGCAAGCCCCACGCGTAGTACTCACGAACCTCAGCGTTCTTCGAGTCTTGGTCGTAGGCGTATTTGATCAACGGGAAGGCAGCCTCATAGGCCTCCAGTTCAGACATCCAGGCGAATACGCCCACCAGTGCGGGCAAGCCCCCGGGCGTTGACGGTTGCATCAGTTCGTTAAGACAGCCGTCAGCATTTGTAATCAGGTGGGTAAGCGCAGCACACAAAGCAGCACGCTTCTCGCGTGTGTCGAGGTCGCCGGGCATCAACTTGCGTGGTGTCGCCGTCTTTCGGTCATTGATGCTGAAGTTCCACTGTTGTGAACCGAGGTCGTTGCTGACTTCAAAACTCAGCAAGTAATCAGGGCCACCCAGGATGTCCGAGACAGCGCCCGGCCACGGCTTGTCTTTCAGCAACTTGCTCATTTCAAGAATGCTTGGCAGCGCGCTGCGTAACTTGATTAACGACACGTGCTCAAGCCGTAACTGATTCTCGCGGCGCTCAAGGTCATCCGTGATGCCCTTGAATTGGGGCTTGTCCTGATACTCGATGTAGTCTGCGTTACCGAGCTTCCAGTCTGTGGTGCGCTTGCCGACGTTCTTGAAGTCGCCCTTCGCAATGTCTCGGCGGCATGACTCAAGCATGTCCTGCAATGACGCGCTGGCCCGCTCAAACGCCTGCTCAACGGCTCGCTGTTCGGCGCGCTCCGCCTCACGTTTGTATATGGCAAGCTGACGCTCAATGTCCTCGGCCAGGTCTACGAGTCGGTCTTTGTAGGGCGTGTCGTCGCAGGCTTCTTGCGCGGCATTTACGCGCTCGAGAACACCCTGCACGGTCGCGACCTTCAGCGTGACATCCAGCTTTCGTGCCTCTTCTACTTCGCGCTTGGCCTTCTTCTCAAACGTCTCCTGATTTGCCTGAACGCTGGCGGGGTGATTCTCGGTGAAGTACTTGCGAGCTTGCTCAACGACTTTCAGGATTTCGTCGTTCTCGGACTTCTCATATTTCGTGATGAACGCGCTGTATGCCTCAGAGGCCGCCTTGTACTTCCACTCCGACACCAGCTTCTCATTCGCCTGGCGCAGGGCTTCCCATTCGTCAACGACTTCCAGTGCGCCCTTTGCCTGTTGTTCGAATTCGGTCTTGATCGCCTCAAGGCGTTCGCTCGCATCGGCGACTACGTCCGCAGAGGCTTTCGGATTCTTGGCAAGCGCGGTCTCCAGCGTCGCGATCGCCTTCTCGTAGTCGTTCGTGCTGGGGTCTTCATTGACCAGGAAGTTAGCCACGCTCAACGCGTCGCGAACGTTGCTGTTTGCCTGCCGGACGTCCTCGGGCAGTACGCTGGAGCCCCCATTGTTGGACGGTGCGTTCGATGTGTTGTTGATGCTGGAAGTGCCGCCGTTGTTCGGCGCGACTACCGACGTATCGCGAATCACAAACCAGTAGATTGAAAACACGGCCATCAAAATTGCCACCAGCGCGACAATGCCCGTGATCATCAGTTTGCGGTTGGCGTTGATCGCAGCCAACTGCTGCGATTGCTCGGGTGTCAGCCCCTGGGGTGAATCACCAAAAGCTGCGCCGCTTGAATTCGCCTTGCGCGCGGCCAGACTCTCCCAGTCTGAGAGGTCTGTAGTGATCTCACTGGCGTGCTGGTAGCGCTCGGCCGGGTTCTTGGCGAGCATCCGGTCAATGATTCGCGCGATAGCCTGCGGACAGTCCGGCATGTGCTGAGTGACGGGCGTGTGTGGCTCGCGAACCTGCTTCTTGAGGATCTCTTTGACCGTAGCGCCGGTGAACAGAGTTCGCCCCGTAAGCACGCGATAGAATGTCGCCCCCAACGCGTAGATGTCTGCACGATGGTCGATGGGCTTGCCCATGGCCTGCTCGGGCGCGATGTAGTGCGGCGTCCCGAAGACGCCGTCCTGCTCAGCCTGCAGCTCTTGCGTACTCATCGCGAGGCCGAGGTCACCAAGTTTGACCGTGCTGTCTTCGGTGACCATCAGGTTGTCAGGCTTGATATCGCGATGCACGAGCCCCTTGCGTTCGGCGTAATCAAGGGCGCTACAGGCATCCTTGATAATGCGAACGGCACGCACCATCGGGATTGTTTTGACGCTGGACAACTCCTCAAGGACACTTCCCTTGGCAGCATACTCCATGCTGAAGAAGTACTGCCCGGCCTCATCGCCGACGTCATAGACCTGGATGATATTCGGGTGATTCAGGCTGCCCGCCGCGCGTGCTTCCTTGACGAACATCTCGCAGAACTTCTCGTCTTTCACGAGATCAGGCGAGAGAACCTTGAGTGCAACTGTTCGCCCGAGGCTTAGCTGCGTCGCTTTGTACACCGTACCCATAGCACCACGACCAAGGCGTTCCTCAATGCGATAGCCGCCAATTTGCTGCCCAATCAGCCCGCCCTGCTTGTCGCCGGTTTCGTCGGCAAGCCACGACATGAGGGTTTCGCCGACCTGGATGCTGTCGCCGTACTGAAGGCGATGGGCACCCTCCGACTGACGCCCGTTGACCAACGTTCCGTTTGCCGAGTTCAGGTCTTTCAGACCGAAGATGCCGCTCTTGCTGGCGATCATGAAATGGCGGCGCGAGGCCATCGTGTCGGAGAGTTGCAGCCCGGCCTCTTTGTCGCGCCCCGCGATTAACTGCGCACCCACGGCAACCGTTACCGACTTGCCGCGATCAGGACCTTTTTCGACTAACAGGCGTGGCACGTTTCAATCTCCGAATGCGTGAACGACACCATGACGGCCCCTGACCGCCAAAGTGAACGCATCCTAATCCGTGCAAGTATCCAAGGTTTCGGGGCTTGGGTCAACGCGGCGGACGTCGCCGAAGGGGTGTTAGTTCGTAGGCTGGAATTCGTGTATGACCGAAAAATAACGAAGCCGCGACCAGAACGTCGCGGCTTCGTGTGGTCGTAACGCTAACGCTACTCCGCTCGGTCGACGCTGATGACTTCGTATTGCACTGCGCCTTCCGGCGTCTCGACACTGGCGATCTCGCCCGGCTTCTTGCCGACGATACCCTGAGCAATCGGGCTTTCGTTGCTGATGACGAAGTTCTCGTGATCGGCCTCGTAGCGACCCAGGATGGTGTAGTTCTTCGTTTTGCCGTCTTCGCGCTTGAGAGTCACCTTGGTGCCGAAGCCTGCAACACTCGCGTCCACGGTTGCCGGGTCGATGACCTTGACGCGCTTGAGCTCGTCCATGATCTCTTTGGCGGCTTCCTTGAGGCGGCTTTCGCGCTCGCGGGCTGCATCAAGCTCGGCGTTTTCCGATACGTCGCCCATCGCCAGCGCTTCGCCGATTTGTTTCGCGACATCCGGCAGCTCTTCTTCCTGGATGTGCTTGAGCTCGGCTTGACGTTTGCGCAACCCGCGCTGCGTGGCCATGATCTCGCCGCTGCCTTCTTCTTCGTGCATCTCGGCGGCTGTCAGTGCCTTGGCCTGAAGCGCCGGGAAGGCCTTCATGATCAATTCGCGAAGTGTCGACTGGTGAATGTCGCTAAGACCGCGGCAACGCTCAACTTCGTGCAGCAAGTGGGCAGCCCGGTCTTCGCTCAACCCCTCAAGCGCGGTGGTAAGCAGACGTGAGTTGCGCTCGGTCATTGAACCGCGAAGGCTTGCAAGAACTTCCTTCTGGGCCGTTTCACCGCGCTCAATCTGCGTCAGAACCTTGTTGATGGTCCAGAGCAGCTTGCTGAAAAGTTCATTGGCCGG
Source organism: Planctomycetota bacterium (assembly GCA_020425695.1). GTDB lineage: Bacteria > Planctomycetota > UBA8742 > UBA2392 > UBA2392 > JACKID01. The sequence continues at coordinate 8,829 of JAGQRE010000098.1, forward strand.
CGCGACTTCGAAACCGTCCGGCAAGTCATTGCCGAGGATGCCGCGGCGCGCAAACCACAACGTTTGAAGCGGGTACAACTCACCGTTCGCGTTTACCGTGTCGAGAACCTCACGCAACTCACGGTGATGGTCGTTCTCCATCAGCTTCTTCGCGATGTTGTCCCATAACGACGGAACGTGCTTCAGAATGGCCTGCGCGAGCGTGTTTGCCCAAGCCCCTTCATTCAGTTCCGCGTGGCGTTCAAGGGCGCGCATCTGGTACTCGGCGTCCCGAATTTCTTCAAGGCGGTTCAGCAGGTCCTCGCCGTTCTTGATCAGCTCGTCGACGTCATACTCGAGGTCGATTTCGATCTCTTTCTCGGCCTTCTTCAGGTCGTCGACCAGACACGAGATCAGGATACGCTCACCGGCGAGTGTCCCGCCGTTGCGCGGCTTCGCATCCAGTTCGGCATCGCGATGGGCAAGACCCTTCAGTTCATTTACGACGTGCTGAAGCAGGTTCTTGCGCGCTTCGCTGCTGACGGAGTCACGAATGTAGCGGCGCAGAATCTCAAGTTCCTGTGTCAGCCGGATGGCGTTGTCGAAGCGCTCGCGCGTTTCGTCCTCAAGCGTCATGGCCGTCACCAGTCGCACGATGCTCGGGTTTGTACCGGTGCCGAGCTTGATGTACTGGTGCTGTGCCAGCTCTTTGCGTGTACCGGTCCACCACTTGGCCCAGCTCTTGGAGTCAATGGCGGCCGGCACCAGTTCAGCCTTGATGCGCTTGAGTGTGCTCTTGTTGTTGTGGCCTTTCAGGACGTTCAAGACAACCGCTACAGGGTCATCCTTGCAGCGCTCTTTGAGTTCATCGAGGTGCGCCGCGCGCTGGACCATGATGTCGTCCTCGCGAAGCTTCTTGAAGAACTTGGCGGCCGAGCCGAGTTTGACTTTGTGGTCCTCTTTGCTTTCAAAATCGATCTTCAACTCGCCGGCCTCGGCGTCGATATCCTTGACTTCACCTAGCCCCCAACCGGCGTCGTGGAAGACCCAGTCGCCCGGTTGCAGCATCAGCTGATTCCAGAGGTCGCGCACGAAGCGATTGTCGCTGCCGTTGCTGGCTTCTGTCGCTCGCTCAACGCACTTGGCGTAACCGGGCAGGTCGCCAAAAGCGTTCGAGAAAACCAGCTCTGCAAGTGTGCGCTGGTTACCGTTGCGGGGTGCCACGCGCGCCAGCTCACCAAGAACCTCAGCGGCTTTCTTGTGCTCGCCCAACTCATCCAGCTTGGTAACAACCTGCTCAAGAAGTGCCCCGGCCTTCTCGCCGTGGGCCGCTTTCGCGAGTTTATCCGCGAGCGACAGGAAGGTCTCAATCTCTGTCGGTTCCTTCTCCAGGGCTTCGCCCCAGACGGTCTCGACTTCCCCCAGTTGCTCTTGCTTGATCAGTTCGGTAATGCGCGCAGTCTCTTTACTCAGGCTCGTAACCATGGCCGCAACTCTCTCAGAATCCATCAGAGCGGAAAAAATCAGCGTCGACAGTATGGTCGACGCTCAACCGCTTATAGGTAGGGCACGGTGGCGGGTCAAGTTTCCCACAAAATACGATCAGCCTGAGTGACCTTTTCCTCAGCGTGTCATGCAACAACTTTCGGGACGTATTGCCTAGTTCGTATCAGGTGGGACGTCAGCCAGTTTGCGCAGCGACTCCATCAGCGGCTGGCGCTGGTTAGCGCTCGTTGCAGTCAGGTCTTCCGCGAGCTTCAGCATGCCGCTGATGCGTTCTTTCAACACGCGCATCTGAGTGCGCTGTTTCAGCAGATCTTCATAGCGCTGGTCGCTCTCGGACTCTAGTCGATCGCCGCGAGCCGCGTGCTTCTGAAGCTCGGCCTTGTGCAGGTCGCCAAGCTTACGCAACGTATCGGCGAGCCTGCCGCGTTCTTCCTCAAGGTCTCGCAGTCGGTTGGTCAAGCGCCTTACTTCGTCTCCGACGAGCTGTTCGGGCTCGGTCTCACCGGGCTGGATGATCGCGGTGTCCTGGGCCCTTGCCTTGGCGCTTTGCAGGGCTCGTTGCGTGCCGGCAAGCTTGTCCTCAAGCTCTTTGGCTTGCTCTTCGAAGGTATTAGCCCTCAGCTCAGCTTTCTGAAGCTTGCGCTCGAGTTCCCGGTGGTTTTCCTGCAACTGTTCCAGCTCAGCGTTCAGGGCTGGAATTCGCCGCTGTGACAGCCGGTAGCTGCGGGCCGCCTCGCTATCCAGCTTCTCCTGCGCTTCTGCGGCTTCTTTCTCTTTTGCCAACAGGGCTTCCTGCAACTCTGTGATTCGGTCTTCAAGTCCTTCGACGCGCTTGACCTCGCCCTCCATGGGGGCCAGGCGTTCGATTTCAGCCTTCGCCTCTGCCAGGGCCTTGGTTACGCCATCCAGCTCAGCCTTGCGGTCGTCAAGCTCGCGGTTCTTGCGTTCAACCACGTCAGCCGCGTCGCGACCGTCGGCCAATTCCTTGCGGGCAACGGCCAGCTCCCGCCCGAGGTCTTCGTTTTCCTTAAGCTTTGCTTCGAGTTGCTGCTTGCTCTCGGACAGTTCTTGCTTCAGTGCTGCTACTTCTTCCTCAAGCTCACTGACTCGACGCCCCAGTTCATCGTGTGCGTGTTCCGTGCGCGACTCTGCGCCTTGGGCTTCGGTCAGCGCCTCTTTCAGTTGGACGTTTTCCGTCTGCAGCGCTTTGATCTGGGCCTCCATCAGGTCCAGTTCCTTCTGGGTATCCTCAGGCACGGCGGCTTCGGCATCATCCGCCAGGCTTGCGATCTGCTGATGGGCGTCGGCAAGTTCTGACTTCAGGCGGGTAACTTCTTCCTCGGCCTCGCTGTGGTGCTTGCGCGCTTCACTGAGCTGCCCCTGAAGGCGGCTCAATTCCCCTGACGGGGTAGCGCTGTCCAGCTTCTCTGAGAGTTCCCGGTTCTTGTCGAGTAACCCGGCGCGTTCGTCTTTCAGGCTCTGCAGCTCCGCCCGCAGGCTCTTGAGTTCAAGAGCCTGGGCGTCGTCACCTTTGTCTGCGTCGGCCGGCAAATCATCTGCGTCAAATGCGCCGTCGTCGGCCTGACCAAGTTCCGGTGCGGTTTCGCTGAAGTCGACTGACGAACCGAGGTCAGGGTCAGGCTCGACATCAAGCGGTACGTTGGCATCCGTGGTCAGTGTGACCGGCTCATCATCGGAATCGATCGTGACGTCGTGAACGACCGGCTCCATGGGCTCGGCCTGCAGTTCTTCGCCGTCATCAAAACCCAATTCGGGATCGTCGAGGGAATCCTCGGGCATCAACGGCGTGTTGCCTGGATCAGGGTTCGTCATATCCCACCGGTTGGTGGATTCTATGCGATTGCCGGCACTCGGTCCACTGACGCTTTGAGGGTTAACTCAAGGGAGTGGGCAGCGGACAGCAAGTCGGCGTCGGCATAGGGCGGCGCTTGAAGATGCATACCGATTGGCAAACCGGCCTGATCAAAGCCTACTGGCAGGCTCATGGCACACAGCCCTGCCAGGCTTGCGGGAATTGTGTACACGTCACACAGGTACATGCTGAGCGGGTCAGACTTTTCGCCGGATTTGAAGGCCGTGAACGGCGCGCAGGGGCCGGCAATCAGGTCACACTTCTCGAAAGCTGCCTCGAAATCGCGGGCAATCAGTGTGCGCACCTTGCCCGCGCGCCCGTAAAATTCGTCGTAATGGCCTGCCGAAAGCGCGTACGTGCCCAGCATGATGCGGCGCTTCACCTCCGGGCCGAAGCCCTCGCCACGCGTCTGCTTGTACATTTCAAGCAAGTTGTCCGCTTCTTTGCGCAGCCCGTAACGCACGCCGTCGAAACGGCTCAGGTTGCTTGAGGCCTCAGCACTTGCAACGACGTAGTAGACAGCGATGCCGTACTCGGCGTGCGGCAACTCCACGTCAACGATTTCTGCACCCAGCTTCTCGAGATTCGCAACCGCTGACCCGACCGTATCGGCGACTTCACGATTGGGCATTTCGTCGAGATAGCGCCGAACTACGCCAACTCGCTTGCCTTTCAGGCTGTCGCCCAACATCGCAGGGTAGTCCGGCACTTCGCGAGCCGGCGTTGTGCTGTCCATGACGTCGCGCCCGGCCATTACCCGCAAGCTCAGGGCTGCGTCGCGCACGCTGCGGGTAAACGGGCCAATCTGGTCAAGGCTGCTGGCAAAGGCAACCAGCCCGTAGCGCGAAACACGGCCGTAGCTTGGCTTGTAGCCAATAACGCCACAGAAACTGCCGGGAAGGCGAATACTGCCCCCTGTATCGCTGCCGAGGCTTATGAAGGCACTGCGTGCCGCCACACACGCCGCTGATCCGCCTGAACTGCCTCCAGGCACGTGTGTGACGTCCCACGGGTTGTGCGTCTGCTGCAGGGCGCTGTTCTCACAACTGCTGCCCATGGCAAACTCGTCGAGGTTCGTCTTGCCGACGATGACAGCGCCAGCCGCACGGAGCCGCTCAACCACTGTCGCGTCGTAGGGCGCTTTGAACCCATCAAGCATCTTTGAGGCGCAGGTCGTGAGCTGCCCTTTGACGTGGATGTTGTCTTTGATCGCGATGGGCACGCCGCTAAGCGGGCCGGGGTCTTTGCCGTCGCCGATCGCGTTGTCGATAGCGCGGGCTTGCTCAATAGCGCCGTCGATGTCCAGACGCAGGTAGGCACCGACGGCAGGCTCGGTCTTCTGAGCATGCTCAAGAAGCAGCGACGTGAGTGCCTCAGCCGAGACCTCTCTAGCCCTGACGCGGCGGGCTGCTTCAGTGGCGTCTATGTTGAGCAACTCATCCATCAGTTTGCCGGCTCGTGCTCTGCGCCTTCAATGGCGGGCGGTACCTTGAAGAAGCTCTGTTCGCTTTCGGGCGCATTCGCGGTTGCCGCGTCGCGTGTTAAACTTGCCGCAACCTCGTCACTGCGCCACTGATTGCGATCGGAGACCGGGTGGACGGTCGCCGAGACGCCCTCTACGTCAACTTCCGACAACTGGGCGATGTACTTCGTGATGGCCGACAGATCGCCGGCAAATCGGGCGATCTCGTGGGGGCTCAGCTTCAGCCGCGCCAGCAAGGCGACGTGTTCGACAGTCTGCTCGTCCATGCCGCCGTTGTATCGGGCGCGGGCGGAACGGGCAACTACGTGGCATAATCGGATTATGACTGAGCCCGACGGCCCGAAGCCTGCGCCTGATCACTGGAGTATCGTCAAGTGCCTCTGCGGTGCAGAGGCACCCGCGCTGCTGGTTCTCGCGTCGTATCTGGTACTGAGTTCAACGGGAGTCATACCTGAGTTTCGCGGGCTGCACCTGAGCCTGTTCGTGATCTGGCCACTCGCTGCGGCGGGTTTTGCAATGTCCGCACGCCGCCAGAGCGCGCTGGTGCTGGCGCCGTTGTCGGCGCTGATGGGCGTGTTGATCCTGTGCGTAACGTTCTATGCCAACTTCAGAGCGGTCCGTGTTGAGGGCGACAGCATGCTGCCGACGCTCCAGCCCGGCGACATCCTTCTGCTAGACCTGACGGCGACGCCTGATACTCGCCTTGGAATCTTTGTCCTTGACGTTGAGGGTGAGAAGCACAACCCGCTGATCAAGCGCCTTGTGGGGCTGCCCGGCGAGACGGTGGACGTGCGCTACGGGCGCGTGTTCGCGAATGAACTTGAAGTGTTTCCACGCGACGGGACGCCGCCGGACGTCTGGAACGAGACACGTCCGGCGCACGCACGGTACTACAGCGGCGGTCGTACTCTGAATGAAGGTGAGTACTTCTTCCTTGGCGACAATCCGCCGGATAGCCGTGACAGCCGCGCATTCGGCGGCGTCGCCGGCACTGCGGTCGAGGGTCGCATCGTTTGGAGTTTGCGGGGTTCCCTCGGCTTCGGGCGCGTTCCCTGAGTCAACGGAAACGAAAGCGGCGCGACCGAAGTCGCGCCGCTTTCAATTGGTCTGCCTTGGGAGGAGGGTTTGGGGGCAGCGGGCGATCGCCGCCC
>JAGQRE010000099.1 GCA_020425695.1 Planctomycetota bacterium
TCGCCCCTACACACAAGGCGACGACCTGCGCCGCGTTGACTGGAATGTATACGGACGTCTCGGGCAACTCTTCCTGAAACTGTTCGAGCAACCGGGGCAGCTACGCGTGCTGCTGGGCGCCGATGACGCACCGACGATGGACTTCGGCAAGCACGACAAGTGGCTGGCCGCCCGGCGCGTGCTTGGGGCCGTCGGCTTGATCGCGCTGGAAGGCAGCGAGAAAGTGGTGCTGGCACGGCTCGGCACCACCCAGCCGGTTTCGTTCGATGGCACGGGCGAAGCGCGCCTGCTGCAACTGCTTGAAGAGCTGCCGTTGCGCGAGCCGCAGGCCACACCAAATCTGAACCACCTTCGGGGACTGTTCGAGCGACGTGGTCGTGACTCGGTGCTGCTGCTGGTCAGCGACTTCCAGGATGCCGAGCCGCTGTTGCAGCTACTGCGTGATGCGCGGCGCAGCGGTGTGCGGGCCTTGGCAATCTGCGTCTCGGCCGCTGAAGAACTGAACCCGGACGTGGACGGCTTCTCGCGTCTGCAAGCCATCGGCGGCGGAGATACCAAGCTACGGGTGGACGCACGCGTGCTGAAGGCCTACCGCGAAGAGGTCAAGCAATACCGCGAGGGCGTCACACGCGCGGTGCACGCCGCCGGGGCAGGCTTCATCGAACTGGATTCAAGCGACCCCGTTGAGCCCCTGATCGTTGACCTGATGCGCGCCGGCGTACTCGGATAACAACGCTCTGCCGCGTGTCCCTGCGCGCGCCAATGGGTTATGCTTCCTGAATGCTCGAGTTCGCCCGTGAGCAATGGTTGTGGCTGTTTGCGCTGGTCGGCGTGTTCTACGTCGCGTGGTGGTTTGCCCGGCGCTACCGCAAGCAACGCGTGACCTACGGGCGCATCTGGCAACGCGTCGCGAAGCGCGTATTGCCGCCGGGCTGGAAGCGTGTCCTGCGCACAGCGCTGACACTGCTGATATCCGGTGTGCTGCTAAGCTCAGTAGTCCTTTACGCCGCCGGGCTTCAACGCCCGAAAGACGAGCAACCCGCGCCGTTGCTGGTGTTCATCGTACTCGACAACGCGCCCGCGATGCGCGTTCGCAGCGAAGGTAGGACGCGCGCGCAACTGGCCAATGAGCGCGCACAGCAAATCGTAGACGCACTGGGCAAGAACGACCGCGCGCTACTGGCATGGCGCAAGAACGGGCAACTGCTGACCGGACACTGGCTCAAGACCGGCGATGATGTTGGCGACCCGCCGCCCACGGACTGGATCGAAGTCACTGATGACAATTGGGCGGTAGATCTATCCGGCATCCCCGCGCCGCCGGACATCCCGCTTGAGCCACCCGCACAGCGCCTGGCCTTGCAGATTGCGGGCAGCGGCGGTCGAGCTGGCGGTATGCCTGAGTTCTTGATTTCCGGCGATTCGCCTCCGCCGCGCTTCGCGAACATCGAAACGCAATGGTTCAGCGCCTTCGGTGTTCCGACGTGCTTTGAAACGGTCGGTGAGCCCGGCTCAAACAACGGTTTCACCAATGCAGAGTTTATCCGCCCCGAGCCGGGCGACGGGACCAGCGGGCGCATCAAGTTCAGCACTCGTGATTTGGGCGACGTCACGGCCGTGGACACAGTCAGCGGGCGCACGCTCGCAGTCACTTCCGGTGAAGTCATCCTGCCGGTTCAGGGCGAGCCGATGGAAGTGCGCCTGTCCGTCGGTGAAGGCGATTCGCTGCCCGAAGACAACACTCTGCGCATGCAGCTCAACCCGCACGGGCTGGCCAAAGTCGTACTGTGCCATCCTCCGGATGGCGAAGGCCCAAACACCATCCTGCGCGACACACTGGCGTACTTGCTGCCCGGGCGAGACATCGAAACCCGCGCCGTCCAGCCCGGTGACGACATCAAAGCCGACTTGCTGGTGTGCGACCGGGTTGTGCCGGACCAGTGGTCGGCGCGATACCTGCTGTGCTTTGGGACAATCCCGCCAAGCCTTGGGCAAACCGGCGACCCATTCGATGTCAGCCCCGGTCTGCAACTCAGCGTCGACACCCCGAAGGACCTCGGTTTCGAAGTGCCGCAGTTAACGCTGCTGCACGGCACTGATGCGGTACCACTAGGCAACGACGCTACGCTAGCGCCGCTCGCCAAGGGCATCGGAGGCGAAACCCTGGTGGCGATCAAACGCGGGCAACCCGAAGTGCTGTACGTCGGCTTTCTGCCACACAGGAGTACATTGTTGCAGGATTCTGCGGGGCTGCTGCTGCTGCTGCGCTGGTTGAATGCGATTCAGAGCAACGAGCGCATCGTGTTTCCGCCGTTCATCGCGCGCGGAAGTGAAGCCGAGTTTCAACTGGATCAGCAGAGCGAGCTGTCGATCCGCCTGAGCGACGACAACCCCTGGCTGCCTAGTTTCGGACCCAAAGCGTTCCGGCTGACGACCGGCGCCGACGGACGCGGAAAGCTGGGACCATTCACAATTCCCGGCGAATATGTCATCGAGCGAAGCGGGCAGGAGATCGCACGGTTCACTGTAGTCTGGGCCTCTGATGCCGATCTGCGCTGGCCGGCGTCGTTCCGGATAGACCTCGACTTGCTGTTTGCCGAGAGCATCCAGCCCGACTGGCGCGACTACTTGCCGGGAGCGTTACTCTGGGTCGCGCTGGCGTTGCTGGTGCTCGAGTGGCTGCTCTGGCTGGTTGGCGTGACCGAGTAGACACACAAAGGCCGGGATTTCTCCCGGCCCTGGTGCATGAGCGACTTCTCTCCTGAGTCTTCTTTCTAGCTTTCTGCCATCTGGCGCAGGCGCTTGCGTGACAGGATGGTCACGCGCTTGCCGCTGGCGCGCAGAATACCGTCCTTTTCCATACGGCTGAAACCGCGCGAGACGACTTCCCGTACCGTCCCGATCTGTGCCGCGATTTCGCTCTGTGTGTACGGAAGCACGACGAGGACCTCATTGTCGCCGGCCTCGGGGTGATTCTCGTCAACCCACGCGTCAAGCCACTTGGCGAGGCGGTTGTGGGCGTCTTTCAGTGAAAGCTGGTCAACCAGGTCCAGCATGTCGCTGTACCGCTTCGACTGCTCTTTCAGGATCGCGACTGCGAACTGCGGCTCGCGGTGCATCAACTCGCGGATCAACGGCAGGTCGATCTCGGCGATTTCCGTCGTCGAACGCGACAGGCAGTTCATCGGTACCGACTTGTACGGGTCGGTCAGCGAAGTCAGCCCGAACACGTCGTGCGGACGTGCGTAGCCGAAGACCTGTTCCTTGCCAGCGCGGTTTACGCGGTAAAACTTCAACTGCCCGGAAAGCACTACGCAGAAAGCCTTCGGGGGCTGTCCTGCGTTCAGGTACACTTCGCCTTCTTCGAGGCGCTTGATGTTTGTGCGCCCTTCCAGCTCAGTGAGTGTTTCTTCGGAAAGGCCCTTGAATAAGGGGATGTCTCTCAGCATCTCAGTGGCGTGCATCTAAAGTTCCTTTCAAGTCGGGGGACAACCCATCGCCCTACTACGGAACGAACGTAGCTAAAGACTCCTTCCCGGACCGAACTACATTAGTCCCGGGAAATTCATTCCGCCGGTTACTTTGGCCATCTCGCCCTGACGAAGCTCCTCAGCCTTCTTCAGACCGGTGTTGACTGCCGCAACTACAAGATCTTCCAGCAGTGACAGGTCATCCATGTCGACTGCGTCAGCATCAATCTCGATCTTTACGAGTTCTTGAGCGCCTGAGCAGACAACCTTGACGAGACCATCACCCGCCGAACCTTCGACATAGCGTTCTTTGAGCTCTTCCTGAATCTTGCCCATATCGCGCTGCATGCGCTGGGCCTGTTTCATCAGGTCGCTGAAATTCCCCATCCCTGCCATACCGCCTCCATCGAAGTGCCAAAATATATAAATGACTGGTTAGCCACGCGCAAGCCTATCTTGTGACATTGTCCAAATGTCCTAACTCACGCCAAATTGACGCTTTAGGGCATCCAGCGCGTTTTTCTCCCGCTCACTTAAGGGACGATTGCCACTGTCACTCGCCGGGGCATTCTGTGCGGGTTTAGGTTTTTCTGATGCCGGTTGCGTTTCCGCGCTGTGATCTATGTTACTCGCAATTGACACAGGCGCATCGGCCACGTCATCCAGCCGCGCCAGCAGTGTTTCAAGCGATTCCAGGCGACCGACCATCGACAACTTAACCAGCGTCGTTTCCACAAGTACACGCGGGAAAGCCGCCCTGCGCACGCGCTGACGACAATCCGTCAACAGCTCGGCCAGGTAAACCAGCCCGTGAATGCCGTAGGTGCCTGCAACTTCCTTCAACTTTGGAAGCTCGTTGGCCGGCACGTCGATGCCCCGATCATCACCACCGCCGGCCGCCACAAGCAACAATGTGCGCGCCAGCGAAACCAGTGACGCCAAAACCTCAGCGACATCTTTTCCGCTGTCGAACACTTCTTCAGCGAACAGGACGGCCGCCCGCGCGTCGCCCCTGGACAGCGACTCCAGCAATTCAAGCAACTTCGCGCGCCCGACAAGCCCGAACACACGCTCGGCCTCTTCGAGGCTTGGCTTGACGCCGGAAAACGCGATCAACTGGTCAAGACGCCCCAGCGCGTCGCGCATGCCGCCCTCTGCCATTTCGGCGACGGCACGCAGGACACCGTCACCCGGCTGGACATCCTCAATGCGACAGATGTTGTCGAGCCAGTCAACAATTTCGCTGAGTGTCACACGCCTGAAGTCGTAGCGCTGGCAGCGCGAGAGAATCGTCTCCGGAATCTTCTCCGGGTTCGTCGTCGCCAGAATGAACTTCACATGCGGCGGCGGCTCTTCGATCGTTTTCAGCAACGCATTAAACGCGCTGGTCGAGAGCATGTGAACTTCGTCGATGATGAACAGGCGATAGCGCCCGCGTGCGGGCCGGGTGTCGACACTTTCAAGACGCTCGCGAACATCGTCGACGCGGCTGTTGCTCGCGGCGTCCATCTCAACAACGTCAAGGTCTTCGCTACGGGCAATGTCGCGGCAGCTTGCGCACTTGCCGCACGGCTCGAACTGCCCCTCTTTGCGCTCCATGCAATTCAGCGCACATGCCAGAATACGCGCCGTGCTGGTTTTGCCGGTGCCGCGTGAGCCCGTAAGCAGGAAAGCCTGCGCCACGCGGTTCGTCGTAATCGCGTTGCTCAGCGCTTTCACTACATGCGGCTGCCCGACCAGGTCCGCGAACTTCGCGGGCCGGTATTTCCGGGCAAGAACGGTGTAGGCGGGCTCAGCCATGGCGCTTATCAAACCGAACGAACGAAAAATCGAAACCGGATACTAGCTTCCCGCACGCGGATTGGACCCGTCAGCCTCGGCCGTCTGCTGTGACCGCGCCTTGAGCTCAAGCGGCACGTTGTACATGCCTGCGTGAAAGACGTACGCCCAGTTCGCGACGAACGCCAGTATCACCACCGTCCATACTACACGACGCTGCGACTTCGTCGTCTCGACCACCACACGGCGCTTGAAGGGCAGTACCAGAAACACGTAGCTGATCAACGACCAGATAAACAGCGCGAAGATCACCAGCGCCAGCGGGTTGTACTTCACAGCCAGCGCAAGCTGCCCGGTCATCAGCGCCGTAACCGCCCGCGTGCCGCCACAAAGCGGGCAGGCCGCACCGCTGTAGCGTAGCGGGCTATGCAGCGACGGCATCCAGTTCGTCATGTATGAAAGAGGGATGTAAATGGCGGCGCCCAGCAACACAACCAGCGAGTACGCCTCCCAGGGCGACGGCCAGCGCTTCTCAACCTGTGCGACTCGCAACTTCATCCACTCAGCATAGTCCGGGCAGCGACGTTCTCCAACGCCCGGTGTCCACCCAAAGGAACCGCGACCGCAAGAGGGCGGCTAAAACAAGCCCACGACCGAACTACAACAACACAACCATAAGTAGACACAAGTGAACATGTGCATCTATGGTTGCGGAGTTGCCCGGCGTTGACGAGTGCGCTTGTGCGTTACGCCTTGCACGGATAGCCACTCCCTTGCGGTCGCGGTTCTGTTGGTGTCTTACAGTTTCGGGCTTGGCGGCGCGTTGCTAGAAGGGCTTTCGGGCTCACAAACTCGTGGCTGCACGATTTGCACTGATTTAGCTGCGGAATTTGAGTGAGAGTTTCTTCCCGCCGAATCACTAAGGACGGCGAATGTCTGACGGATCGCAGAGAGAAACCTCAACGCTGGTTGTCAGCGCGCGATCCGGCGACAAGGAAGCCTTTACGGTTCTCGTAAATCGCTACGAAGAAGGTATTTACGCCTACATTCTGAGCCGCTGCCGCGACCCGGAAAAGGCCCAGGAAGTGGTTCAGGACGCGTTCATCACGGCCTACACCACACTGGACAAGCTGGAAAAGACCGGAAGTTTCCGCAGCTGGGTCATCGGCATCGCCCTGAACCTGCTGCGACGACGAAAGAAGGAGATTGCCAACCTCGACCTGCTTGAGGGCGCAACCGAGAACCGGCAGGCCGGGCTAACCGACCTCGCCAACCGGGAAACGCTGGACGCAGTCAGGGTCGCAATCGAAGAATTGCCCGAGAACTATCGCACGGCCTTGCAGATGCATTACTTCGACAAGCAGCGCGGGCGGGTCATCGGGAACGAACTTGGGGTCAGCGAAGGCGCCGTGCACATGATTCTGCTGCGCGCCCGCAAAGCCCTGGCAGAAAAACTGAAAGCTTTCGCCCCCGGCGATGACTAGGGGCAGAGGCCGCAAGCGGAATCAAAGCAAGCGGCTTGAGGGTAAGAGAATGTCAGACCGTGAACATCTTGAGCTACTTGCCTCGCGCCACTTCGACGGTGACCTGTCACCGTCCGAAGAAGCCGAGCTTCAGGCGGCACTCGCAGGCGACCCCGAGTTGCGCGAGCTGCACGCCGAGTTGGCACGTATTCACAACAGCCTGAACCTGCTGGCAGAGCAGCGCCTGCCGAGCGACTTCACGTCGCGCATTCTGGCCGGCATCGAAAAAGCCGAGCCCGCAGGTGCGCCGATACTGGCCCTCCCGACTCGCGGATACAAACATTGGGCCGCTGCGGCCGCCGTGCTTATGGTTCTCGGGCTGCTGATTGCCTCGGCCGCCTTCAACAACAGCGGCAAACCGGGCGATATACCGGGCGTCGCGTTCGACAAGCCCGCTGCCCCATCTGATGCCGTTGTGGGTACCGGCAACACGTTCACCGGCCCGACCACGCACATGGTTGCCTTCAGTGAAGGCGAACTTGAAGTCGTCTCCGGCGCAAACCGCCAGCGCGGGCTGCAGTTCGACGGCGACTTTGCCCTGCCCGCTGAAATCTCCGCACCGGCCAACACCCATGCGGTTGTCTCGGTCAATGGCGGCACGGTTGTGATGTCGCCGGGTGCAAAAGCGCGCCTGGTTGATGGCGACGCCGACGGCACACCCGACTTTGAGCCCATCGACGGCGACCTCTACTTCGAGAACTCCGGCGCGGGTATGCGCTCACGCGTCAGCGGCGTGAACCTTAACGTAGAAGGCGGGCTGACACTGCGCCGCACGCCGGACGGCTACATGGCTGAGCCCAGCCACGGCGGCGCGTCGGCCGGCGACCAGCCGTTCGTCTTCCGCCAGTGCGCACTGATCAACAACGACGGCGTCAGCATCTCGGACTGCGAGCAAGTGCTGCTCGATGACTGGGCAATCCGCGGGCGCGTTGACGCGATCAAGCAGCAGCTCAAGCGCTTGATCGGCGATCGCTACGCGCAGATCCCGACCGAATTCTGGACGCACTGGGACAAGTTCCTGCGCGGCGTGCTGTCACAACCGTGGCAGAGCGCGACCTTCGCCTACAGTATGCGCTTCATGCTGAAGTATGAATTCTTCGAAGGCACCACCGAAACCGAACGCGAGGTCTTCTCAAGCATCGCCGACATCCTCAGCGAAGGCACCACCGAGAAAGACATCCCGGTTCAGATCATGGAGATGTTCCGCAGCGCCGAGGAACGCTTCGCCCAAAACCCGAGCGAGCTCGAGGACTTCAAGCTGACCATGCGCCGCTACTTTGAGCGTATGTCCGAGCTTGAGCGCCGCCGCCGCAACGACTAACGCGCCCTCCCCACGCGACAAGCAACCGGCGCCTCAAGCGCCGGTTTGCCGTTGAACCGTAAAGCGCAACTGCTTCACGCAAAGACGCGACGAGCGCTACGACGCAACGGGTTTTGCTAGTCTTAGTTCGTCGCGCCCGTTGCGCTCCTGGCATCGTCGCGTGACGCAGCGCATCAAGCGCGGGCGCGGGCCACCCAGCCGAAGTCGAGATGCTCAATGCTGATGTCGCCGAAGCCGCAGGCCTCGAGCTCGCTGCGCATCTCGTCGGGTGCGTAGCAACGCAGGTGAATCACCTCGTCTTCCGTCCCGACGACCTTGCCTGACTGCTTCAGCTCATACACGTTGTGGTAGGTCTCAAGCTGTGCCGCAAAATCGTACGTCACCCGCGACACCAGCCGAATCTGCGTCCCGCCGCGAGTGGCGATCCGCGTGGCCTCACCCGGCCAATTGATCTCCGAGTGCGGCAGCTCGAACTCAACCAGCAGCAGCGCCCCCTTCTCAAGCTGATCGTGCAGGCGCGTCAGCCCGGCAGGCGCGTCAGCCGGGTCATGCAGCAGGCAGAACGAGCCCGACGGGATGAACGCCGCCGCATAGCCACCCGGCGTATCCAGCGCCTGCATCGACTGCTCAAACAGACGCGGTTGATAGGGCAGCGTGCCGGCCGCAGCCACCTTGTCGCGACAACGCTGCAGCATGGGCTGTGACGGGTCCGCGCCGTCAACGCGAAACCCGCGCCTCAGCAGATCAACGAGGAAGCGCCCCGAGCCGCACATCGGCTCAAGCACGCCGGCGTCGCGCCCCGCGCCGAGGTGCGCGCCCAGCGCCTCGCTGTACCACTCCAGCGCCAGCGCCGGCGCGTAGGGCTTGTCGAGGTCATAGAACTGGGCGCAGATATCGCCGTAGCCTTCCATCGCCGCAGTCTAGCGACGTTGGCCCGCGCATGAAGATGGGTCTGGTTCACGAAGGGTGCCTGACCCAATTTTCAGGCAGGTCACGCGCACGCCCAAAAGGGGTCAGGCACCGCAAGCGGAGCCTGACCCCTTTTCATTGGGTGATATTTAGCACTACGCATAATGCCCGATTATGAGTCCGTATCGGCGCTACCTGTATGACATTGTCTTGCAGTCAGCACTCACGGGCTCGAAATCGCCGCGCGAGCCCCCGAATTCGAGCGCCGGACGCGCCCCGCACAATAGCCCACCACGACGGCTGCCCGTCGTTCATGAATTCTGACATGCACCGCAAATCGTCTAGGTCGCGCGGGCGGGTTTGCCGAGCTCCGGGTTGGTCCGCGCCAGGATCTGCTGCAACAACCGCGAGACCTGCGCGCCCAGGCGCATCAACGCCAGCACCGGGTTCGCACGCGAGCGCTTGGGTTGCTTCGGGTCGCTCGGCTCAGGTGCGCGCATGGCGACAAAGGCCTCGCGTTTCTGCTCGGGCGTGAAGTTGTCCAGCGCTTCGCGGGTCATGTGGATCATGTCGTCAAGGAACTCGGCCGCCCGCACAAGCATGCCCCGCGCCCGGGTGTCATCAAGCTCGCGCGCTTCTCGGGCCATTGTCCGGACGTCTTCGAACGCGGCGCGCGCCGTGGCTTCAACGATTGCACGTGTGCTGGGAGAAACCTCAGCAACGGGCTCGTCCGCGCCCAGTTTCCGGGCCTTATGCGTCTCTTTCAGGGCCTGCTTCAGGGCCTTGGCCCGATCCTTCTTCTGCTTCCTGGTCATGGGTAAATCCTCAAAAGAAAAGAACCCACCCAGCATAAAACACCCCGCGACACGAACCGGGCACAAGGGGGTCAAGCCACTAGAGCCCCGTGCGAAAGCGCGGGGAGTTCGCGCAGCGAACGTACGTGAAACGACGTACGTGAAACGGTGCGCAGCGAACGTAAGTGCAACGGTGCAAAGCGAATAACCGTAATCACGGAAAACGACCGAACGGCATTCACCCGCCCGGACGGGCGGGTGCCCCTACCCTTTCGGGCAGGGCTCTAACTGCGCTTCCAGGCCTTGCGGCGCTGATAACGTTTTCTTCGCCAGCGCGGACGTTGCCATTCGTGTTCCGGCCAGTAATCCCAGTGAGTTGGGAACGTTTCGCAGTAGAAATCCCATGCATCAAACCAGTTGTCTTCGAGTTGGAAATCAAAGGACGGCCAGAAGCAATCGTAGCCCAGCCCGTCGCCGGCCAAGTCCCGTTTGCACGCGCCCGTGCAGGCTTCACGATGAGCGCACGGAGGACGCCCGCTACAGTCACCGTCCCAAAATCGGCAAGCATCGCCGGGGCAAAGCCCCACGCCCATACGAGAACACGCCGCGTAAACCCACGTCTGCCAAGGTGATTGAGAATCCAAGAGATTCGAAGGCGACGGCCTTCGTGGTTGGTTGAGGCAGGCAGTATATCAGGTCCGATACTGATCCGGCAGTGAGCACAAACCGCCCCTAGGCCGGCCTCAGTTTGATGGCCTTCTCCGGGCAGGCCGGGACGCACAAACCGCAGGCATGGCAGAGTTCGGGATCAACAAACGCCTGCTTGTAACCATGCCCCCAGGCTTTAAGACGCCCAATCAGCGAGAGCCCCACACGCTCGGAGGGCTCCAGTTTCCGGATCGAGAACACACCATAGGGGCAAACACGGACGCAATCCCCCTTGCCCTCGCAGCGCTTGCGGTCAATGACCGGAGCCGCCGTCCCAACCTCACCACAAGCAGAGTCAGCCATAGCTCCTCCACCAATGATTCCAAACCCGCGCGGGAAGATTGCAA
This sequence comes from Planctomycetota bacterium, assembly GCA_020425695.1. Lineage (GTDB taxonomy): Bacteria > Planctomycetota > UBA8742 > UBA2392 > UBA2392 > JACKID01. Next base: position 10,852 of record JAGQRE010000099.1, read on the forward strand.
GGCACCCGTCAGCCGGCCGCACCCCAAAACAAAAACCCCGCCCCAAAAGGGTGGGGTCAGGCGGAGAAGTTGCCGCCTGAATGCCGCATTTTAGGGGCCCCTAAAGTAGCCTGACCCTTTCAAGATTCTTACACGCCTCCAGCCTCACCCGAGACCTCACCCTGCTGCACAGCCAGAATTTCGGCAAGCTCGTGCTCCTGCCTTTCGAGTTGCTCCCAATAGCTAGCCCATAAATTCATCGAACTCTCATCAAAGCCGCCGTCTTCGAGCATTGGCAACTCAACCTCCAGCGCCCGCATTTGTGCAAGAGATGGACGATACTCCCTGTTGAAACCTTGTTCAGCACCGGCAGCAAGCACCTGTCTCGCAAGATATCTGTGGTTGATGCCCTCCACTCTGATTTCAAGTTGCCCGCAATGGTCAGTTATCGAATACCGCTCGCCGGCAGCCACGGGAACGACATCCCAATCCGAATCGATGCTCCACCGGAAACCTCCGTGGGCGAGACCGCCCGCATTTGGGGCAGCAACAAATCCAAATGGTTTGCGGACATTCGCGGAGTACAGCGGTGTACCTGTTCTGTTCTTGTAGATGTCCTTTTTGAGCACACGACGGCCAATCCGAACACCGAACAACGTCGTATCCCCCAAGGCGACCTTTCGCGTCGCTCTTGGGGGGCTCGGTTCGACTACAGTCTCCGCGAATTGTTCCCACTTGCTGATAACATCCCGTAGGGCATCTACAGTTCGAGAAATGGATGCCACTTGTTGGGCAGGGTCAACCAGCGTTGGGAGAAGTTCGAGCTCGCGCGCAACATCCAACGCCCAAAACAGGCGCAGGTTTAGTGTATCTCTGTCCGCCAACTCCGACGAGGCTACAGCGACAGCTCGTGAGTCGTCAAACTCGTCGCGTCCCGCTTGATGTTCCCTAAAGGACGCCACGAGACTCGGAAGATGGCTCTCCGTCGGAAGTCGGCGAACATCTCTCGTCTCACCAATCTCACCAACCGCGTATAGTAGTGTAGATTCCGACTCTAGCACGCGCCGCTGAGCCGCCCCCCTCAAAGGGCGAGGCCTGCGCTGGAGATGCGCAATTACCACACGTTTTGACGTGTTGTAGAAGGCTTTTTCTGGCAATATGGCAAGTAAGTCAACTTTGCAATTGTCGTATATCCACGTACGTAACTGCCTGTCAGTGGAACGAAGAAAGAATGTCTCTGGCAAAAGAATCCATGCATGTCCGTTAGCTTTCAGACCCTTCACAACCAGTTGAACGAACAAGCCTTCGACACCGCTACTCTTCACCTCATAGTATTTCCGTCGCCGGTTGGTCCGCTGGACCAACCGACTAAAGTCCCTTGACCCAGAGACGACGAACGGCGGATTTGTCATCACTAGATCGAACTTCTTGCTTGGCATCTCTTCGAGAGAACCGAGCCCAGATCTGTCATAACACCGAAACACTTTGTTGAGCCACGACGCGAAAGACTTTACCCGTGCCGGATATTCGGCCAAAAAGTCACCACAGTGAACCAGCGCGTTCGCCTTCGCCAAAATGGAAGTCTTTGGCACTACTTCCCATGCGTGCCATGAGTGCACGGGCCTGATGGTATTCGCCCGCGCCGTCCACTGATCCTGAAGGTCGCGGGCCATCTCTTCAAGTACAAAGCCGCCAACACCCGACGCTGGGTCACAAATGTTCTGACCTGACGGCAAATCGCGAACGTTCGCCATGTCATATATTGCCGATACAATAACTCGCGGCGTTAAAAACTGACCAAACATTTGGGTGGTGCGACTCTCCTGAAGAAACGATTCGTAGAGACGCCTTTTGAAGTCTGAATCCGTGTTTCGAAGTGATCCGAACCTTGCAAACTTCTGAAGTAGCTCATGAAAGATAATGTTGTGATCGACATTGGAATCTTGCAGCACGATCCCGTTTATGACGCTATAGCCGTCGGCACCTGGCGGGAATAGCCGTTTAATTTCTTCGCGTGCATGCGTCGTGTAATAGCTGTAGCACCGGTCCTTCAGCAGTTGCAGTAAATATTGGAGAGATATATCGCTGCCGTCGCCGGCTCGTCTCATAAGGCCGAGATCGTCTAGGAACTTATATACAAAAAGCTCCACAAAAGTTGCTAGGCAGTCCTCTGGAGCGTCCGCCTTGAGCCGCCATACCGTCTGCCATATTTCTCTCGCCAGACTCTCTGGGTTCGTTCTGTCAAGAGAGCGCACTTTCCCAGAGGCTGGGTCAAAGTGCGACAGTACGTACCTCAGTTCAGCTTGGAACGAGAGGTCTTGGAACGCCACAGGGTGAGGCATGGAGAGTCCATCTTCACGGACTACTTCTGCAACTTCGTTGGCAGCCCCATTGAACCAGTGGGTACTGATCGAGTCGGTTACGTATCCCAGTACCGCCCTCGTAGGGTGGCACTTAGCAGTGAGAGCTTTTTTTGCAATCGCCTTCCAATTGGAAGACGTCAGACCGCCTGGTGCCTTGTGTTCTCCAATACAAACTGCATGGGGTTGGGGTATTCGACTAATAATTAACGTATCACACTTCTGCGTTGCAAAAAGGCCGTAGTCGATGTCTGGCAATAATCCAGCTTCGGCGAATTGGTTGAGCGTCACCAGTTGGCACTCAAAAACTTCGTACCTACCGACCCGGCGGCCGCGACCGTCTGGGTATCGTTGTTGGAGTTCTTCCGACGGCACTAGAGTCCTTTGCCAACAGTGAGCGACTGCTCCAAAAAAGCTGAACCATTCCCAATGGAAGGGCTCTTATACGGTCGACATCTCCAATGTCTCGCGCATTGGCTGTCCCCAGACGATTTTAGATGTCGAGACCTCTATAAACCTTGTGTGCCACACACTGACCACCAAGTTGAAGGGGCCGAGATAAAGCTCTCTATTCGGACTCGGCCCCAACCATGTCGGAGCGAAGCGCGGCCTCGCGAGACGCCCGCTACTACCAACCCACCAACGCCTCCACCGCGTCGATGACTTGGTCCTTTTGGGGCAGGACGCCGTTCTCCAGCGGCTTGGCATACGGGCAGAATGAGTCCTTCGCTGCCACGCGGCGCACTGGTGCGTCTAGGCTTTCGAAGGCTTCTTCCATGATCTTGGCTGAGATTTCGGCTCCGAAGCCCATGGTTACTGTGTCTTCGTGCAGCACGAGGCAGCGGTTGGTTTTGGCTACTGAGTTGAAGACCATTTGCTGGTCCCATGGGAGGATCGTTCTTAAATCGATGATCTCTACCTCGATGCCTTTGCTTTCCAAATCCTGGGCCGCGTTCTGGGCGATCATTACTGTGTTGCCCCAGGTCACGAGCGTTACGTCGCTGCCCTCGCGAACGATGCGCCCGTGGCCGAACGGCAGCACGTAGTCTTTGTCGGGCTCGGGGCTCTTGCAGCGCTCCTGCCGGTACAGGTTCTTGCACTCCATGAACAGCACCGGGTCGTTACCCCGGATCGCGGCCTTCAACAGCCCCTTGGCGTCGGCGGCGTTGCTTGGCATGGCGATTCTCAAGCCAGGGCGCGTGGCGAAAATCCCCTCGATGCACTGGCTGTGGTACATCGCACCCTGAATGTAGCCGCCCACGGGCACGCGAATCACCATCGGCGAGGCCCAGTTGCCGCCGCTTCGGAACCGCGTCGTCGCGATCTCGTTGATGATCTGCATCATGGCCGGGAAGATGTAGTCGCCGAACTGGATTTCGCAGACGGCCTTGCGACCTTCCTTATAACTGTAGCCAAGGCTGCTGCCGGCGATGGTGGCCTCGGCCAGCGGGCTGTTGAACACGCGATCAACGCCGAACTTGGTGCTGAGCCCCTTGGTTGCGCCGAAGACGCCGCCCTTGCCGTCCTGCACGTCCTGGCCCCAGCAGACGAGATGCTCG
>JAGQRE010000009.1 GCA_020425695.1 Planctomycetota bacterium
TTTGTTTCGAACTGGGCGTGCGCGTTTCTGTGAATAAACTCCCGTTTGCACAGTAGGCCATTTCGTAAACACTGTTCAGACAGGAGTTTCCATGCACTTGAGAAAACTACTACAACCGGCGGGGGTGACGGCTATTGCCCTTGGTGTCGCCGTTTTGTCGCTGAACCCGGCGGCCGCTGACGACGCGCCGAACGTCGTGAAACCCACCGAATCGGCACCGGCAATCCAGAAGAAAAAGATCAGCGAAGCCCAGGCCATGAGCACGGCCTTGAACCACGTCACGCAGTCCGACGCCGAGGTGCGGGTTCACAATCCGCGGCACGACGCCGTGTTGAGTGCCGACGGGCTGACATTCACACCGTGGCGCGCGCAGGAGGATTGGCGCTGGAGTCTGGCTGAAGTTCGCGTTGGGGAGGGCGCCGTTGAATTCGATCCGAGCGTAGCGCCGATCGCCGCACAGGGTGTGGTTCGCTACGACCGCGGCGCGATCACGGAGCAATACGTACTCAAATCCCGCACGATCGAGCAGCAGTTTGTGCTGCCCGCGCCTCTGGGTGTCGAAGGCGACCTTGTGATCGCCGGCGATGTGATCTCAAGCGGTGCGTTCTCAGCTTCCGAGAACTCGTGGAGCTGGGGCGATGTGAGCCTCGGAGACGTCAGCGTGTTTGACGCCAACGGGCTGCCGCTGGATGCCCACATGAACGTCTCAGCGAACCGAACAACCATCACGGTCTCGGGCAACGCACTCGCATCAGCGGCCTACCCAGTACTGATCGATCCGGAGATCGGAACCAACGACTTCCGCATCAGCGACATGCAGGGAAGCGGGACAGCGAGTTTTCAAACGCGCCACGCAGATGTCGCCTACAACGCTACGAACAATGAGTATCTGGTTGTCTGGCATGGAGCGGATGTGACGGACAACGTCTACGATATCTACGGTCAGCGCATTAACGCCTCGACGGGGGCAGAGGTCGGAACGAACGACTTCAGAATCTCGAACTTCGGCAACGCCACTCCAGCCACGGAAGATGCATTCGAACCCGAAGTTGCGTGGAACAGCACGAGCAACGAATTCCTCGTTGTGTGGGAAGGTCGGCGAGGCGGCGATCGAGAAATATTTGGGCAGTTCCTCTCGAACACTGGAGCCGAGCTTGGCACTGACGATTTTCAGATCAGTGACATGGGCGGCGGCGCAACGTCGCCATCCAGCTTTATCGGCATTTCGGCGAGCGTCTGTTTCAACTCAACAAACAACCTGTTTCTGGTTGCGTGGCACGGAAACGATGACGTGAACGGACTACTGAGCGGTGAAACCGAAGTGTTTGGTCAATTGGTGGACGGCTCTACGCGCGCACCGACGGGCAGCGACGACTTCCAGATCAGTTTCATGGGAGGCGCAAATGGAGTGACTGGCGCCGGGTCGTATGACGTCCTGGACTGGACCGCGACCGCCTACAACGCAACGAACAATGAATTCCTGGTCGCATGGAGTGCCGATGACGACACTGGATCGAGTGTCGATGGCGAGTTCGAGGTCTACGCCCAACGCTTGAACGCCTCGACCGGGGCGGCTTCGGGGTCACGCATTCGTGTTTCCGATGTTGGAACTGATGGTCAGACGGCAACTCGCGGCATCACGCCAGCAGCGGCATGGAACAGCGCGAACAACGAGTACTTGGTCGTCTTCGCCGGCGAAGATACTGGTACCGACAACGAGTACGAGATCTGGGGTCAGCGCATCGACGGAGCGACGGGTGCAGAAGTCGGCTCAAACGACTTCCGCATCAGCAACCTTGGCACGCCGGGCGATCCAAACATTGGTGAATTTGATCCGAAGGTCGCTTACAACTCGAATGCCAACGAGTACTTCGTCGTATGGTGGGGAGACGCGACGACTAACAACGACAACGAGATCTGGGGCCAGCGTGTATCCAGTACCGGGACGTTGACAGGCAGCGTCGAACAGTTGTCCCAAGTTGGCAGTGGGGCATCTACACCCGGTAACTTCCGCGGGGAGTTTCCTGACGTAGCCTATGCGTCGGGCTCAGGAGAGATGCTCGTTGTTTGGAACGGGGACGACAACGTAACTCCGTTGGTCGACGACGAGATTGAGATATTCGGTCAGCGGTGGGAACTTCCGAACACTGCACCGGTCATCAATGCCAACGGCTCAGGGGTTTCTGTAACCCAGGGTACGACGACCAGCGGCGCGACCATTGCGACTGTGAGTGATGCCGAGGATTCCAACGGCTCGCTTACTGTGATGGCTACGAGCGTTCCTACCGGTATCACTGTCACCGGCATCACCAACACAAGCGGAACCATTACCGCGAACATCTCCGCCACGGCCGCTGCTACGCCGGGTGCGAACAGTGTTACGCTTCAGGTGCAGGACAGCGGCTCGGCGACTTCGACGGATACGCTCACGGTCACCGTCATTGACGACGCCAACCCCGGCATCACGGCGGGCGCTACTGTGAACGTTACCGAAGGTACGACCGTCACCGGTGCCACCATTGCTACTGTGACTGACGCTGAAGACACCAACGGCAGCCTTTCGGTTACGACGACCAGCGTGCCTACGGGCATCACGGTCACAGGTATCACGAACACCAGCGGCACGGTTACCGCAAACGTTTCGGCGACGACGGCCGCAACCCTTGGCTCCAACACGGTTGTGCTTCAGGTACAGGACAGCATTGGCCAAACGACGACGGCGAACCTGACCGTCAATGTTGTTGACGACACCGACCCGACCATTACGGCGGCGGGAACGATTTCCGTGTCGCAGGGCGGCATGAGTAACGGCGTGACGATCGCGACGGTGGGTGACACCGAAGATGCCAACGGAACGTTGACTGTCACCGCGACCAGCGTGCCGACAGGTATCTCCGTTACCAGCATTACCAACACCAACGGTACGATCACGGCCGACGTCTCGGCGACCGCAAGCGCCACGCTGGGCAACAACAACGTGACTCTGCAGGTGCAAGATAGCCTCAGCCAGACCACTACGGATACGTTGGTGGTCAACGTGGTCGTGAACTCAACGCCGGTGATTACGGCCGCGGGCGCTATCGCGATTACCCAGGGTGCGTCGCTTACCGGCGTCACGATCGCAACGGTCAGCGACGCCGAAGATGCTGATGGTTCGCTGACGGTCACCGCGACCAGCGTGCCGACGGGTATCACCGTCACGAACATCACCAACACCAACGGTACGGTTACGGCCGACATCTCGGCGACCATCGCGGCCACGTTGGGTGCGAATGCGGTAACGCTTCAGGTGCAGGACAGCCTTACGACCGCTTCGACCGACACGCTGACGGTCAACGTCAGCGCGCCAACAGCAACCGGAGGCGGCAGTGATAATGATGACGAGGACTGTTCAACGGGCGAAGGCAGTGGGGTCTGGATGCTTATGCTGGCTATGCTCGCAGTGCTTGGCGTAGTCACACGTCAGCGCCGGGCGCAGCGCTAGTTCGGGACGAGATTGAAGAAAAGGGCAGGCACTCCAGTGCCTGCCCTTTTCTGTGCGCGTCGGTTCACTCCATCGCTCGGCCCCAATTTCGGGTTACGGGAAATAGACCAGATTCTTGGCTTCCGAGTGCGCGCCGTGGCCGATGCCGCTGATCAGCCAGAGCTTGCCGTCATGCGCGACACCGCCGCCGAAGCCCGTTCCCCAGTCGGCGTCGGTCAGGCGCGTGACGCTGCCGCTGCTTCCGTTCGGATCAAAACGATGCAGCGCCTTGGTTCCGGCAAAGTTTGCGTCCCAGCCGCACCAGACGTAAAGCGAGCCGTTCAACTCTGCGTACATCGGGTAGTAGCCTCCGCCGCCATTCAACGTCGGGAAGCTTGAACTGCCTGCTGTACCTAGTGCGCCGTTCGTCTGGAAGTTATCCGGCTGGTACATCTCGATGTAGTCCGCGATGTTCCCACCGCTGCCGGTCTGGCCGGCAGTGCCTTCACGCCCTGAGACGATGTAGATGTAGCCGTTCAACATGGCCACGCCCGGGAAGCGTCGTGGTGTGTACGGTGCGGTGTCGTTCTTCCAGTGCCAGACGCCGCTGTTGCTGCTAGTCGTCGGGCATTCGAACATCAGTACTTCGTCGTGGAATGCACGGCTGTAGGTTGCGCTGCCAACGCTGTCTTCAAGATCGTAGCGTCCGCCCAGCAGGTAGATGCGGTCGTCGGCGTCGTTGGCCTGATCGTCAACACCGAGCCCGAACTCGGCCCAGCCCTTGATGTCTTCGCCGCCGGGCGCCGTGTCCGGCAATTCAGCGAGTAGCTCCCAAGCGCTCGACAGCGGGTGGCTGAGCGCTGTACCCGCACCGTCGGCCACCTGCAGTCTGTAAACGCTGCGCCATAGATCGCCCGGTGTGTGGCCCGTGGCCTGCAGCCCGATCTCACCGCCGATCACATAGATGTAGGCGCCGTAGCTGTGCTGCATGAACTTCGCACCGTGATAGCGCAGTGAGTTCGGCAGGTTCTTCCCGATATCTTCAAACTTGAACTGCTTGGCGGCGGGGATGCCTGCGCGGTCGGTGTGGAAGACGCGAACGGTGTCGAGCATCTGGTCCGTGTATCCGCCCAGCACATAGATCGCACCTTCCGTGGGATAGTCCGGGTGCGGCGCGATGACCATCGCGTCGCCGAAAGTTTCAAGCAGCGGGTTGTTGTTGCCGGGGTCGTAGATGCGGCGGTCGCCGCGAAGCTGCCAGTAGTCGCCCGCGTTGCTGTCGAAGAAGCGGGTTTTGATATCGCGCTCGGTTGCCAGCCCGCTGTCTTCAACACGGACAGTGAAATCATACAGCCCGAATTCGGTCGGTGTTCCGGTGAAGCGCCCATCGTTCGTGAAAGTCACGCCGTTGGGCAGGGTGCCAGCGGCGATACTCCACTGGGGAGTCGTGGGGGACCCGCCCTGGTTGTACGCAACAACTTGCTCGTTGATGCTGCCGCCGGCACTGTCTGCCTCAATGTGATCGGATGCGATGGTCAGGTCGTTGAAGCTGACCCGGAACGTATAGGCATTGAGATTCCAGAGTGCCTGCGAGGCGTCGCTCGGCGCGTTAACCTGAAGGTAGTAGTAGCCCGCGCCGATACCGTTGCTGAGCTGCGCATTGTGGTAGACGATGTGCTCGTCGTCGGTCTGGTAGGCTTCGGATTCAGCGACTTTCACCACCTGGTGCGTCGGCGAGCCTGTGTAGAACCACAGCGCGATGTCCAGTTCGCCGACCAGCCCGCGGAAAAATATGTCAACGCTGATCGTGCCCGGGTTCGCGATGTTGAACGCGAAATAGTCGTTCGGGTCCGGCTTCGTGATGTTCTGGTTGCTGTTCAGCGTCAGTGGCGCGGCCTGCACGGCCGGGTTGCCGACGCTGAGCCGGCCCGCAGGGTTGGCGCCGGGCAGAAGCTGCGTGGCGCTGCCTGTGCCGTCGTTGGGCTCGAAGGAATCTTCAACGTAGGTGTACGGGATGCTTTCGTACACAATGAGGTCAAGCGTTGACGTGTCAATGACCGTGGCGCCGTTGCGCAGTTCAATCTCAAGCACGAATAGCCCGCCAACGCTGGCGCTTCCACTGAACGCGCCGCCCGGCGACAGGTTGACGCCGGTTGGCAGCGCGGGCGATGTGGTTGCGAGTGCAAACGTCAGTTGGCTGGCGCCCGTGCCGTTGTGATTGAGTTGCTCGCTGTAACTCTGTCCCTTGGTGGCGCGGGCGAGCGCTGTTGTGGTGATCTCCGGCGCGGCGACCACGCTCAGGTTCAGTGTGCGGGATACTGAGATCGGCATCATGGATGAATCCGTTGCCGTGATTTCGAGGGCATGCGTTGCGACCGAAGTCGGCGTGCCGCTTAGCTGACCGGTTGCGCTGATCGACAACCACGCGGGCGGTGTAAAGCCGCTTGCCCAAGCGAAAGTCACCGGCGCTGTGCCGTTTGCGCTGTCGACTTGGGCGCTGTAGGCGACGCCGTCAAAGCCCTGCGGCAACGAAGCGGTCGTGATGCTGAAGGTTGCGGGCGTGCTGCCGTTGCTGCCTGACCCGCTGTCGCCGCAGCCCGCGAGCAGCGCAAGCGGCAGCAGCAGTGCGAGGAATCGGTTTGGTTTCATGTCTCTCTCCGTCGTCTAATTAATAGTGAGACTCAGTATCATTAAGTTGGTGAAAAGAACCCCGCGCGTCAGCACGGGGTCCTCACTGTCTACGGCTCGATGAACAGCAGGCGAATCTCGTTCGAGTCGTTGTGTACCGAGTACATCAGGATGCGCTCGCCGCACGCGAACGCCTGCAACTCGCCAAGGTTTTCGCCAAGGTCGTCGATCACTACCGCCCACTTGCCCGTGGCCGGGTCGAACACTTCGACGCTGGTGTTGCGCTTGAAGCCTTCCAGGGTCGGGCTGCTGCCGCCAACGAGATACAGCTTGCCGTTGAGCGGTATCAGCTTGGGTGAAAGGCGCGCGTCACGCGGGTTCGGTATCTGCGACCACTCGCCGGTTCTGAAGTCATAAACGTCGCAACGATCTAGTTCTTCAAAGTCCTTGGTCATGCCGCCGACGAGGTAGTACTTGTCGCCGAGCACGGCCCCGCCGAAAGCGCGGCGTGAGACCGGCAGTTTCGGGGTGAGGGCGACAAAGCGATCCTTGCCCGAATCCTCTTTGGCTTCGGGGTCGAACTGCCAGATGGTGCGTGATTCCTGAAACTGTTCTTTCTTGCCGCGTGCCGGGTCGAAGTCCAGCCCGCCGAACAGGTAGACCTTGCCGTCATGCTCGGCCACGCCGAACTGCGTCAGAGGCGCCGGAAGCTTCAGCTTGGCGGGCTCCCAGACGTCGGCGTCGATGCTGTACTGGAAGATTTCCGAATGGCTGACTGCGGCCTTTCCGTCATGCCCGAAGCCGCCGACCGCGTAGCCGATCTTCTCTGCGAAGCGATCCTGCGTGCCGGTCATGAAGGTCTGGAACGACTGGCGGTTCACCGGCAGGGTCGCGATGCGTTCGGCGCTCAGGCTCGTAAGGCTGATTTTGAAAGCTTCGTTCAGGAAGTTCTCGGGCTTGAACTGGTGATCAAGCACCGAGTTGTTGCCGCCGAACACGTACAGGTTGTTGTTGAAGAAGAAGATGCCCTGGCGTGCCTTGGCATTGCCCGGTGCGGGAATCACGACGCGGGTGACCTTCGGTGAGTTAGCGCCCGGCTTCAGCCATTCGATGTTGCGAATCTGGCCGCCGCGTGTGACGCCGCCGATGGCCGCGAGCTGCCCGTTGCCGACGGCAACCAGGCGATGAAAAAAGCGAGGGAAGGTCAGGGTCGCGTCCGCGCACCATGCATCTTCACCCGGCGCATGGCTGAACAGCTTGCCCTCCCAGTTCGTGGCGTACACGCGACCGTCCATGGCGAAAGCGGAGGTGCCGAAAGCGAACCCGGGCAACTCGGGGCCGTCGGACCATTCGTTCGTGGCGGGGTCATACAGGTGCACGGCGCTGGTAATGCCTTCGGGTGACATGCCGCCGATGGCGTAGATGTGCGTGCCGCAACTGGCCAGGGCGATGGCGCGGGTTTTGAACGGCTGCGTCAGCGTCTTCCAAGCCGGCTTCTCGGCGTTGGGGTCAAGCACCAGTGCGGTATCGTGCCAGTCGCCTTCGTCGGCGTTGTCCTCAAGCGAGTCGGCCGCGAGTTTCCAGCCGCCGAACACGAACAGCTTGCCATCGTGAATCACGGCATCGTGGCTTGAGCGGTTGTCGGGCAGGTCGGGCAGCGAGGTCCATGCGCGGTTGAGGGGGTCGAACGCCTGCACCTCCAGGGTGCTTGTCAACTGATGCGGTTGATCGGGGGCGTTCAGCGCTGTCATGCCTCCGACCCGGTACAGGCGTTCGCCATCGCTGACAAGTGCGACGCTCTGCAGCCCGACGCCGCCGGGCAGGATCTCCCAGCTGCTGCGGTCATGCAGGTTGAGGCGATAGAAGTTTCGATTGAACCCCTCACGGTCGTATTCGTGTGGCGCACCGGTGTGCCCGCCGATCATGTACAGGTAGCCACCCTGGGCGCAGGCGCCAAAGCTGGTGAAGGCCTGCGGCATGACGGTTACGCCGCCGACTTCGAGCAGCGGTGCGGTTCGAACGTTCGCGGAATCGGTCGGGGATTCGGTAGTTGGTTGGTCCGGCTCGGGTGTGTGTCTGTTGTCTTCAGCACTGGCGTAGGCGCCCAGCATGAGTGCGACAGCGACAGCAAGGGCATATGCAATACGTTTCATGACAGCCTGTTCGCGATGCAAAGAAAAAGTGAACTTGCGACTCAGTCTCATTCTTAAACGAATTCCGAGCGCCGGGTCAAGGCGAAGAAGCTCAGATTTCGGACGAATCCTGACGTGTGACTAGAGACGCGGCTGCCAGGCCTTGGTGAAGGCTCGTTTTCGGATGATGGTCAGGACGGCCAGTGCTGTCATGCCGTCGCCGAACACGAGCATAAACATGACTACCAGTTGGTACTTGGCCGCGATCAGCGGCTCGACCCCGCCCAGCAGCGTGCCGGTCATGACGCCCGGCAGCTTCACAATGCCGACGATCATCATGGCGTTGACCACGGGCGTCACGGCCGCCGTGAAGGCCTTGCGCGTGAGCCCGCTGGTGGCCTGCGCCGGCGACGCGCCGAGTGCCAGCGCGGCCTCGACCTTGTCATGCTGTTCTTTCAGGTCTTCGGCAAAGCGCGTGGTGGCGAGTACCGCCGCTGTCATCGCGTTGCCAAGAATGATCCCGCCAAGCGGTATGAAGTACTGCGCGTCAAAACCGCGCACGCCGACGCCCAGTTGCGTCACGTAGATCAGCGTTAATCCCGTCACCGCGGCCAACACCAGTGTAATCACAGGCCCCGTACGCTTGAGTACTTTGTTGATCTTGCGACCGGCCGTGAAGCCTGCAATGCAGGTCATCGCGCCGAGTATCAGGCAGATGGCCCACCAATGCTCACGCGCGAAAATCCAGCCAAGGATCATCCCCACGACAAGCAGTTGCACAGTCGCGCGGGCCGTTGCGATCGCGCCTTCCTTGATCATGTTGATGCCGAAGCCCAGCGCCGTGCCCATCAGCAACAGCATCAGCGCCGCGCTTGCGATCAGCCCCAGCCAGCCCGGGTCCTGGATTTGGGCGACGCCGATCATGCTTTCTCCCGGCTGCTGGAGCCCAGGAATGTGCTGGTGTCGGCGTTGACCTTGCCGTCAAGCAGATCGCGCGCCGCGTAGCGCCCACTGACTTTGCCACCCAGCAGGATCAGCGCGTCGCCGCCAAGGGTGTCGAGATCTTCCGGGCGATGTGTAACGCAAACCAGCGTGGTCTGATGCCCGGTCGCCCAGTCGCGGATAGACGCGAGAACCTCGCGCGCCGTGCGAACGTCTAGTGCGCCGCTGGGTTCGTCCAGCAACAGAATCTTCGGGAACAGTAACAGCGCCCGCGCGATGCAAAGGCGGTGGCGCTGGCCTTCTGATAGCTCATCGGCCGGCTGCTTGTGATCGACCTTGAGCCCGACGGCCTCCAGCACCTCGCCAAACGGCATCTTGATCGGCCCGCGACCGTTCCAGCGCAGGGCGTGAATCAGTTCTTGACGCACGCTGCCGCCGAACAGGAACGAACGCTGCGGTACAAAAATGGCCGAGCGGCGCAGTTCGCGTACGTCCCACTGCCGGACGTTGCGCCCCAGAACTTCGACGTTGCCGGACTCGGCGTCGACCATGCGGTTGATGCAGCGCAGCAGCGTTGTCTTGCCGCCGCCGGATTCACCCAGGATGGAAAGCACGCCGCCGGGCGCGATCTCAAACGATACGCCGTCAAGGATCGCGTGTTCAGCCGCGTTGCCGGGTGGATCAAGCAGGCGCGAGCGCAAGCCCTGTGAGGACACGCAAACGTCGGTGAAACGAATCGCCGGCTCATCGCCCATGCCAGCGATTCTGGGATTGCCCAAAGGAAAGGACAGGGGCTAATGAAGACCAGCTTTGCCCGATTCACGCAGTTTTGTAGCAGCCGGCATCACCGCAGTGAGTGACAATGGGTGACGATGAAGCCTAAAAATGAACCCGATCCTCTTTGGGCAGTGCGTTGGGGGAAACGCACACTCAAACTCCTGTTGGCGCTTGTGCTGTTGGCGGTCGCGGCCGCAATCGTGTGGCGAGTTCTACCACTGCGACCGTCGGACTTACGCCTCGAAGTCAGCACCAACGCCGAGGTCTACGCTGACGGCAAACCTCTCGGTAGTGGCAGGGTAGTCCTTGACCGCGAGGAACTGATCGAAATCGGTGTCGAAGTGCCTTCTGGTAGCGACTCAGCCGTGATTGCGGAGAGGCTGCACCCGGGTTGCCAGTTTCAGGGCCCAGTGATGATGTCTGCCGACGATTTGTGGAACAACACCGGCGGCACGCAGTTGTTCATGCGCGATGCAGGCGGCAGTCCGATCATTCGTCGAGTTTGGGTGTTTGCGCTCGATGAAGACACTTGGCTGGCGGTGCCGCTCGAATTCCGCGACGGAAAGAGGGTCCTGAGTGACAGCAGCAGCAGTGAGGTTTCGATTGAATGGGACCTCAAGTGGCCACCGTCGAAACAGCGCACAGAAACTCGAATCGCGGTTGTTGAACCCCGTGATGGAGACCCACCAGCCGAGGACGAGTTCTACATAGGCGCAATAGCTCTGCCGGGGCGATAACCCCGCGTTGCGTGGCTTGTGTGCGCGGATATGCTGCGCCTATGTCGGATGCCGTTGCAGACGAGATTCAGAAGCCGTTGTCGCCGCCGTTGCGCCTGTTGCGCGTGGTTTGGGCGGTGCTGCTGGTGAGCCTGCTGGTGTTCAGCATTCTGATGGCAGCGTGGGGCGGGCTGCGTGAGGCGCTGATGCTGAAGTTCCTCGACGCACGCTATGTAAAGAGCTTCACACTGCAGGTACCCGAAGGCACGAAAGTCTGGCTCGGCGACGAGTACCTTGGCGAGAGCGCGCAGCACCCGCTGGCGGAAGGCGAGCCCGAAGACGACCCGATGAAAGTCGAGGGCATGTCGGTGCTGCTGCCGCGTGTCTACTTCTATGAGCAGCAGTTGCTTGAGAACTCGGTCGATTGCGCGCCGGGTGACGCAACGCGCGACTTGCTGAAGCGACTGTCACCCGAGGGTGAAGTACTTTGGGTGCAAGACGAGAAGATGCACGAGTCAGCCGAGTTCATGCCCGCACTCTTGAAGGCCAAGGACGGACGGCTCGATTTCGTAAACCTATGCCGTGTTGACTGGCCTTCACGGGACGGCGGCTTTGAGCGCAAGGCATTTCTGCTGCGCATGCTGATTGGCGAAGACCAACACGTCTTCGGGCTGGATCGTACCGAGCTATGGTCCGATCAGTTGTACGCCGAAGACGGCGAATTCTGGACCAAGCGCGACCAGTGGGACGACTACCCGCCGAAGCTGACCGGGCAAACAAAAACCGTCTGGCGGCTGTTCATGCGCGTTGAGGACGACGGCGCGGCGTGGATGAAGTCGCGCTATCCGTATGAGTACGCCGACGCAAGCTGGTTCCGCCTGCCCGTAAAGTAGGGGCGGGGCTTGCCCCGCCCGCAGCGTCTCAACCACGGACCAAAAAACGAACGACGTAAACGTCGCCGCTACCGGCCCAGGTCTTTCCGTGTAAACAGCGCTTCGTATTCGTAGCCGGCTTCTTTCAACTTCTCGGTGGCGCCGGCCTGACGATCTACCAGGCACAGAACTCTCACGACTTCCGGGTTGTACTGCGTCTTCATGCCGTTGATGGCTTTGATCGCACTACCGCCGCTTGTCACGACGTCTTCGATGATCACGACGCGCTCGCCGTCGTTCAGGTCCGGGCCCTCGACCCAGCGCTGCATTCCGTGGGCCTTGGCTTCTTTGCGAATCAGAAAACCCTTCAGGTGAACGCCTTCCGCGGCCGCAGCCATCAGGATGCCGCCGACTATCGGGTCAGCGCCCATGGTCGGGCCGCCGACTGCGGTTACGTTCCATTCCTTGATGCGTTGCCACATCAGGTTGGCCGTGAGGTGCAACCCGCGCGAGTCCAGCGTCGTCTGGCGTCCGTCGATGTAGAAGTCGCTGGTGGCGCCGCTGGCCAGTGTCACGGTGCCTTCGGCCACGGTGCTTTTCACCAGTTGCATCAGTTCTTCGCGTGGGTCCATGTCTCTTTTCCGATCGTTTTAGTCGTACTCTTCTTCGTCTGCCCGTTGGCGAATTTCGGCTACGTCCTTCTGCAACTGTTCCTTGAGTTCGTCGAGACTGTTGAACTTTTTCTCGCCACGAACGTGAAACAGAAACTCGACTTCAATCTCTTTGTCGTACAGGTCGCCGTCAAAGTCGAGCACATGAACCTCAAGCAGCGGCTCGCGCCGGTCCGGGTCCACGGTCGGGCGGGTGCCGATGTTGGCCGCGCCCAGATACCACGTGCCTTCAAACTTCGTGCGCACGCCGTAGACGCCTTGCGGCGGATAGCCCAAACCCTTCAGCGCAATGTTCGCGGTCGGGAAGCCAATTGTGCGCCCGCGCTTGTCACCTTCCTGCACCGTGCCGACAAGGCTGTACGGACGCCCGAGCATCTTGCGTGCCCACAGGAAGTCGCCGTTCGCGACATGCTTGCGGATGGCGCTGCTGGACATCGCCTCGCCGCTGACTTCTACGCGCTCGCCTTCGCGTACTTCGATGTCGATCTCACGGCCGATCTCACGCAAAACTTCGAACGTGCCCTCACCGTCTTTGCCGATGCGGTTGTTGAAACCGACCAGCATCGCCCGCGCACCGACTTTCTGTTTGATGCAATCCGACATGAATTGCCCGGCTGACAGTTGCCGCAGGTTCTCATCGAAGTCGAGCATCACCACGGCGTCGACCCCCGCCTTGCTCAGCAAGCGCGCTTTGTGCTCCGGCGTGTTGAGCGACGGAATCTCGATGTTCAGCATGTACTCGCGCGGGTGGCGGCGAAACGTGACGACCACGGCCGGGGCGTGCTCACGGCGGGCCCACTCGATCAGTTCAGCCAGCAGGTACTGGTGCCCCAGGTGTACGCCGTCAAAGCTGCCGACGCTTACAACGGGGCGCGCCTCCACCAGGCGCGGGGCCCCAGTGTAGAACTCGTCGAAACTGCCGAATATCTGCGCGCGGTGGGGCAAGGCTTAGCGTGGTCTCCGGATTTCGTCGACGTCGCCTTCGCCATAGTCGGCGTTGCCGCGGGGCAGTGACCCCGCGATGGCCTGCATCACGACGGCCTGGCACTGGTTGAAAATCTTGGCACGGTCAGGGTCGAGTTCGCTTTCGCCGATGCGTCGCGCGAAATAGCTCGTGTTTACCTTGCCGTCCTTGATCTGTTGTACGGCGATGATCCGGCTGGTTTGTGGCTCGCGGTCGGCGCGCTCGATGGGCTCATCGGAAAGCACGTTCACGGCGCTGCCCTTGTCGAAGAAACCAATGGCCTTAAGTGTGATCAGCAGGTCGTACATGTCGGCGTTCATCAGGAAGCGCTCTTCGTCGCGCATCTGGCTTTCAGGCATGCCGCGATAAAAACTGTGATTGCGGTTAATCAGCGTTGAGCGTTGTTCTTTCTGTTCAACGTCGCGACCACCGGCGCCGGGCAGCAGTGCGCTTTTTACGTACCAGAATACGCGGACGTCGCCGGTTACTTCGTAGGCCTGTTGCTCAAGGGTGTCGGCGTCTGAGTTCGGGTCGATTTCGCCGCCGCCGTCGGTGACTGCGCCGTCTGAGCTGCCGCCCCCGCTCGCGCACGCGGAAAGCAGTAACGTAAGCAGTACCAGAATCAAAGCAGATGTGCGCATGGCTTGTGTGCCCAACGGGGGATAGGGGCTAGAAGATGCCGACTTTGGCCAGATACTCACTGCCGAAGCGCAGCTTGGTGCCTTTGTCATCGCCAACCACCATAACCCGGATTGTTGACTGCGCCAACTCCGGGGCGAGCTGCTTGAAGTCGATTTCGCCAAGCCCGGGGGCCTGTTCGCCGTGGCCGCCAAGCATGTCTTCGAGGTAAACGCCCTTGAGCCGTGACGCAAAGCGTTGAATCCACTCACTGTCGGGCGGGCCACCCAGTTTGCGCAGAATCGCCACGTTGCTGGTGCAGTGCCAGTAGCTGACGTTGCGCCCGCCGAGGTCGTCAAACACGTGCTGCATGTTGTCCGGTTGCAGCAGCCCGAAGGGACTTTCCGGCGGCAGCAGGCAGACCTCAACCGGCGCGACGGCCTTGGCTACCTTGTGCAGCACGCGGCAGAAGTGGTCCAGTTGTTCTTCCATGATGCTTTGGTCGAACTTGACGATTTCGCCCAGGCGCTCAAGGCGTGTCTCTTCGCACTCGTCGCACTCAAGTAACTCATCAAGCTGCAACTGGCGCTCGTTCAAGTTTGGTGCAGCGACGTAGCCGCCTTCGAGGACCACAAACTGGGCCTTCGCAGGCGCCAGTTGTTCGGTGGTCTCGATCACCATGGCACCTGAGCGCTCAGCGATTTGCATGTCGCGCGCACCAAGTTTTGAGTAGCCGGGCTTGCGGGCAACGAAACCCGCGTGGCGTTCTTCTTTCAGGCGCAGCGCGGTCAGCCCGACTTTGTTGTCGAGCAAGGCCGTGACAATGCGCCCAAGCGGGACCTGCGGGTTGGAGATACAGAGATCGAATTTGTCGAAGCCGAGTTCCTGTCCGAGGCGAACGCGCTTGAGGAGCGCTTCAAGACCGCCGCTGTCGAGCCTGACTGTGATGGCTTTCATGGCAACGAGGCTAACACGCGGGCGGGGGCGGTCAATGATTCGCGAGCGTTCAAACCCCTTGCCTTGGCGGTTTGAACGCGCGGGGCGTTGCGTCCGGCAATGTCATTGCTACCCTTCGCGGAACTGGCCCATGGTGTAATTGGTAACACAGCGGTTTTTGGTACCGTAATTCGGGGTTCGAGTCCCTGTGGGCCAACCAGAATCAAAGGGCGTCGACTACACCATCGACGCCCGCTTTCTTTTAAGCGTGCGTCGCCGTCTGGTCGCTCGCGCGACGGGCTTGCGCTAAGGGCTTGGGGCGTCGGGCTTAGGGCTTGGGGAACTGCCAAAGGCAAGTCCGCAAGCGTTGTCCCCCAGGCCCCACGCCCTATGCCCCATGCCCCATGCCCCAAGCCCCATCCCCCATGCCCACCAAGCGGGTTGGACAAACGCTGGTTAGATGGCAGCATCCGTGCATTGACCTTGGAGACACCATGGGCGTTGCGCTGAAGCTGGACAAAGACACTTACAACCTGGGCGAGACCATTCGTGCTGAGGTTACGGTTACCAACGAAGGCGCCGTCGCCGCCGAGTTTCCTAAGCCGGAGCTGGCGTTTCCCAGTGTCAGCCTGCACGTCACGCGACGCCCCGACGCGCTGACACCAGAGAGCTATCTGGTGCGCATCCAGGGCAACTCCGAAAACGCAAAGCTCGAACCGGGCGAAAGCATCAGCGGCGTCATCGAGATACCGGCCGTTGACCCGCACGGGCAATTGATCGAGGCCTACTACCAGCCGCGCGGCAACATCCATCCGTACTTTGAAGGCACGGACATGGACGTCAGCAACCGCGTGCCGGTGAAGATTCACGCGGGTGGCAAAAAAATGTTCGCGCTGATCACGACCGAACTCGGGCCGATCAAACTCGAGTTCTTCGCGGACCGTGCCATGAACCATGTCGTCAGCTTCGTCGAACTTGCACGCCGTGGCTACTACGACGGCATCGTCTATCACCGCGTCGTGCCGGGCTTCGTGATTCAGGGTGGCGACCCGACGGGCACGGGCGGCGGCGGGCCCGGCTACAAACTACCGGCCGAGTTCAACGAGATTCACCACGACCCGGGCGTACTCAGCATGGCGCGCACGACGGACCCGCACTCTGCAGGCAGCCAGTATTTCCTGTGCACGGCCGACTGCGGCGGTCTGGACAACCAGTACACGGTGTTCGGGCGCGTGGTCGAAGGTCTGGATCACGTGCTCGAAATCGGCGCGGATGAGCGTAACGCCGGCAAGTACCACATGCAGAAGGTTGAAATCGTCGTCGAGTAACGCTTGGCCCGGGCTTTTTTATGACCGACGCTGAAAAGCAGGACACCCAACGCGACCGCAAGCCGGTGCCCGATCAGGTCGTGGTCCGCGGCGATGCAAGCGTTTTAAAAGACATCGCTGACGCGCTCGGGGGGCATGGGCTGCAACGTGACGTCCGGGCCTTCGTGATTCCTACCAACAATGAGAGTTACAGCGAAGCGCTCGACAACGGCTCCGTAGAAGCACTGCACGAGGCCGGCTTTGTAATCTGCAACCCGGCCACACCTGACCCGGCGCTCGCGCAAGGCGAGTTCGGGCTGAACTACCCCGGTGTCGAATTGACGGAAGTCGTCGAAGCCATCCGCAGCGCCTAAGGTTGCTTTGGTATTCCTTGGTCAAAGTCGGGAATCCGAGGGTTCGTGCAAATGCGGTCCTTAGTAATCTGGTCGGGTGACTGAATCCCTGGAACAGTTCTATTTGTTTCGCCACGCGCTGGTGCGTGACGCGGCGTATGCGTTGTTCCCGCCGCAAGAGCGCGTCGAGTTGCACCGCCATGCGATCGGTGGGTTTGAGCTGCTGTATCCCGCTGAGCTTGCAGCACACTCGGAAGAACTGTTGCAGCATGCCCGCGCCGCGCTGGCGCTCGGTGCCGAAAAAGAACTGCAAGCTTTGGAGCACCATTACCTGAAGCTGGCGGCGGACTACTGTCAGCGCACCTGGCGCATTGATGACGAGTTCGCCCATCTCCAGCAACTTGAAGATCACCCGCTTTCGTCCGCAGCAGAGCGCGCCGAGTTTATGGTGCGTCGCACGCACTACCTGATTGAACGCAGCGGACTTCACGACGCCGTGAAGCTGGCCGAGCGTGCCATTGAAGTCGCGGAAGGGTCGGGCGCAACAGATTGCAGACTGGCTGCCATGTTCCTGCGCTATCGAGCACGCTACGAAGGCGGGCAGGTTGAATCGCCGAACGAGCTGGACCAACTGTTGCAAGACCTTGGGAAGGGCGGAGTATCCGAGCCGCTGATGCAGGCGCACATCGAGTGCGGCATCACTCGTGAACGAGACGGAAAACCTGACGAAGCCGAAACAGAGTTCAACCGTGCCCTCGAGATCGCCATTGAGCTCGGCAACCCAGACTCAGAGGCCGAATGCCTGTTTGAGCGTGGCACGATGTTTGTGCGAAGCAGGCGGCACACTGAGGCAGAGGCAGATTTGCGGGCCGCCATGGAACTCGTTGAAAAGTCGGGCAACCGCCGTCTTCAGACACAGGGGTTGAATCGTCTCGCCATCATGCTGGTGGAGAGCAATCGCTGGAAAGAGGCAGTTGCAATATATGAGCGCAGCCGAGATCTCGCCCACGCCATTGGCGCGCAGTCTTCCGAAACGACGATCTCGAACAACCTCGCGAACCTGAACTATTTCTTCCTTGGAAACCTGACAAGCGCAGAACAGGTGTACCTGCGTTCCGTTGAGTTCTTTCGTGAACGCAACGACGTGCATTCGATTTCGCACGCCAGTGGCGTGTTGGGGCTCATGTACGTAACGGCCGGTGAGTTTGATAACGCAAGAGCCTGCTTCGAGCGCGTACGCAGCCACGCGCAATTACAAAACGACCGAGTTATGGAGGCCAAGGCGTACATGGGACTTGCCATGAGTACCGGCGACCGAACCGACATACACGAGCGCATTGCGGCGTACCGAATAGCCATCGAGAAACTACGCGTAACGCCCTCTCGTTCCAATCTGACACGAACCTGGACGGAGCTGGCAGACGCCTTGCTTGACGCAGGCTTCGTGGACGCTGCAAACGAGGCGTTCACGATCGCCAAGCAGCAGGCCGAAATCGAAAGGGGCAGAGGCATGATTCTGCCGTCGCTGACACGCCGAAGCCTGCTGGTCGGCGACGACGGGCCAAAGATGCTTGCACAGTACGAAGCGACCGTAAGCGTTGACGAACCCCCGCAGACGAAGCTGTCACAGACGTTGCTGTACCGGTTCATGTCTGCCGCGTCCACAGGCGCAGGGTTATCCCGATTGATCGCGCTTCGCGACGGCATGCGCGCCGTGGCAGACAGCTTTGAAGTAGCGCGATACCTGACGGCAAATCAGGCGCTGGCATTAGCGGACGCAACTGTCGCCGCGCACCAAAACGGCGAGTCAGCCCTGTGGCGTGGTTTGGCCCTGGGCGCGTTGCCGCCGGGGCTCGCCCGCGCCGTGCAGCACCCTGAACGCAAGCAGCCGTTGCTGCGTGAGCTGCTTTCGGGGCTGGATGAATTGGTTGGCCCGACAGCAAACTCCTGAGTGACTGACGTCGCCTCGGGCTGCTTTTGTGTGCAAATCTGAAGCCCGAATCCTATAGTATTAAGCGTTCAGGCACGGCTTTGTAGGCCGTGCCTTTCGAATCCACGGGGACGACCAAGGTCGTTCCCCGCGTTATGTTTTCAGCCAATGCAAGGTAGATCGGGTTCAACCCGATCCCCGCCGTCTAAACCTCGGCGCCTGTATGCTGATACCTGAGGTGATCATGCCACTGCCAAAAACGATCAAGTTGAGCGCCGACAAGCGCGTGCTGTTCCTGACCAAAGACCTTGAGCTGATCAAGAAGCAGCTATACGAAGGCCTGAACCTCCAAATGGGCGACCTGAAGGTCGAAGACCTGCTTGATGATATCAACACAGATACGATGACCCCCGCCTGGGTCTGCTTCGACTACGACCCCGCGCAGCTTGCCCGCAACGCCTATGCGGGGCTGTTCGACAAAGACGGCGAGCGAGTATTCAAAGAAGACGCGCTGATCAACGGCAACTTCGAAGTGATCGTTTCAGGCCAGCGCAAGGGCACCGGCAGCAGCCGCGAAACCGCGCCACAGGCCGAGAAATGGGCCGGCATCCGTGTCGTAATCGCAGCCAGCTTCGCCCCGATCCATGAGCGCAACAACATCAACCTGGGGCAGGTCATGGGCGACCATGAACAGCTCAAGCGCCTGCAGGCGGGCGAAGAGATCCCGTTGGCTGAGTTCACGGGCGGCTATGACCCGGTCACCCGCATCATGCTTGAAAGCGGCGGGCTGTTCCCGTTCAGCAAGGAACTGGCCGATGGCAAGGTCGACCTGCCGAAGCTGACAAACGGCCAGCGCCCGATGAACATGGCGGAGAAGCTGATCGCGCGGCATCTGGTCGAAGGCCAGGGCGACCCGTACGTGAAGCCCGGCGACCCTGTCATGGTGCACGTGGACGCCGGCTACAGCCACGAGTTCACGACCGCGCAGGTGCATTACTTTCTCGAAAACGAATACGGTAAGGACTACCAGGTTCAGAACCCGGAGAAGTTCGCCGTGTTTGAAGACCACCTGCTGTACGCCAAGGGCGTGTCGCGATTTGCCAAGTTCTCCGACAAGATCGGGACGCTGGTGGAAATGCAGAACCACTTCCAGAAGCACACCAACGTGCGCGACTACAGCGCGAAAGACGGCATCAGCCCGGGCATCTGCCACCAGGTCGCCCGTGAGCATTTCATCGACGTCGGCGACTTCGTGCAGGCCACGGATAGCCACACCTGCATGGGCGGCGCTTCCAACGCGCTGGCGTACGGCGTCGGCGCGACCGAGTACGCCGGTTTGATCCACAGTGGCTTTACGTTCGTGCAGGTGCCGGAAAGCATTCGCTTCAACCTGACGGGCGAGCTTCAGCCGGGTGTCACGGCCAAGGACGTCATGCTGCACATCCTGGATACGTACGCGAAGCGCGAGGACACGCTCAACCGAGTGATGGAGTTCGGCGGGCCGGGCCTCGCCAGTATCAGCATGGACGAGCGCGCGACGCTGACGAATATGGCCACCGAGTGCAGCGCCAAGACCGGTATCTGCGAGGCTGACGACAAGCTGTGGGACTGGCTGAAGGCGCAGCGCAATCTTAGCGACGCCGATCTCGCAGACATGAAGCAGCGGGCCGTCACGCCCGACGAGGGCGCCCACTACGACGGCGGCGTGCATACGGTTGACCTTGCAGCGATCAAGCCAATGGTGGCCGAGCCGGGCGACCCGACCTACGGGAAGCTGATCGATGACCTTGAGGGCGTGAAGATCGACATCGCCTACGCGGGGTCATGCACGGCGGGCAAGTTCGACGACTTTGATTACTATGCCAAAGTCTGCAAAGAGGCCGTGGAGGCCGGGCTGAAAGTGCACGACGGCGTGAAGATGTTCATCCAGTACGGCAGCGAAGGCGTGAAGAAGTACGCCGAAGAAAAGGGCTATCCCGAACTGTTCGCGAAAGCCGGCGTCGAAGTCATCAACCCGGGCTGCGGCGCATGCATCGGCTGCGGCCCCGGCGTAAGCGAAACCAAAGAAGAAGTAACCGTAAGCGCCATCAACCGAAACTTCCCCGGGCGCTCAGGCCCCGGCAAGCTGTACCTGGCAAGCCCACTAACAGTCGCGGCCAGCGCGTTCACGGGCAAGATCACGGCCTACAAAGAAGGCATGTTCAAGCAAACAGCGGCGGTTTGAAGTCTGTAAAAGTCACACTGAAGGCGAGCCAACGGCTCGCCTTCTTCTATTAGACTGTGGCCATGGCGTTTCTGAACAAACCGATGACTACAGGCCGGGCGATTGGGGTGATTGCGTTTACGATCGCGCTGGGTGCCTTGATTGGCGGCTCATTGGGCTGGGGCATCGGCACCTACACGCCTGAGTACTACTACAACGTGTTCCGCACTGATTCACCCGGGTTCGACCCCGTAGAAGTCGGCATTGCTTTGGGCGTGCTTGAGGGCGTAGTCGGCGGCTTGATCGTCGGCATCGTCGTGGTCGGTGTCCTGACCTGGCAGCACGTACGTCTCATGCAGATGCCGCCTGCCAAGCGTCAGACCGAACGCATCCAGAAGAACCGCTGATTTCAAGAAATCCGGAACTCCCGTAGCGCTTTTTCGTCCTACCAGCAGCTCTGATTGAAGATCGAGAAAAACCCTGACTGGAGATTGAGGATGCGTTACCGAACAAAGTTGGCTGTTTGTATGGCCGTCGTTGCACTGGGAGCCGGTGTCTTTTTCAGTTCCACACGTTCGAAGGCACAGGAAGAGAAGAGACTGGCCGCCTCCGAGGACGCCAGGAGTCTTGCCGTCGCGAACAACCAGTTTGGCTTCGAAATGCTGAAGCAACTGCATAAAGAGGGCAGCAACACCTTCATTTCGCCCACCAGTATCGGCATGGCTTTACAGATGACCAGCCTCGGCGCCAAGGGCGATACGCTCACGCAGATGAACGACACCATGCACGTCGGCAAGCTCAATGTTGGCAAGTGCAACAGCGAGTTGCTCTCTGCGTTTGGGCTGCATAATGACTTGAAGCTGAACCTCGCGAACTCGGTTTGGGTTAACCCGAATCAGATCACACTCAATCGCGACTTTGCAGACGGTGTCCAGAAGCAGTTCGACGCACAGATTGAAACCCGCGAATTCAACGCCGAGACACTCAACGAGATCAACGGTTGGGTGGCCGACCGCACAGAACAGAAGATTCCCAAGTTGCTGACTGACCTTTCACCGGATGCCGCTGCGGTGTTGATCAATGCCGTGTATTTCAAGGGCGACTGGACGCAGAAGTTTGACAAGGAAAAGACCAAAGAGGCCGACTTCACACTCAGCGACGGCAGCACCAGGAAGGTGCAGTTGATGTCGAGCAAGAGCGACTACTACTACGCTGAGACCGCCGACGCGCAGTGGATCTCTCTCGACTATGGTAAAGACAAGAGTATGCGCATGTGGGTGATGCTGCCGAAGCCCGACAAGAGCCTCGACTCGCTGGTGAAGACGCTTGATTCAAGTAACTTCAAGGCCGCTACGGAACGCTGCTGGGAGAAAGAAGGCACCATCAAACTGCCGCGTCTGAAAATGAAGTTCCGCAAGGAGATTCAGGATGACCTTGCGGACATGGGCATGAAGAAGCCTTTCACCGCCGCCGCAGACTTCAGCGCATTCGTCGGTGATGAGCACAGCAAGCTGTTCATCAGCAAAGTAATTCACGAGGCAGTCATCGAAGTGAACGAGGAAGGAACCGAAGCCGCGGCCGCCACTGCCGTGGTCATGGAAAAGGGTGCGCCGGCACGCCCGTTCAGCATGATCTGTGATCGCCCTTTCCTGCTGGCGATCGAGGACGTCATGAGCGGTTCGATCCTGTTTGCCGGTACGGTCTATGACCCAGGCGACGGCAAATAGTCACCCGGAAAGTTTCTGTAAATAGCCTGCGGGATTCTCTCCCGCAGGTTGTCTTTAAGGCAAAGACCCGGGATTACAGGAGAAGCCGATGAAGTACAGGACACGAAATGCCTTCGCCGTATGTGCGGCGACGGCCTTGCTTACCGCCAGCCTTTTCACCGGCGGTGTCTCAGCGGACGAAGAGTCACCAAAGCGTGAACAGGCGACCGTGAAGACCCTGGCGAATGCCGAGAACGAGTTCGGCATGGACATTTTCAAACGTCTTCACAAAGACGGCGAAAACACGTTCATCTCGCCGGTCAGCATTGCGACCGCGCTCCAGATGGCAAGTCACGCCGCCGCTGGCGAAACCCGCAGTGAGATGGACAAAGTGCTTCACCTCGAAGGTCTGGACGCGCGCGAAGCGAACAAGTCATTCGTCGCCGCGCTGAACGAGCGCAAAGGCGTAAAGCTGAACATGGCGAACTCTCTGTGGCTCGATACCGAGCGCGTCACCATGAAAGACCAGTACGTCACAGAAGTGCAGGAGTACTTCGGCAGCGAAGTGCGGGTCGCCAACTTCGAAGACCCGGCCACAGTCGAATCCGTCAACGGCTGGATCTCGGACAAGACCGAGGGGTTGATCCCGTCCATGCTGAACGAGATCGGCGAGCGGGAGATCGCCTTCCTTATCAATGCGATCTACTTCAAGGGCACGTGGACCGATCAGTTCAACAAGAAGAGCACGAAAGAGGCTGACTTCCACCTGACCGGCGACGACACGAAGAAGGTGAATCTGATGTCGCGCAGTGCTCGCATCGCCTACAGCAACAACGACGGCGTGCAGGTCGCCAAGCTGCCCTACGGCGACGACAAGCAGAGCGCCATGTGGATCATCCTGCCCGACGAAGCCACCGGTCTGGATAAATTGGTACAGGACTTTGACATTGAAACCCTCAGCAAATGGCAGAAGCGGACCCGCAAGCAGCAGGGCACGCTGAAGCTCCCGCGCTTCAAGCTGAAGTACAAGTCCAACCTGAACGACACGCTGAAAGAAGCCGGCATGAAGCAGGCCTTTGACTTCCGCGTCGCCGACTTCAAGGCCATGGGCGAAAGTAAGCTGGGCGAGATCTTCATCAATCGCGTGCTCCACGAAGCTGTGGTGATCGTGAACGAAGAAGGCACCGAAGCTGCGGCCGGCACCATTGTCGGCGTCGGCGCCGGTGGCGGACGCCCGCCTGAGCCGTTCATGATGGTCTGCGACAGGCCGTTCATGTTTCTGATCACGGATGAGCCGACCGGCTCCATCCTGTTCATGGGCACCTGCTACAACCCGGCCGACCCGGACGCCAAATAGCCAGACGAGCAACGCAAACGGGGATGCGCGACTGCGCATCCCCGTCGTTTTTTGAGTGTCCGGAAGCCTACACGGAGCCGGCCGCGGCTGCGGCTGCTACCGCGGCCTGCGCGTTAGCCGCTTGCTGGGCCGACTGTGCTGCGCCGTTGGCCGATGTGTTCGGGGTCGCGACGGCGGCCATGCCGAGCCCCATGCCGGGCATTTCGTTGACCCACAGAATGCGCCCGTCCGTCACGTCGAGGCAGTAGATTCGTCCGCCGACGCCAGCCAGCGCGATATCCCCGTCGATCACCACCGTGCCGATGCTCTGCTTGTAGGCCTTGGGCAGGCGTGTGCTCCAGAGTGTTTGCCCGGTCATCGGGTCGAGGGCGTGTACGTGCCCGCCGACGTAAACGATGATCATTTCAGGCATGTTCAGGTCCATTCGCATTCGCATGACTAACCTCCTTGCTGCTCAGTATCGGTGATCGACGGTCACAGGCCTATTACAACCAGTGAAAAGAATTGTACGAAGCCTGCGCCCGTGACTTTGGTTTGCCAACGCCCGCCCCATACCGTAGGCTTAACTGCACTAAACTCACAACAATTGAGGAAGCCATGGCTCAAACCCGCCCGTTCGTGTGTGCCTTCGCCTGCCTGCTGATGTTTGCAGCCGCACTGGAAGCCCAGCAAGCGCCCACCGCCAACGAAATGGCTTTCATCTATGAGCTGAACCGCGCACGCCAGAACCCCCAGCGCTACGACACCGAGAATTCGCTGGGCGGTCTGCTGAATGGCGTCGCGGCGCAACCGCCGCTGGCCTTGAACGAGAATCTTGTTCAGTCGGCGCGCTTTCACTCAACCGAGATGGCGACAGCCGGTTACTTCGCACACCAAAGCGCGGTCACCGGCGATCACCCCAACAAGATGGCGCGGGATGCCGGCTATCCGCTGTACACAGGCTGGACGGACAACGCGAACTACATCGAATCGCTGGCGGCCAATGGCGGCAGCTTCTCTGGCGTGACCTACTCGCCGACTGATGCCCTGCGCAATTTGATCATCGATGCGGGCGTTACCCCGCCCGGCCACCGCATCCACCTGCTGGCCATGGACGCGTTCAACCAGGATTTCCGCGAAGTTGGCACCGGCTACGCCCAAGGCGCGCACTGGTCGAACAGTTCACCGTGGTCTGCCGCTTACTGGGCGATTCATACGGGTCGCCGCGACACGGACCCGATCCGCATGTTCGGCGTGGTTTACGACGACGCCAACGGCAACGGACGTTACGACTCCGGTGAGGGCTTGGGCGGCGTGACAGTCAACGCCACGGGGCCGTCAACGCAGAATACGACTACCAATGCACAAGGCGCGTACGTACTGGTCGTGACGTCCGGCAGCTGGACCGTCACCTGCAGCGGCGGCTCTTTTCAGGGTACGTCCAACGCGACCGTCAGCATCGGTAGCGACAACGTGGAAGTTGATTTCGCGTCAGGGCGCCCGGCCGGCGAGCGCGACTTCGAGTTCCAGAGCGTCGGCGGTGGGCCTGTCCTGACAACCGCGCCCGGTACGTTGACCTTCAACAGCCCGACAGCGGCCACGCCATCCACGTCGGATTCGTTCACCATTTCCGGCGTGCGCCTCGTCGGCGATGTCACCGTCACCGCGCCGTCCGAGTTCCAGGTCTCAACGCAGTCGGGCACCGGTTTTGGCAATAGCGTAACGCTGACACCCGGCGGCGCTACATTGGCGACGACGACGGTGTACGTACGCTTCAACCCCAGTGGCGCGAGCGGTGCCAACGGTGACGTCACCTGCACCGCAGATGGCGCGATCTCGAAACTCATAAACGTCACCGGCACGGTCAGCACCAACCCGGCCGTGTTTGCCTCACCTGCCACGCTGGCGCTGGTTGCGGATCGCATCGGCGTGTCGTCGAACGTTCTCAGTTACACGTTGTCGGGATACAACCTGACAGCGAGCATCGCGATCTCGGCGCCGGGCGATTTCGAAGTCAGCCTCAGCAGCACCAGCGGCTTCAGTGGCGGCTTCAGCATTGCACCGTCGAGCGGCACCGTAAGCCCGACGACGATCTACGTTCGCTATATGCCGGGCTCGCTAGGTGATTCAGGCAACATCACCAACGTTGCCGGCGCGGCCTCGGACGACGTCGCCGTAACCGGCACGGTCACCAACGCGCCGCAGATCTCTGTCAGCACCAGCACGTTGACCTTCGTATCGGCCAGCAGCGGCGTGCCGTCGACCGAGCAGACACTCAACGTCTCAGGCCAGTACCTCGCGGGCGATATTGTGGTAACAGCGCCAGCTGGCTTTGAGCTGACAACAACCAGTGGCAGCGCGTACACGGCGAGTGTGAATCTCACGCCCGCAGCCGGTATTGTCACGTCAACACCGGTCTACGTGCGCTATCTGGGAAGCACACCCAGCAGCGGCAACCTTACATGCACAAGCACACAGGCGACCACGCAGCAAGTCGCGCTGACAGGCTCGATTGCACCGCCGCCGAACATCACGCTCGGCACGGGCGGGCTGACACTGAACAGCACGGCGATCGGCGTAACTTCGCCGGTTTCAAGCTACACGGTCTCGGGTACCAACCTGGTCGGCAACGTGTCGTTGACTTGTGGCAGCGGGTTTGAAATTTCGACCAGCGCGAGTTCCGGCTTCGGCACTTCGCTGTCGCTGACACCGGCCGCAGGAACACTGACGGCGACGACCATCTACGTGCGTTACACGCCGACGGTTGCAACGCAGGTCATCGCAGACATCACGCATTCCAGCCCGGCCGCGACATCCAAGCTGCTGCCGGTGTGGGGCAACGTCGTGGCCCCGGGCAGCGGCTCGTCGGGCTCAGGCAGTGATTCCGGCGGTGGTTGTGTAAGCACAGGCACCGGCACACCCGGACTTCCCTGGTTGCTGTTACTCGCGTTGGCTGTGCCGGTTCTTTGCAGCCTGCGCCTCAAACTAGTTCGTTGTTCTGCGCCGCCGCGTAAGCCATAGCAGCAGCAGGCCGATCAACGCGGTGGCATACCAACCGGTGCCGTTCTGCGCGGCGCAGCCGGATGATCCGCCGCCACCGCCGTTGACGCCGACGACTACAGCGACCTCCAGCGGTTGGTCGCTTGAAGCGCCGATCGAATCCTCGACGCGTACATTGATCTGGAAAGTTCCGGACTCTGTCGGGGTTCCGGAAAGCGTCCCGGCGGCGTCCAGTGACAGCCCGGCCGGCAGCGTCCCGGAAATCAACTGGAAGGCATACGGGCCGACTCCGCCGCTGACAGGTAGCGAGTACGGACCGTAGTCATCGCCTTGGCGCGCCACGGGGGTGTGCGAGACGGTGATCGCGGGGATGTCATACGTCGTTGCCACGCCCGCAAGATTGACCTCGAAGACGGTCCCGCCGCTGTGCTGAATCAGTACTTTTGCGGTCTTCGCGCCGACAGTGTTCGCGTTGAACTGCACAGTCAACATCTGCTGCGTTCCCGACGCGATGCTCGTGAACGTGTTGCCCTGAAGCGCGAATTCACCGGGCTGTGCGCCACCCAGGCTGATGCTGCTGATCAACAGCGTGCCCGTACCGACGTTGCCGACCGTCAAGCTGAAGTCGGTGGGCATGCTGGCCATGTCCACCTGCCCGAAGTCGCGGTCGCCTGTCGGTGCGGCGTTGCTGGCGAAAGCGCCGGTACTGTCGCTGACTTCGATGATAGGGTTCGATGTCACGGTTCCGGCTAGTTGAAATGAGAAGGGGCCGCTGAGTGTGGGGTCATCATGGGGGATATACACCCACGCAGCGTTTGTGCCCATGGCCGCGCCCGTACCCAGCCGAACTCCGAGCGTGGTTGAGCTGCCCTGCGGCACCGTCAGGCTGAAGTTCGATGTATCGATTTCAAAGGCGGAAGCGCCGGCGCCGGCGAACGGAGCTGTCACCGTGGGGTATGACAACTCGAGGTTGCCGACGCCGGTGTTGCTGATCGTGATGGTGCGCCAGGGCGTCGCGAGGCTCGAGATATCGACGCTGCCGAAGTCACGGTCGCCCGCCGCCGTATCGCCCGAAGTAATCGCGCCCGTCGAATCACTGACTTCGATGCGCGGGTCAGTGATGACGTCGATAACGAACTCGACCACAGTGGCAAAGTACTGATAAACCCAAGTGCTGCCCGATGCGTATTGGTTGATCCCCCAGCCGACCACGCGCACGGTGTGGCTGCCCGTGCTGGTGAAAGTTCCGGAGGGCGCGCCGCTGGGTACGGTCAAAGTCTGCGTGCCATAGCCGGAGAATTCCGATTCGTCGATACCGGTGCCCTGGGTCTGCGTGATCGTCGTGGCCAGCCCAACACACTGGTAGTTTGCGTTGGTGCCTGTAATCGCCAGCCCTACAGAGTCCAACGTCGAGCCAACGAGGACCGTGAGCGGCGAGTTGATTGCCTGTCCGTTCACTGTCGGCGTGACGCCGATGTGTGATTTCGACGGGTTGCCGACAACAAGGATAATCACGTAGTCGGTGATCTGGCCGTTGACCAGCGTGGTGAAACGCAACATGTACATGGTGTCGTTGGCGAGCGTCCCCGAC
The DNA here is from genome assembly GCA_020425695.1 of Planctomycetota bacterium. GTDB lineage: Bacteria > Planctomycetota > UBA8742 > UBA2392 > UBA2392 > JACKID01. The sequence continues at coordinate 28,146 of JAGQRE010000009.1, forward strand.
GTCGGCGTCAGCGTAATGGGCAGCGCGACATAGTTGCCCTCCTGCCATTCGGTGGCGACCCTGCCGCTGATGGCTGGATACACTTCCACCGCACCCAAGACGCCTGACGTCCCGGTCGGGCCCGTCAGGGTAACCGTAAGACCGAGCCCGGCGACGCTGGTCCCGTTGGGCACGGCCATGACAACGCCATCCAGCGTCAGGTAAGTGCTTGATTGACCCTGGAAGTAGGTCATGGCGGGGCCTTGATAGATCGCCTCGACGTTCGGATTGGACGACGAAACCTGTAGCGGCCCCAGCGTTGTCTGGGCGTACGCCGTGCCGGCAAGAACGAGTGAAAGCGCGAGAAGCAACAGCGGGCGATAGTTCATGGGAACCCTCCTTGGCGTGAAGTCCGAGGCATCAAGTATGCCGATATCAGGAGGATTGTTTCCAATGCCGTGCGCACCTAACCTATCGAAAGTGAGAAGGGAGGCGCGCCGCCATGCAGAATCGAGAGAGCCGAAACACTTCGCCGGAAGCCTTGCAGGCACGCCTGCAGGTAGTCGCCGAGCGCCACAGCCTGTCCGAGATATCGCGTCGGACCGGCGCGCCGCTGGCCAGCGTTTCGCGCTATTTTCGCGGCACACGTGTGCCCGCCGATTTCTGCGGTGCGCTCGGCGTTCACTTCGGCGTGAACCCGTCATGGCTGCTGACCGGCGAGGGGACGCCGTGGATCTCGGACATCCCCGAGCGTACGTCCGCCATGGCCGGCGACCTGCTTGAATTGGTCGAGGCCATGAATGCCGTGAACCACATGCGCCTCGGCGCACTGACCGGCAAACATCACCTGCGCGTGCTGCGCGAGCTAAATGAAGCGCTGAAACGCTTTGAGGAACTCCGGGCACGCCTGAACGACCATGCCCGCCCCGTGCTGACGCGCCTGCTGTCAGATATGGAGACCGCCGTACGTCGTATGGACGTTGATCGCGCAGGCGACCTCTACACGGCCATCCAGCAGGTACGCAGGTTCTGTGACGACCGCGAACTCGAATACAAGCTGGAGCGATTGAGCGCGACCTTTGAGCTCATGCGTCACGACCCATCCGAGTCACTGCGGCACCAGCAGCGTGTGTTCGGGCTGGTGCTGATCGAGGGACGCCTGGATTCAAACGCCGCGCTGGAGGAGACCATCCGTCTTGCCATGCTGTTGTCGGAAACCGGGCGCGAGCAAGACGCGGTGGCGCTGTGCAAAGCCGCGGTTGAACTGATTGGAGACCGCGGCAGCGAGTGGCAAAGCTTCCCGTTTCTGAAATTCCTGACCGGGCAGCTGATGGCAAACAACCTGCAACTGTACGCAGGCATTGAGTTGATGCAGCGCTGGCTGCCGCGGGTGAAGGGCGACGTCCGGATCCGGGCGGCGCGGCACGTGCTGGCGTTCGCGCTGTTGTACGCCGGGCTGGTTGAGCCCGACGAGGCCTTTGACGTCGGCGGCGACAACGAAGTAAAGGCGCTGAACCTGCTGTACTACGCGATCTTTCGCGAAGACCGCGATTACCTGCTGCGGGCGTTGCGCTATTTCGAATCCCGAAAGCGCGCACGCAAAGACCTTGAGCCTATGGGCTACGTCGCTGAATACGCGCACGTACTGGCCGCCGCCATGGACAAGCCGGCAAAAGCACACGAGCAGAAATTCAAGCAACTGAAAATCGCGTGCAAGGACGACAAGCGTGTATCCACCGAGCACGAGCTACTGGTGTTCGAGACGCAACTGCTACGCAAGCTCAAGCGTTTGCCGGCGGCGCGCAAGTCAATGCACGCGGCGCAGCAACTCATCGCCAACCCGCGCAAACCCAGTCGCACGCTGCTGGTGGCGCGCGCGATACACAATCGCAACGCGCTTGAACTTGATAAGGGTGAACTGCGAAAGTCGGCGGAGCGATTCTTTGAAGCCCACCGCGAGGCTGGCTACCGGGCGTTTAACCCAGAGTCTGAAGCTTCGCCCAGTCGAGCTCAAGCAGGCTCGCGATCTCGAGGTCGGCGTGCTTGATGTCGTACTTGCCTTTGTTGCCTTCGTGAATCCCGACAACTTTCATGCCCGCGGCCTTGGCGGCAGTCACGCCGGCCGGGCTGTCCTCAAGCACAAGGCAGCTTGACGGGTCAACACCAAGCTTGTCGGCCGCCAGCAGAAACGGCTCCGGGTCAGGCTTGCCTTTGCCGTACAGGTCACACGCGACGACATGCTTGAAGTGCGCCGCGACATCCAGCGCTTGCAACACTGCCACGGCCTGTGCGTTGGTGCTGCCGGTAACGATGGCCTGCGGCGCCTGCGCGGCGAACTCGCGGATTCTCTCAATCGCGCCCGGCAGCGGCGGCACGTCGGCCAGCATCGGTATGTAGTCGCGGTCGAAGGCAAGCCGGATGGCCTGCACGTGCTGCTCGGTCAGCGAGTACTTGACGACCATGTGGCGGTAGAAGTCGAACTCGCTTTGGCCAAGTAGCGACTCGAACAATGCCTCGGGCAAATCGATCTGCACAGCGTCACGAAACGCCTGCTGCATAACGGTCCACACGACGCGTTCCGTGTCGACGATCGTCCCGTCCATATCCCAGAGGATTGCTTTGAACATAGGTTGGGGCCTGGGGCTTTGGGGTTTGGGCTTGGCTTGGGAATTTCCCGAGATCCAAAATCCCAAGCCCCATGCCCGCTGCTTACGCCTTCGCCATGGCCTCTGACATCAGTGCTTCGATATCTTCGACCGTCTTCACGGCGTCCTTGGTCAGTACGTCCGGGTCGCCCTTGGTTACCAGCACGTCGTCCTCGATGCGCACGCCGATGCCGCGGTATTTCTCCGGTACGTCGTCGCGGTCGGCCGCGATGTAGATGCCGGGCTCAACCGTCAGTACACAGCCGGCGCGCAGGGGCAGCCACTCTTCGCCCTGCTTGTAGTTGCCGACGTCATGCACATCCATGCCGAGCCAGTGGCTGGTGTTGTGCATGTAGAACTCGCGGTATGTGCGCGGCGCCTTGTCTTTCTTGCTGTCGATCTGCTTGTTCTTGACTGCTTCATCCCACTTGGCCTGCGCTTCGATGATCTCTGCGGGCGTGCCTTCAAGCAGCCCCATCGCGACCAGCCCTTCAGTCAGGACTTCAACGCTGGCGTTGTGAACTTCGCGGAAGCTGACGCCCTCGCGGCACTTCGCGATGGAAGCAAGCTGCGCCTTCAGCACCCAGTTGTAGACCTCGGCCTGTGCTTCCGTGAACTTGCCGTTGACAGGCCACGTGCGTGTGACGTCGCCGCTGTACATGCCGTACTCGGCCCCGGCGTCTACGAGCAGCAGGTCGCCGTCGTTCAGCACCATGTTGTTTTCGTGGTAGTGCAGAATGTTTGCGTTGTCACCGCCTGCCACGATGCTGCCGTAGCCGTTGCGGTGCGCGCCGCCCTTGCGGAAGACGTACTCAATGTCGGCCTGGACCTCATACTCAAACATGCCGGGGCGCGTGGCGCGCATGCCGGCGTTGTGGCCCTCGGCCGTGAGTTCGCAGGCGCGGCGCAGATAGCGCAGGTCGTCGTCGTTCTTGATCAGGCGCATCTCGTGCACGATTTCGCTGGGGTCGTGCATTTCGGTCGGGGCGTTGAAGCCCTGGCGCTTCATGCGGCGTACGGCGTTCAGCCATTTGGTCACGCGGGCGTCGAAGCCGGTGTCGTCGCCGATGTGGACGTACAGGCGCTGCACATCGCGCAGGTACTCGGGCACCTTCTCGTCGATTTCTTCCAGTGTGAATGCCGCGTCAGCGCCGTACTTGCTGACAGCGCCCTCTGGGCCGGCGCGGCGACCGTGCCAGATTTCCATGACCTTGTCGCGCTTGGGCACGAACAGCACCAGCGAGTGCGCGCCGTGGCCCTTGATGACCAGCGCCAGCGAGCCGGGCTCTTCAAAGCCCGTCAGGTAGAAGAAGTCGCTGTGCTGGCGATAGTCGTGGCTGACGTCGCCGTTGCGGATGTATTCCGGTGCGGCCGGGAAGATGGCAACGCCGTCCTGCATACGGTTGATCAGTTCATCGCGGCGTCGCTTGAAGATGCCGGCATCGAATTCAGCGCTCATGGTTTTCCTTTACGGTGTATCGCCAGAGGCGATGCCGCCCGGCGGCAAACACGCCCCGGGCGAAGTCCAACGCACCCTAGCTTAACACCCCCAAGCGCCCCACCAATACCCGGATTAAAGGAAAGGAGGCCCGTGATCGGGCCTCCTTCAAGATGCATGTAACCCCACAAACTAGTCGCGGGTGATCGTACCTGTTGCTGCACCCGCACCATCGTTGGCTTCGATTGTAGCGCTGGCGCTTTCCACCAGGTTGGCGTTGGCCGCGCCACCGGTGCCTGCCGGATCGAGAGTAATCGTTCCGCCTGTGCCGATGGTGGTGCCCGTGCCGCCGTTGGCGCGCAGCGTGCAACTGGCCGCAATCGTCAACTGGGTTGCAGCGTTGTTGCCCAGCAAGATGGAGCCGCCGTTGCCGCCGGTTGAAACACCGTTGCCGCCGTTACTGTTCACCGACGAATTCATGTCGATGTTGGCATCGGTGAACACTCTGAGAGTGCCACCAGTACCACCGAGGTTACCGGTGCCGGCGTTCTGGCTGACGCTGCCGTTGATGATGACGTTGCCGGTTACGATGATGTCCAGGCCCTGTGACTGTCCACCCTGGCCGGAGGTCGAGTTGCCTCCGTTCATGCTGTAGGTGCCGTTCAGTGTAACGCTGCCACCTGTGGTCGCAGTGTTGTCCGTGATGTTGATCTCGCCGCCGGCACCGCCGATACCAGAGCCAAAAGCGTGCCCGGCGTCGACGTTCATCACGCCACTGTGCGTGAACGACCCTGCCGAGCCATTGGAGTCAGAGTCCAGTTGGATGTCGATGTCCCGGTTGGTGCCATCGCAGTTGCCCGTGCCTCGTGCGTTGCCGCCACCCATATAGATGTTCAGATTCAAGACGATGGCAAAGCCGGTGGTGCTGATGTCGATGTCGTTGACCAAGCCACCGTTTCCGTTGCCGCTTACGATCGAGCCGTCGCCACCGAGAGCCGTGAAGGTACCCCCGTTGAAGGTTGCGGGCCCTGCAAAGTTTGCGGCCCAAGGGTTGGCGTAGTTGCTGCAACCGTTGCCTGTGTCGCTGCCCTGGCTTGAGGTGTTGACGTTGAAAGTCGTTGCGGTGAATGAGCCGCCAACGCCGCAATTCGTTAGGACCGATCCCTGATTCCCGCCATTGCCATCGATGGCATGGCCGCCGCGCAGGTTCACGTTCACGCTGACCGTTGCCGTACCGGCGTTCGTGACGCTGCTGTCATTGGGGTTGATGGTAAGCGAGCCACCCGTACCAGCGTTTCCTGAACCCGCGCCCGAGCCGCCGTCCGCGTTGCCGCTGATCGTGATGTCGAGGGTACCGTTGCCGGCTCCGGCGTTTGTCATCGTGAAATTGAACGCGCCGCCGTTGCCGCCGACGCCGGCTGTGCTTGCACCGTTGCCGCCGTTGAGGTTGGCGTTGACGCTGGCCGTGATGCTGCCTGAGTCATTGTTCAGTGTCAGCGTGCCGCCGTTGCCGCCATTGGTCGTTGCGCCTGCGGTGCCGTTTGCGGAGCCACCATTGGCCGTAAAGCCGATGCTGTAGTTGAGCGTGCCGTTGGTGTTGTCCGCTGAAAGCGTGCCGCCGTTGCCACCATTTACGCCACTACCCCCGTTGGCCGTCGCGTTGATTGAAGCGTCCGTCGCGTCAATAGTTGTGCCCGTAGTCTGGCCGAACACAACACTGCCACCATTACCACCATTGCCTGTACCACCAGTGCCGCCATTGGCAGACCCGGAGATTACCGGGCGCGTCCACACCGAGACTGCTGCCACGGTGCCGGCGCGTGTCACGCCCACCGCGCCGCCATTTCCGCCGTTTACGGCGCCATTCCCGCCATTGGCAGTTCCACTCACCGTCGAATCCGTCAAGTCAAGCGCATATAGAGCGAGTGTGCCAGCATTGCCACCACTGCCACCGGTCGTGGATTCACCACCGTTAACCGAGCCGGTAACAAGAACGTTCATCGCAGTGCCGGAATAGAAAGTTGCCAAGTTCCCGCTTCCACCGTTGCCATTCACTGAATCACCGCCTGTGGAAGTGACATACAGTGTGCCGCTAACCGTTCCAACGAGCGTTGTGGCGGTTGCCGATAGCATCTGGGTGCTGCCGCCGGTGCCGCCGTTACCCCCGGTGCTGCTTCCGCCGCGAAGGTCCGCACGGGCCCATACCGTGTTTGTGCTGGCCGGGCCATAGACGATCAAAGTTCCGCCATTGCCGCCGTTGCCGGTGCCACCCGTGCCGCCGATGGCCTGAAGACCGTAGTTGTAGGGTGCAAGGAAGTTTCCCGTTCCAGAGTTGTTCTCCAACTGAAAGCCCCCTGCACTGCCGCCTGCGGCCGATCCCGCACCGCCGTCGGCAACTACACTAAACACTGGAACGACCAAGTCGCCGGTGCAACTGACAGATACGCTGCCGCCGTTGCCGCCGTTCGTGGCCGCGTCGCCAGCGCCACCGGACAGGTTACCGCTTCCAAGGAAGATGATGCCGGCCGTCGTGCCCGTTGTGCTTGCGCCGAAGCTTCCGCCGTCGCGCGTTGCTGAACCGGCGCCTTCGATCCGGCCGGTGAACAGGATCGGTGACGTAGCGTTCTGGCTGGTCGTTACCGAGAAGTTAACCGAGTCAGCCGAAGCGCGGGTTAAACTGACCGTGCCGGCGATGATGACTTCAACGTTGGTCGAAATCACAACAGTGTCGATCACGCCGCCCGTTGCATCAGAAAGGTTGAGTGTATTGCCGCTCGGCAACTCGAAACCGGTACCTGCAGGCAAGTTGAACGTTGCGGTCTGAGCTGCAACTGCCGGAGCTGCAATGCTGACGAGTTCTGCGTAGGTGACGACATTGTCCGCAAGGACACCTGCCGTGAGGAAGTTCGTCGCGACCGTTGGGCGGGTGCGCCCGTCGTCGTTCAGAATGTCACCCTGTGAGCCCATGTTGACGCTGCCGCCATTGCCGCCGTTTGTTGCAGCACCAGTCGTGGCGTTGCCGCCGCTTGTTGTCCAATAAATCGTGGACAGGCCCGGCAGGTTGCTACCGCCGCCGCCGCCGCCATCGTCACCACCACCGCAACCGGCCAGTACAAAACCGCCGGCGGCCAGCAGGCAAATTGCCATTGTATTGAAGCGCTTCATCCAGCTCTCCCGTGAATCGTTTAGAGTTATCCAGTATTTCGTGAGCGCCGCATAATGTAGAGACATATGCCGAATTGTCTAGTTCAAACTAAGTCTGAAAATTGCCCATAAGTGCCTAGAAGCCAATGGCATGCGCGAGCGAATGAACCTAATCACTGTGCAGTTCTGTGCACTAATCCACAAAACAATACAGTAACATTTCATAGTGTCATGTACGATCATGCAGGTAGTGTCAGACTACGGCAGACGCCCGCGTTGTTTCATTGCGTAGTCCAGCAGGGCGTTGGTGGCTTCCTGTTTTTGGTCCACTGTCAGGCAGCGGCGGGCGAAGGCTTCAGCCACGGTGTACTGCTGCCGGCGCCGCCCACGGAATCATGGAAAAGCCCTAAACGCCCTGCGCCCGCAGCGGTGGTTCTATGTCGAATGACGCAACCTGTTTATAATACGCCTTTTGCGACAACTAGCATATTTCATTGACCTAGCTTGTTGCAACGGCTAAAAACCGCACGCTTTCAGCCATTAACGACATCAATGACAACCCTCAGCGGTGCTTGCCGCTGGGGGACTCGAACCACGTGAAAAGGGACAGCTTTATGGATATGGAACGTTCAATACCCAATGCCCGTTGGCGGAAATTCGCCATGCTGGCGGCGGTGCTTGGCCTGGCGCTTTTGACCGGGGCATGCAGCAGCGACGACAGTAGTGGCGGCGGGGGCGGCGGCAGTGGCTACGCGCCACCACCATCAGCCCGTCCGACATTTACCGGCATGACCATTTCGATGAACCTCAGCGGCGGCTCGGCTACAGCCGGTTCTGGCGGCGGCGGCGGTTCCCTGAACAGCTACGTGGTTGACGGTTCACTTAGCACAGGCAGCGGTGGGAGTCGTGCAGGCATTGACGCCAACTTCCTGACGGCGACGGTTCTGGCCGACAGCCTTGTTACATACACCGAACTCGCGGCCATCGACCCGAAGGTCGTCACGACAATTGGCGGGGTCGTATACTTTGATTTGATCGGTTCAGACTTCTACGTGCCGGCTGGTACGACACTGAACCTGTCTGATGCAGGCGCTGCGATCTCGGAAGTCAGCATCAAGACCTACGGCAGCAATGATTACATCCGCCTGGACGGGACCGTCATCACGACCCGCACAGGCAACCCTTCGGTTGACCTTACGCTGGTCAATGGCTACGCCTCGGGTCCGGCCCTCACGATCGACGGTACGGTCACACTTGACGCAGGCGCAGGCCAGATTGCGGGTGACCTGGACGTCAGTGCGCTCCGTGGCTCCCTTTACATCGGCGCGATGATTACGTCGCTCGGTAGCTCGGGCGCGACGGCAACCGGCGGCGGAAACGTTGATACTTTCTCGTTCAAAGATACCTACATCCGTGCGGGCATCCTGCAGTCGAACGGTGGCAACGGCTCAACCAGTGGTGGCGGTGCCGGCCAACTCTACATGGAAGCAACCAGCGTGTACGGGGTGGTTCACGACATCAGCTGGGGCTTCCGTGCCAACGGCGGCAACGGTGGTACAGGTAGCGGCGGCAGTGGCTACGGCATGGACGTCGAAACCTACGGCGCAACTTCGGCCTTCGTGATCTCGGAAAGTCTCGGCGGCACCAGCACGTCAGGCGCGGGCGGCAGCGGCGGTAGCACCTACCTTTACGCCGAGTCACTGTGGGGAGTCTGGGTGTCCGACAGCAGCGGCGGCAACGGCACTACGTCGGGCGGTGGAGGCGGCGATCCGACAATCGAGTACGTCTTCGACCTTCACAGCTTCGCATTTGTTGCTGTTTCTGACGGCGGTGATGCTTCGGCCGGCGCAGGTGGCGGCGGCGGTTCTCTGGACTGCTACGTCTACGGCAACATCTTCAATCAAGTCCTGGTTGACTTCATGGCTGATGGCGGCAACGGCACGACTTCAGGCGGCAGCGGCGGTGATGCCGACGTTGAGGCCTATCACAATCTCTACAACGTTACCATGCTGATCGACGCTGACGGCGGTAACGGAAGCGCAGGCAACGGCGGAACTTCGGGCTACTTTTACCTGTACACCGGAGAAGCCAACAATTACGGCAGCGGGACCAACGTCGTCATCAACGCAATGTTGAACGGAGGCAATGCAACTGGTGCAACCGGCAACGGTGGTAGCGTCAGTACCAGCCCGGCGCTTTACATATACGGGGACGCTACGAATTTCGACGTTAGTGTTACGACTCAGGGCGGCACGAGTGCAAACGCCGCTGGTGGAACGGCGGGTGACTTCTACGCTGAAATCTACGGTGACTACACTAACTCCCGCAACAACTTCACGATGACTGGTGGTAACGGGGCCACAACCAGTGGGCGTGGTGGCGACATTGATTTCGACGTCTACAACGACGTGGATACTGTGTTGTTCACCGGTACTACCAACGCTGGGTCAGCCGGCACCGGCACCGCTGCACGCGGTGGCGACTTTAACGGGCTGTACGCTTACGGCGACGTCAGCAATGTTGCTGCAACATGGGTTTCCCATGGCGGTGATTCCACAAGTGGCGATGGCGGTCGCGCTGGATACTTCTACTTCTACTCCGGCGACAGCTACTACGGCGACATGTGGAACATCAGCATTGATTTCACAGGTTACGGCGGAGACGGCGTCAACGGTGCACGGGGCGGCTATCCAGAGATCTACGCTTACGGCAATGCCTGGAACCTGGACTTGGATTTCGACCTGACCGGCGGTACCGGCTCAACCGGCAACGGTGGGGCAGCCTATTATCCGTACCTGTACTTCTACGGCGATGTCACCGACCTCAACATGCAGTCGAGTGCAGACGGCGGTGATGGAGGCACCAACGGTGGCAACGGCGAGTACTTCGAATTCTACGCTGAAGGTAAAGCCCAGAACGTCGTCATCAATCACACAGGCAATGGTGGCAACTCGTTGACTTCCGCGACCGGCAACGGTGGTAACGGCGGAAGCACCTGCTACTTCTATGTGGGGTATGATTACGGCGGAGACATGGTCAACTGCCATGTCACCGCGACCCTCAACGGCGGTAACGCCGTTGCCGGTGACAACGGCGGAGCTGGCGGCGACCTGTATGTATACGGTTACAGCAACATTGAGGGTTCCACGTTCAACATTACCGCCAACGGCGGCACTGCGGCCGCCACGGGTGGGACCGGCGGTGACGGTGGTGACTTCTATGTCTACGCAGGCTACTACGATTACGGTGGAATCGCGGTCAACATCCCGGTCACCGTAAGCTTGAACGGTGGCGACGCAGCCGCAGGCACGGGCGGCGACGGCGGATACGCCGAGGTCAATCAGTACGAAGTCGGGCATTCCATCTACATCCTCAACGGCACGCTGAACGGCGGCAACGGCTCAACCGCCGGCGGTGATGGTGGCGAAGTTGCTCCTGAATCCAGCGATGACGCGACGGTCGTCGAAGTGACGTTCAACAACGTGACGGCCAACGGTGGGAACGCCACGGCCGGTGTTGGCGGCACGGGTGGCTACCTGAACGCTACGCCAAACGGCACTGGTACAGGCGCCGGCAGTGCGATTCTGCGTGGCAGCTTCACTGCACGCGGCGGCAACAGCGCGGGTGCGGGGAATGCCGGTGGTATTGGTGGCCAGGCTCGCTTCCATTGCGGCGATGAAGGCATCTTCATGACCGAGAACTTCAATCTGGACCTTCGTGGCGGCGATTCAGCCCAGGGCAACGGCGGCGCTGGTCGCAGCACGAACAACAGCGCATCGCCTGCCATTGAAGGCAGCTTCTACGGCCCGGCGACATTCATCGGCGGAACCATGGACGCAAGTGGTGGTCTGGGTTCAACGACGTCGGGCACCGGCATTGGCGGTGAGAGTGGTGAAGTTCGGATGGGAACCTACCGGGACACGATCGAGATCACTGGCGTCATTCGAGTAAATGGTGGTAACGGCGCAGGCGGCGGTGGTAGTGGCTCGTCGAATGTCGGTGGCGAAACGATTGAAATTACCTCGGACTACAATGATGACGGAGTTTCCGGTTACATCATCATTTCCGGCACGCTTGAGGCACTGGGTGGCAATTCGACCGGTGCAAACGGCGACGGCGGAGACGCCGGATTCATCTGGATCGACAACTGGCAAGGGGCGATTGCTAACCCACGTGCTGGCGACATCGTGATTTCAGGTTCGATCATCAACAATGGTGGCAACGGCACTGGTACCGGCAACGGCGGCAATGCGGGCGGGACCGAGATCAGCACACTCGGCAACAGCGTGACGGTCAGCGGCACGGTTCGCGGCAATGGCGGAACTGGCGTAACTGGTGGAAGCGCATCCGATATCTTCATTGTGGGTGAAAGCAACACCGACGTGACCATTTCCGGAACCGTTGAAGCAAACGGCGGAGTGGGCACAACGACTGGCGGCAACGGTGGCAACGTCGATATCGGCAATACCGCCTTCACTGCGGCTGCATCGGCAACGGTCACTCTTACTGCATCAGCCCGAGTCCGCGCCAACGGCGCGGCCCTCAACGGCAACGGCGGTACGGTTGACCTTGATGCCACCGGGACAGCAGGCGCGAACGTGACGCAGGCAGCGGGCTCGGTTGTTGAAGCCCTTGCAAGTGGCACCGGAACGGCCGGTACAGTTACAGTTGACTAACACCGGATGATGTAAGGAACGAAAAGAAGGCGCGGGTTTCCCCGCGCCTTCTTTGTTTTTTCGAACCGCTGACTACGGCAGACGCCCGAGTTGTTTCATTGCGTAGTCCAGCAGGGCGTTTGTGGCTTCCTGCTGCTGCTCGACTGTCAGGCAGCGGCGGGCGAAGGCTTCGGCGGCCGCGTACCAGCCGGCGGCCGAGCGGGCGGCGTCGGTGTCGCCGTCGATCCCGGGCTGTAACTCGGCGTCGCCAAGATCGCGGCAGACCTCAGCCAGCCCGAAACGTAGCCAGAAGCCCGGTACCTCAATTACCCAACTGTCTCGAAGCAACCCAAGTGCCGCAGGTGCGTCTGTGAAGGCCAACACGTGTGCGTGCAGGTAAAGGGCGTCGCCGCTGGCCGGGTTTTCCTCGGCCCGTTCGGCGTACTCGCTGAGCAGCGCGTCGTAGTCTTCGGGCGGCGACAGGTCGATGCGCAGGCGGTGCAAGTCGGGCAGCCCTGCGATTTCCAGCGCCTTGTTCACGGCGACCAGCGCCTCGGTGTCGTTGCCTTCTTCATGCAGGCGGGCGGCGTCGCCCCGGAGTTGCTGGATCTCGCTGCGTTGCTCTGGCGTGAGTTTCTTTTCGCGCTCAAGGGGCAGGGGGCTTTCGGCCCGGCGCTCAAGCATCGGGCGCACGTGGTACCAGAAGGCGTCGCCGCGCATCGGGTTCTGCTGCCACTGGTCGAGATACTCTTGCCAGACGTCGTCGAACAGGCCGTTGCGCAGCATGAGGTCTTGATAACGCTCATTGGCGGGAGGGTGCCAGCGGTCTCGGCGGAAGGCCTGCTGATAGTCAACGCGGGCCTGGTCGTCCCGCCCGTCGCGCTCGGCACGCAGGGCGCGGTCCACCAGTTGGTCGGCGTTCATGCGCGACGGCGGGATATAGGTTTCGTCGTAGGTTGTGCGGTCGTCGCGGGGCTCGTAGTCGCGCCACGGGTCGGAGTCATAGTCACGACGCTGGCTGGAACAGCCGACCATCAACAACAGAATCACGAATGGAAAATAGCGCATGGGGTGCCGTCAGGGGCCGGCCGCAGGGTTGCTACCAGCATAGTAAACGCTGTGCGCGATCCTAGCTTTGAGCGCCCCGGTTTGTGGCACGGGCGCCCCCGCCCGTGGGCTAGTTGCGGAAACGCAAACACGGGCGAGGGCGCCCGAGGCCTCTGCGCCAGAGAATCAGCAGTCAGGCGCGGAGCGCCGGAACAATTGTTAGCCCCCGCCGTGAGGCGGGGGAACAGGCGAATGCAGAATCCAGAGGCGCGGAGCGCCGGAACAATGCGGGTTTCCGGTGAGTCGTGCGCTTTTGTGTCGGCGCTCCGCGCCTTTGAAGTCGTGCCGTCCATTCCCCCGCCTGACGGCGGGGGCTAACGGTTGTAAGCCTGCTCCGCAGGCTAGGGCGCCCATGCCACTTAAGACGTGCCTGTAATGAATTGCTAATCCTGAACCGGGCGGTCGCCAATCCATGCGCGCCAGCCGCCGGGGAACAGTTGCACGTTGGTGTACCCACGCTGGATGGCGGTATCGGCCGCGAGCTCGGCCCGTGAGTCCAGCGGCCCGTCAGCCATGAACAACACAGGCGCGTTCAAGTCTTCAGGCAGGGCGCGCCCGGCCTTCAGGTCTGCGACGTCAACATGGCGGGCGCCGGGGATGTGCCCCTGCGACCACGCGTCGTAATCACGCAGATCGAATACGATAGCGCCTTCCCAGATGGAAAGCTCTACGGCCGGCCTGTCCTGCAGGATCAGCAGCTGGGCTTCACTCTTACCGCCGCCGCCGTAGTCACGACGAACCTTGCCGCCACAGGCAGTCAGCCCAAGCAGCACGGCGATAATCAGCATGTAACGAATGGCGCGTGCCATTCGGGCTCTCCTCTCAGGTGGGCGGCGGATAGACACGCCCCATGCCCGCGATAGTGTAACATCGGCGCGGCAAGCGTAGTCATGTACTACACGCGCTGATAGGGGTCAAGTTGGCGCTGCTGAACAACCTGGAACGTGAAGAGTTACTGGGCGGGCTGCGCAGTGTGCCTGTCCGACTCTTGCCGGCGTTGCTGACGAGCGCGCTGCTGTATCTTTCCGGTGACATGGCAGGCATGTGGGCGCTGGGCTGGGTTGCGCTTGTGCCGCTGTGCATTGCCTGCCGCGGCGCAGGCGCGTTGGGTGCGCTGTTGTTGGCGACCGTGAGTTTGCTTCCCGCCGCCGTGTTGCAGTCGTTCTGGCTGCTGGATGTTGAAGGGGTATCACCCGCCCTGATCTGGCTCGCGGGTGGCACCCTGCCTGCGCTGGCCTTCTTCGCCATTGAGCTTCCGATTTGTCGCAAAATTCCGCGTGTACTGCGCCCGCTGGTCATGGTCGTGCTGGCCACGGCGTTCTGGGGGCTGCTGCCACCGGACGCACGCGCGTTGATCCCGGGCGGCGGCATGATCGAGAGCGGGCTGATGAGGGCGATCTTCGCCAAGCTCGGGCTTGCGAGCATGGCCGGGATTCTGACCGGGCTGGGCTGGATCTGCGCCGAGTTGCTGATGTCGCCGCGCCTGCGCGAGCCCAAACGCAGCGGCTGGGTGGGCATCGTGATGGCGCTTGTGTTGCTGGTGGCGGGCGTCGCCGACTGGGTTGGCTCAACGATTACGTCAACGCAGAGCTATCAGGACGTCGTGCGTTTTCATGTCGTGCCGAACCAGCGCGACATTGTCAGGGCGACAGACCAAGCCCTTGGTGAACACGACGGACGGGCCATTGTCGTCTGGGGGCAGATCGACGTTAAGGACGCGGCCGAGCGCGTAGACTGGATTGCCCGCGGCGGTGAAGTCGCGCAGCGGCAGCACGTGATGCTCGTGATGACTCTGGCCGGTGAGAAATCAACGACCGCATTTCTGTTCGTACGCAGACCGTCGCCGTCGGCCGAGAAGACCTGGGCCAATGCTTCCAGCGAGATGCTGAGCGACCCGCTGGTGGTCGACGGCAACTTTGAGTTGCGTGTCTATCCGTCGTTGCGGTCGGACAGCCACTGGGCCACGCCGTGGTCAACAGAGATTTACACGACGCACCTCGAGCCCGTGCACCCGGCCCAGCAGCGCTTCTGGATTCGCGAGTTGCGGCGCGAGGCGTTGATTCGCGGCTCACGCCAGATATGCGTCTGGGACGGCGGCGGAGTTGCCATTGACGCGCGCGGCGAAGTATTGGCAGCCAGCGAAGAGGGCGCGCCATTCACCGTGCAGTTGCCCGCCGCGGACACGCCCGGGCAACCGCTGGGCTACCCGCGCATGCTGTTTGTAGAGAAGATTCTGGTGTTCTCCGGCCCGCCCTTGCTGGGCATGCTGATCCTGCTGACACCAGTAGCCTGGGCCAAGCGCCGCTACTTCGCCAAGAGGCGAGCAGCCATGACGTTCGCAATCGAAGAGATCCCGAACGAAGAAACGAACTTAACCAAAGAAGAAACCGAAAAGATCACCCGAAGTTTCCTACGCAAAGACATTGAGTGACGTCGCCTTGTCGCTACTCTTTTCCTATTCGCTTCCAACTCCCACCGGCTCCGTGGAACGTCTCAACCTGCAAGTTGTAGACGTCGGACGACTGCACCGCCTTGAAAGTCATGTCCACAAGGTCTGGGACCACGCCACCTTCCTGAAGGTCCTGTACTCGTAAGTATGGCTCGCTTGACGACGTGAAGTTATAAATTTGTGCCAGCAAACCACGGGCAATCGCATCCTGCACGTCGGAAACGATTCCCCAGAAGTCCGCTGGAGTGGTGACTTTGCGAGGCTCCGGTACGCTGTTCATCGCTCGTTTCCAAGAAGGTCAGCAATTAGCCCAATAGACCCTCAATCTATTACAGTTCCCAGTCGGTAGTTAGCACGATTAGCGGAGGACTGCATGACGGATATCGATTCTAACTTGTTGCCCACCATCAGATGCACGATTGCCGTCGTTGGCGCCGAACTCGACATTGACTCTGTATCTCGGGTCTTTGGGACGTCGCCAACAATCACAAGCCGAGAGCGCCCGATAAGACTGGGACCCGATGCGGGAAAGCACGCTTGGTATATCGACTCAGAACGCATATCAACCATCGAGCTCAATGAAGTTGTTCGTCAGCTCTTTGGCAGGCTGAAAGGTGATCTGTCGAAAGCATCCAAAGAGTTCGAGAGCATGAAGGCGCAATGCGCTGTCGCCGTGTACATCCATTTACTTAGCGCTGAAGAGCCATTCCTGTTCCTGTCCAGAGAGACGATCAAGCTCATTTCTCTCCTGAATGCTGAGTTCATGATTGACTGGTACGACGAACGAGAACTCAAACAATCAGGAGAAGACGAAGACTAAACGGGGCATCTGAAATTCAGCCGCTCGCGTTGATCGCCATTACTGCGTCAGGATGTTCAGGATTTTGGAGGATGCGAGTTAACGGCAGCACGTGCTGTGTTGTGAACGTATCCTGTTTTCATCCTGCGAATCCTGACCAGCAGTTGGCTTTCTTGGCGGCTTAGCGCCTTGGCGTGAGTTTCGGGTTTCAAGACAGAGCACACGGAGATCACAGAGAAAGCCTTTCTGTGAAATCCATGAAATCTGTGGATTGCCTTTGCCTTTTTGGCGGGCTTGGCGGACTTGGCGAGAGGGCTGAAAAAGGGGTCAGGCACCTTCGGAGCCCGACCCCTTTCCGCTTTCCGGTTCTACCTACCGCCTTTGTGTTGACTTGCGGCGTCGGTATGCCAGTGCGACCAGTCCTAGCAACCCAAGCAGCGCAGGTGCGTGATTGCCGGTGCCGCTGCTGCAACCGGCTCCGCCTCCGCTGCTTCCGCCGCCGCCGACTGTGAACGGCGGCTGCACTTCGATGCTGAACGTCTGGTTGGCGTTTGGTCCCCAGTTGTTGGAGGCGGTGATCGTGATCAGGCTTGTCGTCCCGACGTCGCTCATGGCGGGCGTGCCGGACAAGATGCCCGTGGCCGGGTCGAAACTCAGCCATGCCGGCAAGGTCGATGCTGAGAGCGTCGGCAACGGCATGCCCGTGGCTGTCACCGTGTAGCTGTACGGCGTGCTCTCGACGACCGTGAGTACCGGCGAGCTGGTAATCTGCGGCGCCACGCCGATCACACTGATCTGGAACGACTGATAAGCAACGCCAGCGCTGTTCGTCGCCGTGATGTCAATGTTGCCCGACAACCCAAGGTCGCCCACACCAGGTACGCCCGCCAGCGTGCTACCGCTGAGGGTCAGCCAGCCCGGCAGCCCCGTGGCCGTGATTGTCGGCGTCGGCGTCCCGCCTGCCACGATCTGGTACGTCCAGGGCATGCCGACAGTGGCTGTTGCCGGCGGTGTGCTGGTGATGACCGGTGAGTGCGAAACGTCGATCTGAAAGAGCTGGTCATCTGTGCCGGCCGCGTTGGTGGCAGTTATCGTGATCGTCGCGGTGGTGCCGATGTCAGTCACCGCCGGCGTGCCGGACAACGTGTTGCCGTTCAGTGTAAGCCAGGCAGGCTGGCCGGAGATTGACAGCGTGGGGGTCGGGCTGCCGTTGGTCGTAATGTCGTAGGTGTAGACGCTGCCGACACTGGCCTGGGTTGGCGCCGTGCTGGTGATGCTGGGCGGCGAATCGACTTCGAACGACCAGACGTCGTCGTGCGACGCTTCTTCGCCGATGCCACCAAGCAGCCACAGCTTGCCCTTGAATACGAGCGCTTCGTGGCGTCCGCGCTCCGACCACGGAATGTTGCCCGTCCATTGCGTCCAGTTGACGCCGTCGGTTGAACTCCAGACTTCGGTTGTCGGGAACTGGAGAAAGGTCCAGCTTACCGGCGCGAACCCGCCGATAGCCCACATACGATTGTCGTAGGCTGTCAGCGTGAAGCTCTGCTTCGGCAGGTTCGGTGCATTCGCCTGCTCCAGCACCCAGTTGATGCCGTCCGCCGAAGACCAGACTTCAGTGCGTATACCCGCGTTGTTGCCCCAGCCACCTGCCACCCACATGCGGTTGTTGTATACGGTGACCGCGTAGTTTCGGCGCTCAAGTACGCCCCATGCGGCGGTGTTGGTTTCAAGCGTCCAGTTCACGCCGTCTGCGGAAGACCACAGCTCGTTGTACAGAATGCCGAAGTCTGACAGCCCGCCGACAAGCCACAGCCGATTGTTGAACTCAACGGCGGTGACAGCTTCGCGTCGGCTGAATGCGGCGCTGGCGGTTTCCAAAGTCCAGTTGATTCCATCGACGGTGGACCAGATATCGTTGCAGGTGCCCTCGCCGTTATCGGCATCAACGCCGTAGCCGCCAATGACCCAGAGCTTCCCGTTGAATGATGCCAGCGCAAAGTTCGTGCGCCCGCCGAACGGTGCGATTGTCTCGAAGCGCCAGTCCCGGCCGTTTGCCGAAGACCAGACCTCGTTGTTCATCAGGTTTGAAACCCCACTCGCATGGCGCACTGAGCCGCCCACGACCCACATACGGCTGCGGAACTCAACGGCTCTGAAGTCATGTCGTCCGATCCACGAAGTGTTTCCCCCGGCCTGCGTCCAGTTCACAGCGTCGCTTGATGCCCAGTCGTTGTCGCACACTGCGAAAACCGTGAGCTGGCTCGTCTGTAGCACAATGTACGAGCCGCCTATCACATACACACTGCCGCCAAGCACGACGGATGTGTGCCCTCGGCGTCCGCCCCAGCCCGCCTGCGTTGTCTTTGCCGTCCAGTTCAGCCCGTCGGTTGACGACCACACGTCGTTTTTCACCTCGTCGATCGAATCCGAATAGCCGCCGATTACCAACATTTCACCGTTCAGCACGACGCTGGTGTGATTCTCGCGCCCTGCCCAGCCGGGTGTTGAGGTCTCAAGTGTCCAGGCGATGCCGTCAGGTGACGACCAGACTTCGGCGGAGTCATTGTCGCCGCCGGTGACCCAGATCTTGCCGTTGAAGGCGACCGCGCTGTGTGTGGACTTGCTGCCCCAGCCGACAGCGTTTGTCTCAAGCGTCCAGTTGATGCCGTCCGCAGATGACCACGCATCGCCGCCGCCGCCGCCGCTAGCAAAGCCACCGATAACCCACAGTCGGTTGTTGAAGACCACGCTGGCGTGATCCATGCGCGGCGTCCATGCGGCCGCTGCCGTTTCCTGCGTCCAGTTCACGCCGTCGGCCGAAGACCACACGTCGTTCTGCCGCACGTAGTTCGCGTCGCGCCCGCCCATCAACCAGATGCGCCCGTTCAAGACCGCCAGCGTGTGCCCGACGCGCGCACCCCACGGGGCCTGGCCGGCGTTCGTCCAGTTTGTGCCGTCCGTTGAACAGCGGATCGACTCATAGTCATACCCGCGCTCGTTGGTGCCGCCGGTGATCCAGATTTTGTTATTGAAGACGACCGACGCGTGCTCTGACGGTACCTTCCAGGTGCCTTCGCGGGTCCATGTGCCCGATTGCGCGAACGCGCTGGTGCAAAGTAAGACGCCTACCAGAAACATGAGACTTTGGGTTTTCACGACTGCCTCCTTCGATTGGCCAATTTGGCTACGCAGGCAAGCGTATCGAAAAATAGAAACTTTCAGTGTGGGCTTGCGCATGTGGCGTTTCATTTTTCGAATACAAAGCCATGGGCTTCGAAAAACGAAAACACGGCGCTGAGCTGCGGGCGCGCCTGAAACAGTTGGCGGCACGCTTCGGGCAGGCCGAGATCGCGCGGCGCACCGACAGTGCACCGGCCAACGTCCATCGCTATTTACGCGAAGGCAAAGTACCGACCGAGTTCTGTGCGGCTCTCGTCAGCGAATTCCAGGTCAGCCCCATGTGGTTGATTGAGGGTCGCGGCGGCATGTTGCGCAGCGAAGTGCGCGAGCCCATCGCGGGCATGGGCGCCGATTTGCTTGAACTGGTTGAGACCATGAACGCTGTGTCGCGCATGCGTATCGGCGCCGTGGCCGGACAGCATGATCGCAAAACGCTGCGCGAACTCAGCGATTCGATGGAGGCTTTCGATCGTCTGAGAGAGAAACTGAACGTCCAGACACGCACACTACTGCGCGGCGTGCTCGAAGAATTCGGCGAAGCGCTCGATCGCATGGACATGGACCGCGCGGGCTCGCTGCGTTTGACGGCCCAGCAGTTGTCGCGCCTGACCACCGACGAAGAGTTGCTCGACATTCTGGATGCCCGCGAAGGCGGCTACGCCTACTACCTGCGAGACATGGAGAAAGCCGTTGAGTTCGACCGCCGGGTGCTGGCGCGCCGTCTGCTTGACGGGCGCATTCGTACACAGGAGGGGCTGGTGATGGCGCGAAATCTCGCTATGTCGATGCGCGACACCGGGCGCGTCAGTGAGGCGCGGCGTATCGCCCGGGCCTGCATCAGCCTTGCAGGCGGTGAGCTTGACGACCTGCCTGTGATGAGCCAGCTAGGGTTGCTTGATGCGCACTTCGACGCCGAGCTTGGCGACGTGCGCACCGCCCTTGAGAAGGCCGCGCGTTACTATGCGCCCCAGCGCGACGACCATCAGTTCGCGGGCATCGTTTACACGGCCATGCACTATCAGGCCGGTATGTGGTCGTTTGAACAGACGCTGGATTTCGGGGAGATCACGACCGGGAAGGCGCGCCTGATGATTCGCTATGCGGTACACACCGAGAATGCGGATCACCTCGAGCTTTGCCTGCGCCGCGTGATTGGTGAGCCCCCGGACGCCGTGCCCGCCAACGAGTACGACCCGGCCCTGGCGCAGCTTGTGCTTGACCTGTTGAAGGGGCGCAAGCGCGGCGTCGCGGACTTTGACAAAATCGTAGGCGCCAGCCCGCCGAACATTCAGTCGAAGCACTTACTGCAAGTAATGCTGCATCTGCACCGCGGGATGATCGCCCGGCTTGTGGGTGACAACACGGTGTTAAAGAAGGAAAGCGCCGAGTGCGAGAAGGCCTGGCAGGCGTTGCCCAATGAGCTGATGGCCAAGATGGAGTGGCTGCTACCGCGCAGGCGCAACCTCGAAAGCATCCCACCCCGGCAACGCACCAAACTACACCGCGAAGCCCTCGCGCGGACACAGGCCGAAATCGAAAGCTACATCAAACGCGGCTACCACTTCCTGATCGAGCCGTAGTGATACTGTTTGTGTGCAGAACGCGACTAGTCGCGATGCGCCTGACCGCCCTTGACGTGCGATGCTCTGAGTGATCGCAGTGCCTTAACTCTCCCGGCTTGAATCTGGGAGCCTGCCATTAGTTCGAGCCGGGCGTCGGCTTCTTTCAAAAGCGGAGGACCAGAGCGGGAAGTCTTCAGGTCCTCCCATAGGGCATAGACGATATTGACGAATCTGAAGTTCAGAACATGTTCGATGTCCAGTGCTTCGTATGCCTTGCTCAGATATGGAACTGCCGAATGCGCCAGTAGCGTGCGTCTTGAACTCGGCACTCGTGTAGCTTGGAACCCCATGGCGCAACCGAGGCATACGTTTGCCAAAGGGTTAGCGTCGTCTTGCAAGACGAGAATTGCTGCGATTCTTGCTGTCTCTTGCCAATACACATCCGTGTTTGCTTCAGGCGAAAGAGATACCCAGCGGAACCTCAGCATCAGAGTGTTCCACAGGAACCCAGGATGCTGATTTTCTTGCTTCTCTCGGTCTGTCTCTAGCGTTTCGAGTGCTTGAGCTACGTGCTTCTTCAAGCGTGCTTTGCCGTAGATCGCGGGTGACAGCAGCACCATCGTTCCGACCCACCGGTTGAATGCAGGCAGTGGCGGCAGGCAGCTCTTTGAAGCTTCGAACAGGTAGTCCACGCCACGCGAACAACTCTCGTCAGCGTTCCTGGGGGCTGGCTTAGCCATTCCACATTCAATTAATGACCAGCCGAGGAATGCCATCGCCAGTGGGTCGTCAGCGCCCAGCGATTGGTGCTGAGAGAGAATCTCCGACGCAATTGTCCAGCAGCGTCTCGCGTCGACACTGCCAATGATGTTCGCGCGCATACACAGCAGGCCACCCCACACCCCGAGTAAGCTCAATTCGCGTGGTTCGGCGTGAAATGCTCGCCGAACTGCTCGCAGTGCAGTGCGCGAGTCCGCTCTAAGTCTGGGCGTAATCACAGTGACGTCCGAAATCGCCGCGTTGAACTTGTTGGCTTTTTCGATTGCCATCTTGTGGAGCCGTATAGGGGGAGGTTCACCAAACCACCAAGAACTACTCTCTTTGTCGAAGTGTCCGAAACTGAGGCATGATTCGATTCCACTTTGCTGGTGGAGATTGTCTTCGGCGGTCCTGTCGGTATTCACGAACTTCAGCGCCTTCCACCTCCGGACCAGACCAGTGCATGAACTTCTAGGTCTCACATCTCCGCGGCTGCTGTCCCGGAGACTCTGTATCGGTTCGCCTAATGGGACGATTGAGGGCGTGAATATGACAGCCGTTACGTCACTATTGTTGGAGGAGCCGGGTAGGACGAGCGTGCATGCTTCGGGCAAGTTATAGGATGGTGAAAAGTGAATTGCGTGTGAACTGTCAATATCTCTGTCAGCCGACATGATGTCGGCATAATCGTCGTAAAAGAAGCCGTCTGGGCTCGAATACGCCGCGACGCGGAATCCTCCAACCGACGGCTGGCTTGGGTCATCAATCACGCGCTTTACTGCGGTCTGCATCTTTTGGAAAGACTCGTGCTCTTTCGATCTCAGTTGTGCTTTGTGCCGAGATAGGTGTTGGTTTTGCGTCGAAGTCCTCATGACTGAGCCATAACTTGAAGGCTCTTTGGGCATCCGTTCTTGGTAATACTCCAGATATCTGTCTCTGGCCGCCTTATCACCGATCCAGCAATGGTCTGATTGTGTGTGATTGCCACTCTTGAAAGAGTGCAGTACAGGTGTGGGACGGACCAATCCGAGGATAAGATCAAACCCTGGGTCGGAGACAGAGGAGGAGTTCCCACGGAAGTACTCAATGAAGAACTTCAAGGTGGCTTCTTCAAAGTCGGCGCTGCACTCGACCAGTCTCGTCACCTTGGTGCGCTTGGTCGTTTGCGGAAGAACCTCTCCCGTATAGCGACGAATGCAGGCGTCGGCAGCGTTAACGTTGCCTGAGATGCCGATGCAGCAGAACCTTGTGAAGAGTTGAATCTTGATAAGGCCGTGAGTGAAAGGCTCCGGGCGATTATCCAGTTGGGTTTCAGTGACTCTTGAGTCCGCAACGAAGTAGATGTTGCCATCGACCAGTTGGGCGACTACCAGTGTCATGCCCTACCCCTTCTGTCTAGTCGTAGGCTAGTAGCTGTGTTCTTCGCCGGGGAATTTGCCTTGCTCGACTTCTTCTTTGTATTGCTTTAGTGCGCCTAACGCCTGCCCGTGGAAGTCCATGTAGCGTTTTAGGAACTTTGGGTTGAAGTCGGGGCTGAAGCCGAGCATGTCGTGGAACACCAGCACCTGCCCGTTGGTGTGCGCCCCGGCGCCGATACCGATCGTGGGTATGCCCACCGCGTTCGTGATTTCCTGTGCGATCTTCGCCGGTACCATCTCAAGCACCAGCGCGAACACGCCCGCGTCGGCGAGGCTTTCCGCGTCTTCCATCAGCTCGTCGCGTGACTTGTTCACGCGCGGCCCGGACGTGATGTTCACACTCTGCGGCGTGAAACCGAGATGCCCCATCACGGGGATGCCGGCCTCGCACATGCGCTCGATGATCGGCATCACGCTGGCTCCGCCTTCAAGCTTCACGGCGTGGGCGCCGGCCTTCAGGAAGGCCACGGCGTTCTGCATGGCTTCGTCTTCATTGACCTGGTAGCTGCCGAAGGGCAAGTCGCCGATGACCAGAATGCGCTCGGTGCTGCGTGCGACGATCTCGGCGTGGTACAGCATATCCTCCATCTCGACGCCGAGGGTGTCGTTGCGACCCTGCAAGGTTGTACCGACGCTGTCACCCACGAGGGCTATGTCGATGCCCGCTTCTTCAACCAGCTTGGCGCTGAAGGCGTCGTAGGCCGTGACCATGGAAATTTTCTGACCATCGTTGGCCTTGGCCTGGATATCGCGGATCGTCGTTCGTTTCGGCATGGCAGTGTCCTTTGGCAAGTCAGCGCCATGCTAACTCGCGGATCGAAAGCTGTCCGTGGGGGGAAACGCACAGATTGAAAGGGGATGTTCCCCGTCTGTGCGATCAGGTACATTAACGCACCTTTTGTTACCTATTATCAGATGAAGTGCGGTGGGCGAGAACCACGAAGACACGATTGTTGAACTCGTGAACCAAAGCGGCCGGGCCGTGATGGTGGGTGACGCACTTAAGGCCGAAAGCGTGCTGAACGAGGCGCGCCGGCTTGACCCGGTCACGGTCGAGCTTGAGCTGGCCCGCCGGGCCTGGGCTAACCAGACGGGCGGCGAGGCTCAAGTCGCCCGGCGGCGTGAATCAGTCATCGCGCGCCTTGGCAGCGTGGCCGTCGCCGCGCCGGACCGAATCGATACCTGGCGCACACTGGCTGACTTCCTGCGCCAGAACGAGAACCACGAGGGCGTGCTTCACGCAACGGCCAGCGGGCTGAAACGTGACCCGATTAACATCGAGCTGTGGGTGCGCCGCACGCGCGCGCAGATTCAGCTTGGGCAGCTCGACTCGGCCTCGCGCAGCCTGCGCCATTGCACAAAGCTTGCCCCGACGCACGACGCCGTCGAAGCGCTGATCCGCGTTCACCCGATGTGCGCGAACTGTGATGCGCTGTTCCCGCATGCGGGGGCCGAAACCTGTGGGATGTGCGGTGAGGACGGCCCCGGTCGTGGCGCCGTCGTGCGTTCCGTGCGCGCCAAAAACAGCAGCAAGTTTGACGTGTACTTCCTGCGTGTGCGCGACGTCGTGGCCGAGGCGCTGAACATGCCGGACCGCATCAAGCGCCAGTTGACGCTGGACACGTTGCTGAAGCGCCACCTGAAACGCAGCAACCAGCAGTGCGCGGCCGTGCTGCGGGCCATGAGCAAAGAGTTCGGTTCGGCGTTTGATGAGCCGCTGTTCAACAGCGCCGTGGTCGGGTACCTCGACGTGTTGATCGCCGACCTGATTCGCGCCATCAACCCAAGGCAGGACAGCACCATCGACACCGGCATCCGCCAACGGGCCCTCGCCGACCATATTACGCGCGCGTAGGCGCCCAGCCGCTTAGCGTTTGGGTTGGCTGCCACTTGTTGCGGATTCGCGAGAGGTCGGCTTCGCCTGTGCGGCGATGCGCAAATCAGCAATGTTTCTCTGTTCCGCATGACTTCGCGAGTTAAAGTGCGTTCCGGCAGATCTCCAATCCTGACGAATTTTCTTCTGAGTTTTTCGGGAACTTCGTACTACTGAAACACGTCACCACTGCCTGTAAGCACATCAAAACGAAACGCCAACCAGTTTGGCTACGTCATGGCTACAAGGGGTATTCGTATGAAACGACTTCTGCTGCTGCCGCTCGCTATCGGCGCACTCTTCCTGTACGCGGCGACCGTGCAAAACGCTGCGCCGCCGCAGTACGATGCGCCTGAGCCTGACGTCGCCGAAGTCGCGACCCAGTTGCCGACGGACCTCGCCACCCTGCCCGTCTTCAACGCGGAACAACTCGACAGCACGCCCATGGGAATCCTGCTTGACCCGGGCATGCCCGCCAGCGGCGTTCAGCCACTGCAGGGGCGTGACGGCTCGCTGCCGGCGGGCTGGAAGCCGGACCCGCCGCTTGACCTGTCGGGCGACATGCCCAAGACCGAAGACGTCCGCGCGGCCATCGTGAAGGCCGTCAACTACGTGCTCGATCACCAGAACGAAAACGGCAGTTGGGACGTTGTCCTGTCCGGTACGCTACTGTCTGAGACGGCCGACCAGGCCGTTGACGCCATCGCGGCCACCAGCCTCGCGGGCTATGCCCTGCGCCGCCACATCGCCGTTGACCCGGAGCGTATCGGCAAGGCGATCGACGCGGCCGCCCAGTTCGTGATCGACCGTGTCTATCGCGGCAAGCTTCCGCTCGCAGTGTGGTACGCCAACTGGCGCTACACTCTGGGTCTGAAGTTTCTGCACGCTGAGTACATGGCAACCGAAGATGAAGAATACCGCACCGAATTGCGGGCCGTATGCCGCCGCCTGGTACAGGGGCTGCTGCGCCTGCAGCTCAGCAACAGTGACGCCCCGCGTCTTGAAAAGAAACGCCGCGCACGCGTCAGCATCCGCATGCGCGATGCCGCCATGCCCAGCAAGCTCGGTGTCGTGCTTGCGCCACCGACCGATGAGGACTATCGCGGCGGCGCGCTGATCACGAGCGTGAAACCCGGCAGCGCAGCCGACGAAGCAGGGCTTCAGGCCGGCAACCGCATCTGCGAAGCCGAAGGTCTGCGCGTCGAGAACGCCCTCGACTACTACATGCAGGAAACGGAGTGGGTCGGCGGGCAGAAGGTCAACATCGGCATCCGCCGCGAAGGCGCCAAGGACTACAAGAAGGACATTACGCTGAAGCAGATCTGGCCGGGCTACCTCGGGCTGAAGTTGAACCCGGGCGTGGGCGAAGGCCCAATCGTGGAAGGCTTCCTGCCGTTCAGCCCCTGCAAGGGCGAGCTTGAAATCGGCGACATCATCTACGAAGTCGGCGGCGACGAGATTTCCAAGATCGAGCAGTTCCGTGAACTCGAGCGCAGCATTGAACCGGGCGACGATATCCGCCTGAAGGTCCTGCGCGGCGAAAAGAAACGCAAGAAGAGCGCCAAGGTTGAGGCCGCGGGCTCACCCGAAGGCTGGTTCGGCTTCGGTATCGAAGAAGAAGACAAGGGTGACGACAACGGCGTCGTGGTTTCCGTCGCGCCGCCAAGCTCACCGGCCGGGCTTGCCGGGCTGAAAGAAGGCGACCGCGTTACCTGGATCGGCGACACACCGATTCTGGGTCTGGATCACCTGTACGACTTCGCGGGTACCGTGGCCGGCGGCAAGCCGTACATGGTGAAGTGGATTCGCGAAGGCGAAGAGATGGAAGCCGAAATGGTTGCCGAGCCGACGCCGCAGCCGTTCGACCTCACGTGGGAGCCTGACATCAACAACCGCTTCCAGGTGTACGTTTCGGAGCTCACGAAGAGTGGTGCTGCCGAGAAAGCCGGGATGAAGAAGGGCGACGTGATCATGAAGATCAACGGCAACGACGCCTCGAACTTGATGATCTTCCGCCCGCTGTACTGGAAGCTCAGTGCCGGCGAGGAAGTGACATTCACCGTCATGCGCAAGAACGCAGAAGTCGACGTCACCTATGAGCTGCCCAAGCGCACGGAGACGTCCGGCGGCGAGGAACAGGAAGAGGGCGGCTGGGCCTATTACCCGGAGATGGGTGAGTCCCCAAGCTTCTCAACGGCTGCGGCCGTGCTGGTTCTGATGGATGTCCAAAGCGACATGAAGATCAAGGGGCTGAGCCGCGCGCTGCGCGACCCGCTGAAGTCGGCCGCCTCGTTGCTGAACTCACTGCGCGTCGAAGATGCCCAGAACGGCGGCATGGAAACCTACGTTTACCGCGGCGGCAGCAAGGAACACGGGCAGCCGGGGCTCGACGTCAAGGGTTGCCAGGGACGTAACGCAATCTGTGAGCTGGCCCTCGTTCGCCTGAAAGAGTTCCGCCGCAGTAAGTCGGACCTCAAGAAGATCATCAACCAGTGGACCATGTACCGTGGTGAGCTGGATGCCGTGCGCCGCATGGAGTACTACGCCCCGCCGGGCAAGCGCGGCTCACCCCACAACTTTGACCGCAACTTCAACGCGGCCTATTACTGGATGTACGGGCACTATCACACCCTTCTCGCGGCCAAGGATGTCGGCGGCAAGACGTACGACGAGATCAACGAGATCTGCACGAAGGCGCTGATGCTGACCAAGTACGACGACGGCACCTGGCTTGGCCACCCAAGCTTCGGCAAGCTGTGTGGAACCTGCCTCGGTCTCTGGATTCTCGGCGAAACCGAGGGCCCGTGGCGCGAGGGATACGGCGACCCGGTCACGCAAGAAAAGAAAGACCCGGTCACACCGAGCAAGTAAAGCCAACCACCAACAACCGCCCCCAAAAGGGGGCGGTTGACGTTAACAGAACCGCGACCGCAAGGGAGCGGCTGGATTTTCACAGCCCCCGCCGTAACGCCCCTCCCCGGTGGCGCGGGGCGCCAATAC